>NZ_CP015285.1:902500-1202500 GCF_001639105.2 Azospirillum humicireducens
ACCCGGTGCCCGCCGTGCTGGTGCTGTTGCCGGATGGGCAGGAGGATGCCGCGGCATCCCTCATCGCGGCCGGTGCGCAGGATGCCTTGCCGGCTGGCGATGCCGCCGCCCTGCGCCGCGCCGTTGCCGCCGCCCGTCGGCGTCAGGCGCGGGAGAACCGCTTGCGTGCGGCCCTGGCCGATGCGGAGCGGGCAGGGGGCAAGGCAGGGGGCAAGGCGGAGGACAAGTCTGGGGGCGAGGCCGGCGGGGTGTCCGATACGGACGTCGCCGTGGTGGAGGCTGCGCTCGGGCCCATGCTGGCGCTGACCGCTGCTGCGCTGGAGTCGCCGTTGCTGCCGAGCCAGAGGGACCGGCTGGCCGCCGTGAAGGCGGCGGGCAGCACCCTCCGCGCGACGCTGTCGGCCCTGCATTCGACGAAGCCGGAAAAGCCAACGGTGGAAACGCTGACTCTCGGCGATCTGGTGGCAGGGATGACGGCGGTCGCGATGGAAACGGACGACGACCGACATTTCATCGGCGATGCCGGCAGCTTGCGCTCCCTGCTGGTCCTCCTGACGGCTGAGACGGGGGCGGAACTGTCGTTGTCGCTTCAGATGGCCGGGGAGGCGGCCGAGCTGATCGTCCGCCGTCGGGGGGCGCCGCGGCTGTGCCCGCTGGCGCTGGCGGCGGCCGGACCGCAGGTCCGGTGTCTGGGCGGGCGCCTTTTCGCGGACGCTGGTGCCGGTGCGGCTGGGAACGACGGCGCCGGGGGCTGGCTGACCGCGCGAATCCCCGTGCAGTTGCCTTCCCGTGGCGCCGCGCAGCCTGGCGCCCTTTCGGTCCTGCTGGTGGAGGACAACCCGATCGGCCGGCTGGTCGCCGCCGGTTTCTTCAAGGCGCTGGGCCATGTGGTGACGACGGCGGAGGACGGAGCCCAGGGAGTGGCGGCGGCGACCGAACGGCGGTTCGATCTGATCGTGATGGACGTGCAGATGCCGGTGATGGACGGCCATGAGGCATCGCGCGCCATCCGCGCGCTGCCGGGCGAGGCGGGCCGCGTGCCGATCGTGGCACTCACAGCCGGCACGGATGCCGGCGACGACGCCCAGTGCCGCGCCGCCGGAATGAATGATTGCCTGCACAAGCCGCTGACCATGGACCGGTTGTGTGCCGTGCTGGAGCGCCTGTTCCCCGGCCGTGCCGCGCCGGGGAGATGAGGTCGGCCCGATGCAGATTGTCGAATAATTTACAGATCTAAAACCATATTCCACACGCCGGTAACCGGCCTTCGGTTGCCCGCCGTCGGCTCGGACGGTATCAGTGGATGGCGGCGAATTGGCTGGAGGATCGGGGATGGATAAGCAGACGGTCGACTACTCCCGCTACCGCATCCTGGTCGTGGAGGATCAGCCTTTCGTCCGCCGCACCATCGTCCAGATCCTGGGCCAGATCGGCTTCCGCGATGTCGCCGAGGCCGACAACGGCGAATCGGCGATGTATGAGTGCATCCGCGTCAACCCCGACCTGATCGTCTGCGACATCGACATGAAGCCGGTCACCGGTCTCCAGTTCCTTGCTCATCTGCGCGCCAGCACCGAGGCCGCCAACCCTCGCGCCCCGGTGGTCTTCCTGACCAACCACACCGAATCCGAGATCGTGAAACAGGCGATGGCGCTGGGCGTCAACGGCTTCGTGGTCAAGCCCCCCTCCTATGCCGCGCTGAAGGAGCGGATGGACAGGTTGCTGGGGGGACGGTGAGGCCGGGTCCGGGCATTGTCACGCTTGCGCTGATCCTGACGGCCTGCTCGGGCGAGCCGTCCGAGGGCGACATGCGCAAGCTGGTGGAGGCGCACACCCGCCGCACGCTGGAGCGGCAGGGGAATGCCGCCTTCCGCGCCTTCGACAATTTCCGCAAGCAGGGCTGCGTCGAGGCGAAGCTGAAGAACGGGCAGGACGGCAGCGGCCAGTATGACTGCTACTATGCCGCCACCTTCGTGCCGCAGCCGGGGCAGCCGCCGCTGACCGTCAACGGAAAGGGGCGTTTCCGCCGCACCGACAAGGGGCTGGCCTTCGAGGATCTGGGCGCCCAGCCTCGTTGAATCCCTTCATCCGCCGCGGGCGAGGCGTGACAGGGCCGCCAGAGGATCGCCGCTCTCGTCCCCGAAGCACGTCTCCACATCGTCGCACACGTCGCAGTTGGGCGACTTGCACAGCATCAGCCCCTCGCGCTCGCAAAGCTGGCGGTAGAAGAATTTCTTCCACTTCATGTCGCCGGAATTCAGCGCCACCAGCGCCGGGAAATGGCGGCGGAACATCGTGTTCAGTTCGCCGCGGTCGTGGAAGCCCATATCCTGCCAGAGATGGTTCGGCTCCAGCGACCGGCGGGCCAGGATGGCGGCCAGCCAGCGCTCCTCGTCCGCCCCCCGCGCACCATGTTCGATCAGAAAGGCGCGCAGGTCGGCTTCCTCGATGGCATCCTCCCCGGCTTCGGCCTCGGCGGGAAAGGATGCGACGGCGGCGGCGTAATGCGGGGCGTGGCGGGCGACCATCTCCGCAAGGTCGGCCTTGATCAGGGCGAGTGCGCGGGGCATCGCCCGCGCCCCGTCCGCAGCGGCGAGCGCCAGGATGCGGTCGAAGATCATGCGGTCGGCGGCGGGATCGTCCGGGTCAATGCGGTCCGGAGCGCAGGCAGGCGAATGGGCTGAGAGCTTGGACATGTCCATCTCCACCGGCTGGAAGCACCCGCGACGCCTGCTATCCTGACCCAGGATGCTGCATGTGCGAAAGGCGATCTTCCCGCCGCTGGCCTGCGGCATTCCGCCGCAAGGCAATGCGGCATCGTGCCGGCCATCGCCTCATTCGGGACGGGCGTCGATCTCCTCGGCGAAGCGCTCGAAGAAGGCGGCCAGCACCCGGTCGGTCTTGGCCTGAACCAGCTTCACCGCCAGCCGGCCGACGGCCCCGCCCAGTGCGACCGTCAGGCTGTAGGTCAGCAGGGTGCGGCCGCCGTCATCCTCCTCCAGGACCACCAGCGCCTCGCCCTTGACGGCGCCGGCCAGCCCGCCGTTGCCCTGTGCGATCAGCCTGTAGCGGTGGAGGCCGTCCTCCGGCTCCAGTTTCAGCCGGCCGGCAAAGCGGGCCTTCATCGGCCCCAGCGTGGTGCGCACCCGCGCGGAATAATCGGTGGGGGACAGCCGCTCCATCTCTTCCAGCACGGGGATGCAGCGCATCAGCACCGCCGGGTCGCACAACGCCGCAAAGACGCGGTCGCGCGGTCCGGGGACGCTGTGGGTGCCGGTGATGTCCATGCGCCGTCTTCCTCTTTCGCAATCCCGCTCTGTCGCAATCCCGGCGCACCGGCCGGGCAGACACATCTGGTATTGATTGCGGCCGGAGCCAAGCCGCTGAACGCCACCAGGAGAACGGATCCCATGCGACAAGCCGCCACCATGCTGACGATCGCCACCCGCGGCACCGGACTGGTCGAGGTGACGGCCCCGGTGCGGCGCTGGGTGGCCGAGCAGGGTATGACGACCGGCCTGCTGACGGTGTTCTGCCGCCACACCTCGGCCTCCCTGACCATCCAGGAGAACGCCGATCCCGACGTGCAGGCCGACCTGCTGCGCTTCTTCCAGCGGCTGGTGGCGGAGGATGCCTCGCTCTACGACCACACCACCGAAGGGCCGGATGACATGCCCGCGCATATCCGCTCCGCGTTGACCGGCGTCAGCCTGTCGATTCCGGTGATGGAGGGGGAACTTGTGCTGGGCACCTGGCAGGGCATCTACCTGTTCGAACACCGGGCCCGACCGCACCGGCGCGAGATCGCGCTGCACCTGCTGGGGGAATAGGCCCTGGGGACAGGGCGGGCAGACTGCCTGAAATTTCTTTCATCCGGTCGCAAGGCGCCGGTCAACGGCGGCACCCTAGATTGCGGACAACACCGGACAGCCGGAACTGCATCACTGGAGCGTCGTCGCCATGACCATCATTCCCTCCACCACGCCGAACCGTACGAACCGCTTGCGCCGCACCGTCGCCGCCCTGCTGCTGGGCTCCACGGTGCTGACGGTGCCGGCGCTGGCCGGGTGGGCGTCATCGCATGCGCAGCAGACGGCCACGCCGCCGGCCGTGACGATGGTGCAGGACACGCCGTCCAGCTTTGCCGATCTTGCCGCCAAGGTCAGCCCAGCCGTCGTCAACATCGCCGCGACGCAGGAGGCCAAGGCCGAACCGCGGGCGCAGCGCGGTCCGGCCATCCCCGGCTTTCCGCCCGGCTCGCCCTTCGAGGAGTTCTTCCGTCAGTTCCAGGACCAGATGGGCCGCAATGGCGGTCCGGACGGCGATCAGGACGGCCAGAGCCCGGGGCCGCGCGGCAAGAGCGGGGCGCTCGGTTCCGGCTTCATCATCGACCCGGCCGGCTTCGTCGTGACCAACAACCACGTCATCGACGGCGCCAGCGAGATCACCGTCACCCTGCAGGACGGAACCGCCATGCCGGCCAAGGTGATCGGCCGCGACGCCAAGACCGACCTCGCCCTGCTGAAGGTGGAGCCGAAGAAGCCGCTGCCGTCGGTCGATTGGGCCGACAGCGACAAGACCCGCGTCGGCGACTGGGTGATGGCGGTCGGCAACCCGTTCGGTCTGGGCGGCACCGTCACCAAGGGCATCGTGTCGGCCCGCGGACGCGACATCCACAGCGGGCCGTATGACGATTACTTCCAGCTCGACGCCGCCATCAACCGCGGCAATTCCGGCGGTCCGACCTTCGATCTCGCCGGCCGGGTGATCGGCATCAACACCGCAATCTACTCGCCCAACGGCGGCTCGGTCGGCATCGGCTTCGCCATTCCGTCCAACCTCGCCAAGGAGGTGGTCGCCCAACTGAAGGAGTCCGGCAAGGTCGAGCGCGGCTGGCTCGGCGTGAAGATCCAGGAGGTGACGCCGGACATCGCCGACAGCGTCGGCCTGCCCGCCGCCAAGGGCGCCCTGGTGGCCGACGTCACCGCTGACAGCCCGGCCCAGCGCGCCGGCCTGCGCCAGGGCGACGTGGTGCTGAGCTATTCCGGCAAACCGGTCAACAGCCTGCGCGACCTGACCCGCAACGTGGCCGACACCAAGCCCGGCGATACGGTCGAACTGAAGATCCTGCGCGGCGGCCGTGAGACGGCGGTGCAGGTCCGCATCGACCGGCTGAGCGAGCAGCCGCAAGTCGCGTCCGCCGATACCGACGGCGGCAACGGCGCCAGCCCTCAGGCCGAAGTCGCGCCGGTGAAGGGGCTGAAGCTCGCCCCGCTCGACCAGGCGGCGCGCAAGCGCCTCGGCATTGCCGAGGACGTCAAGGGCGTGGTGGTGGTCGGGCTGTCGGGCAGCGTCGACGTGCCGATCCGTCCAGGCGACGTGATCGAGCGGATCGGCGATGCCGAGGTGAAAAGCCCGGCCGACGTCCGCCGCCATGTAACCGAAGCCGAGAAGGCCGGACAGAAGGCGCTGCTGATGCTGATCAACCGTCAGGGCAACGAATCCTTCGTTGCACTGAAGCTGAAGGCCTGAGGCGCTCCGACGCCTGAGTGACGAAAGTCCGGCCGGGCGCGGCATGCTTGCGCTTGGCCGGGCTGTTTTGGGAGGCTACACTCGTGCTCATGAAGATTCTCGTCATTGAAGATGATCGCCAGGCCGCCAGCTATCTCGCCAAGGGGCTGAAGGAGGCGGGCCATGTGGTGGACGTCGCCAACGACGGGAAGGAAGGCCTGTTCCTCGCCGGTGCCGAGCATTACGACGTGATGATCGTCGACCGCATGCTGCCCGGCCGCGACGGGCTGTCGCTGGTCCAGGTTCTCCGGGCGGCCGGCAACGACACGCCGGTCCTGTTCCTGTCGGCGCTGGGCAGCGTCGACGACCGGGTGAAGGGCTTGAAGGCCGGCGGCGACGATTACCTGACCAAGCCCTTCGCCTTCTCCGAGCTTCTCGCCCGCATCGAAGTGCTGGTGCGTCGCCGGGGGGCGGCCCAGCCGCAGACCCGGCTGGCGGTGGGCGACCTGGAACTGGACCTGCTGTCGCGCAGCGTCAAGCGCGCCGGCAAGGCCATCGATCTGCTGCCGCGCGAGTTCTCGCTGCTGGAGTATCTGATGCGCAACGCCGGCAGCGTGGTGACGCGCACGATGATGCTGGAGAATGTCTGGGACTATCACTTCGACCCGCAGACCAACGTCATCGACGTGCACATCGCCCGTCTGCGCCAGAAGATCGACAAGGATTTCCCCACGCCCCTGATCCACACCGTCCGCGGCGCCGGCTACAGCCTGCGCGCGGCGGAGGGGTGACGGGAGTTTCGCGATGCGTGACGTATGAAGCATGAAGGCGCGGCCGGCGGCCTGCACGGCTTTCTTGCCGCGGGCCTGCGGCTGGTGCGGACAACGGCCTTCCGGCTGGCGCTGCTCTATCTGGCGATGTTCGTGCTGTCGGTCGGTCTGATCCTCGGCGTGGTCTACCGCACCACAGCCGGCTTCCTGGAGCAGGAGATCGGCGAGACCATCGCGCTGGAGGTCGCCGGGCTTCAGGACCATTACCGAATCCACGGCCTGCCCGGTCTGGTCGATGTGGTTCGGGCGCGCAGCGCGGTTCCCAACAACAACTCCATCTATCTGCTGGCGACCTCGGCCGGGGTGATCCTGGCCGGCAACCTGTCGGGCTGGCCGGCGGCGGTGCCCAATGCCAGCGGCTGGACCCATTTCAAGGTCGCCGACTATGGCGGGGTCACCAACCGGCCATCGACCGCGCAGGCCGTGACCTTCACCCTGCCGGGCCAGTTCCGCCTGCTGGTCGGCCGCGACATGAGCGAGATCGACCAGCTGCGCACCCGCATGTTCCGTTCGCTCGGCTGGATTCTGGGCTCCACCGCCCTGCTGGGGCTGGGGGGCGGGCTGCTGATGAGCCGCGGCGCCATGCGGCGGATCGAGGCGATCAACCGCACCACCCGGCAGATCATGAGCGGAGACCTGAGCGACCGGGTGCCCCGCTTCGGCGGCGGTGACGAGATGGACCGGCTGGCCGGCAATCTCAACGCCATGCTCGACCGGATCGAACGGCTGATGACCGGGATGCGGCAGGTCACCGACAGCGTCGCTCATGACCTGCGCACGCCGTTGACCCGCCTGCGCTCCCGCATCGAGCTGGCGCTGTTGCACGAGACCGAGGACCCGGAGGTCTACCGCACCGTCCTGCAGGACACGATCGCCGAGGCCGACCGGCTGCTGGCCACCTTCAGCGCCCTGCTGTCGATCGCGGAGGCGGAATCGGGCGCCAAGCGGCAGGATTTCGTTCCGGTCGAACTGGCCGAGGTGGTCGAACTCGCCGCCGACCTCTACGAACCGGTGGCGGACGAGCGCGACCAGCGGCTGAGCGTGGATGTCCGGGGCAAGCCGACCGTGCGCGGCAACGGCCAGCTTCTGGCACAGGCGGTCTCGAACCTGCTGGACAACGCCATCAAATACACGCCGGAGGGCGGCGCCATCTCGCTGGTGCTCGAAGGCCCGGCGCCCGGCCGCGCCGCCTGCATCTCGGTGGCCGACAGCGGTCCCGGCATCCCGGCCGACATGCGCGACAAGGTGCTGCAGCGCTTCGTCCGGCTTGACACCGCCCGTGCGTCGCCCGGCAACGGGCTGGGGCTGAGCCTCGTCGATGCAGTGGCGACGTTGCATGGCGCGCGTCTGGAACTGGACGACAATGCGCCGGGGCTGCGGGTCAGCCTGATATTTCCGCCGGAAGCGCGTCGTTAGGCGCTGACCGCCAAAAAAAAGCCCGCCATGCGGCGGGCTTTCAAAGGTGACATCAGCGAGAATGACTCCTTGGCGTCCCTTCTGATATGGGGCGGCGACGGTCGGCTTCCAGACCGATCTTCGGATTACCGCCGACGGCCTAGCCTGCCGACTCTCCGCAACGTCGGCCGGGTTGGCGCGTTCTCCCCCAGGGCCGTCCGTCCGGCGGCCGCAAGCGCGGGAGTTCCGAGAGATGGCGATACCCAGCCGCCCCACTGCCCAACAGACGGCTTCTCCGGGCACCGTCCCGCCGGGGCGGGGCGGCGGCGGGGCGACGCGGGAAGAACCGCCGGCCCGCGCCGGGCGCGGCGAACTGGCGGTTTTCACCTGGAAGGTGCTGATCGTCGCCGGCGTGGCCGCGCTGGGGCTGTTCCTGTGGAAGGTGTCGGGCACGCTGCTGCTGATCTTCACCGGCGTGCTGTTCGCCATCCTGCTGCAGCGGCTGACCGGCTATGTGCGGCGGCTGACGGGGCTGCCCCATGGCTGGGCGCTGGCCATCGTGCTGGTTGTGCTGGTGCTGCTGGTCGGCGGCGGCGGCTGGCTGATGGGCACCTCGATGGCGGCACAGCTCGGCCAGTTGCAGGACCAGGTGAGCAAGGCGATGGGCATGCTGCCGGACGAGTGGCGCCAGCGCATCATGGACCAGGGCAAGGAGTGGCCCTGGATGAGCCAGCTGAGCGGATTCGCCTCCGGCCTCGTCTATGTCATCGGCGACGCTGTGGTGGTGATGTTCGCCGCCCTCTATCTGGCGGCCTCGCCGGGCGTCTACCGCCGCGGCGTGGTGCTGCTGGTGCCGCGGCAGGGGCAGAAGCGGGCGTGGGAGGTGATGGATGTGGCCGGCGACAGCCTGTGGAAATGGCTGATCGGCCAGCTGGTGGCGATGGCGGCGGTGGGCACGCTGACCGCCGTCGGGCTCTGGCTTCTGGGCATTCCCTCGGCTCTGGCCTTGGGACTGGTGGCCGGGCTGCTGGAGTTCATTCCGCTGGTCGGGCCCTTCCTGGCGGCGATTCCGGCGCTGCTGATCGCCTTTGCCCAGTCGCCGCAGGATGCGCTGTGGGTGGCCGGGCTCTATCTGGTCATCCAGCAGGTGGAGGGGAACCTCGTCACCCCGCTGCTGCAGAAACGGGTGGTCGATCTGCCGCCGGTGATCACCATCGGCGCCATCGCCGCCGGCGGCGTGCTGTTCGGCATCCTCGGCATGTTCCTGGCGACGCCCATCGCCGTGGTCGTGCTGGTGCTGGTCAACCTGCTCTACATCGAGGACAAGCTCGGCCAGCCCAGGCATTTCCCCAGCAATGGCTCCTGACGCATCACCCCTCCGCCGCCGTGGCGGCCTCGCCCCGGCCGTCGCGGGAGGAGCGCAGCGGCAGTTCCTTCAGGAACAGGGTCATGGCGAAGGAGACGACCGCCAGCGCCGCCGCCAGCAGGAACAGGGTGGCGAAGCCGTGCTCCAGCGTCGCCACCACCCCGCCGCGGGCGGCCGGGGGCAGGTCGGCCAGCGCCGCGGCGCCATGGTCCAGCACTGCGCGGCCGGACAGGCCGGCCCCCTCGAGCCGCTCCGACACCACGGCGTTGAACACGGCGCCGAACACCGCCACGCCGACCGAGCCGCCGAGCGAGCGGAAGAATCCGACCGAGGCGGTTGCCGCCCCCAGGTCGCGCTGCTCCACCGCATTCTGCACGGCGACCGTCATCACCGGCATCACCAGCCCCAGCCCCAGGCCCAGCGGGACCAGGATCAGCGTCGACCACAGCCCGCTGGCGGCCAGTTCCGGCAGGGTGCCGAGCAGCGCGTACATCACCCCGGACAAAGCCAGTCCGGCCAGTGGAAAGGCCTTGTAGCGCCCGGTCCGCGCGATCAGCCGACCGCCGCCGACCGACCCGAAGGTCATGCCCAGCACCAACGGCAGAAGCAGCAGGCCGGACACGGTGGCGCTGGCGCCCTGCACCAGCTGGAGGTGCAGCGGCAGATAGACGATGCCGGCGAACAGCACCATGGCCGAGACGGCGACCACCGGCGTCGCCACCGCGACCACCGGGCGGCGGAACAGGTGCAGCGGCAGGATCGGCTCCTCGATCCTGCGCTCGTGCCACAGGAAGACGGCAAGCATGGCGAGGCCGGCCGCCAGCAGGCCGAGCCCCGCCGGGCTGCTCCATCCCAACGCCTCGCCGCGGGTGGCGTAGACCAGCAGGCAGGTGACCGCCCCGGTCAGCAAGGCGGCACCGGCCACGTCGATGCGCGGCCTGGCCCGGCCGGCGGGCAGGCGCGACAGGGTGCTGCGGGTCATGGCGAAGGCCGCCACCCCCAGCGGCAGGTTGATCAGGAAGATCCAGTGCCAGCCGATCGTCTCGGTGAAGACTCCGCCCAGCAGCGGCCCGGCGACGCTGGCCAGGGCGAAGACGCCGCCGATCATGCCCTGGTAGCGTCCGCGCTCCCGCGGGGCCACCACGTCGCCGATGATTGTGAAGGCCAGCGACATCAGCCCGCCGCCGCCCAGCCCCTGCAGACCGCGGAACAGGATCAGCTGGGTCATGCTCTGCGCCGCCGCGCACAGGACGGAGCCGGCCAGGAACAGCAGGATCGCCGTCTGCAGCACCCGCTTGCGGCCGTAGAGGTCCGACAGCTTCCCGTAGATCGGCGTCGTGGTGGTGGAGGTCAGCAGATAGGCGGTGACCACCCACGGCAGCATCTCCAGCCCGCCGAACTGGCTCGCCATCGTCGGCAGCGCCGTGGCGACGATGGTCTGGTCCATCGCCGCCATCAGCATCGCCAGCGCAACCCCGCTGAACACGCGCAGGATCTCCTGATGGGTGAAGACCGGGGGGACATCGTCGGGGGAGGCTGCTGCGGGCGTTGCGGGACGGGCGGCGGTCTCGGTCATGGTCGGGCGTCTCGGCCGTTGAGGTCGTTGCACGGGGCACCGGAGGCGGTCCCACCATAGACTTGGAAGCGTTCCATGCAAGTCCGATGGGCAAGTCCGATGGGGCAAGTCCGTTTGCGCAAGTCCGTTTGCGCAAGTTCATTGGCGGTTCCGCCCCATTCTCCAACGAACGCCTTGCCGCGCCGCCAAACCGCCTCTATAAAGCCGCCCATCCGGCGCCCCGGTCCAACCGGTGGCGCCTGCATGCTTTTTAATCGGCGAAAAGCCTTACCTGCAGGAGTCACCACCATGGCCGTCGAACGGACCCTCTCGATCATCAAGCCCGATGCCACCCGCCGCAACCTGACCGGCAAGATCAACGCCAAGTTCGAAGACGGCGGCCTGCGCATCGTCGCGCAGAAGCGCGTCCAGCTGTCGAAGGCCCAGGCCGAGCAGTTCTACGGCGTGCACCGCGAGCGTCCGTTCTTCAACGACCTGGTGTCCTTCATGATCTCCGGTCCGGTGGTCCTGCAGGTCCTGGAAGGCGAGAACGCCATCGCCCGCAACCGCGAGATCATGGGCGCCACCAACCCGGCCAACGCCGCCGAGGGCACCATCCGCAAGGAGTTCGCCGAATCGATCGAGGCCAATTCGGTCCATGGTTCGGACGCCCCGGAGACTGCCGCCCAGGAGATCGCCTTCTTCTTCGCCGGCATCGAGCTGGTGGGCTGAGTCCGCACGGCCGGGCATCGCGCCCGGCCGGCCGAGGAAAGGGCCGCTTCCGCAGGGGGCGGCCTTTTTTGCGTTTTGCTTCGGGCTCTGGCAGTATCGGGGCCAGAGACCTTATGCCCCGCGAGTGCCGGGGCCGAATCCGACAGGAGTGCCCGCGATGGAATCCCAATCCGCAAAGCCGATCATCGCGGCGCTGCTGCAACCGCTGCCGATGCTGACCCAGCCGCAGGCCCGCAACGATCTGTCGGACGAATCCGTGGTGCGGCTGCTTGTCCGCCAATTCATCGATCTCAGTCTCGATGCCTTCAATCAGGTCCTGCAGGGCAAGCTCGACCAGGACGAGGCGGTGGACGGCATCAACCGGCAGGCGACCGCGCTGAACGCCGTCTTCCTCGGCACCAGCGGCTTCGGGACCGTCATCACCCATCCCTGGAACACGCCCGAACAGCTGGGCGCCTTCCTGAAGGACATGGTGGCGCTTGAGTATCCCGAGGATGATTGCGTCCGCGCCATGCTGATCCATCTGGCGACCCAGGTGATGCACGCGCTGCGCCTGCCGGACGACGACCGCCATGAGGAGGTGGAGGCGCTGACCCTTGACGCCGCCGACCTGCTGCTCGGCCGTGCGCCGGAAGACGAGATCGACATCGATATCGACGTCTGACAGGGCAGATCCGATAGAGCCGGCAGCTCTGCGGCGTCAGCCCGCGGATGGCAGGTTCACCTCGATCAGCACCGTGTCCTCGATGAAATCCGCACCGTGCCATGCATCGGGATCGAATCGGATGACCATGCCCGGACGCAGGTCCACCGGCCCGGCCTCGCAGGTCAACAGAACGCGCCCCGACATGACGATGACGAACTGCTCATGGGCGTGGCTGTGGCGCGGGGCGGTGGCTCCCGCCTTGATGACCAGATGCTTCAGCGATGCGCCTGCGCCGAGGAACTCGCGCCGCTCCGTTCCTCCATCCGTCTGGGACGGGAGATCGTTCCATGTGACGACGTCTGCCTTGGGCATGCCGGTGTCCCTTCCTGCGATGGCAACCGGCTGATACGCGCATCGGCGCCGTCCGGATCTCCGGCAAGGCTGGGAGATTTCGGATAGGGTCATGATTGAGCGTAAGAACATCCATCGGAAAAGCAGGGTTAGATGATCGAAAGTGCGTCGAGATTCCTGATGGGGTGGGGTAATGCGCAGAAGGACAGGATGATCCCGGATGTCGCACTCTGAAGGAAATCTTAGGCTCGAAACCAGCTGTTAACGCCTGTCCTTCTAAGACGGTATGGTTGGACGCAACGGCGTCGGACAATCACCCTTCGGACCGGCGGAGGCCCCGTGGACGTTGCAGAAGCCGACCGCCCGCTCCTCAATACGGGTGCCGCCGAACCGGTCTCCTGGCGTTGCTGTCTTTCCGAATCAATTCCAGGTTTGATCGCCGGATTGGCCGGCTTCGGCACATTGGCGGGGCTGGCCGTGACCGGGCAGGCCGGATGGGCGGTGGCCGGCGCCCTCACCCTTGCCGGCGGGATGGCGCTGTGGAGCGCCCGTCGTGCCGGCGGCAACGCCGCTGCACTGGTGCGGTCGCAGGCTGCTCTGGACCAAGCGCGCGGCGAGTTGGCGGCGCTGCGGGCCCGTGCCCGCGATTTCACAGCCGCGTCTCCCGGCTGGTTCTGGGAGACGGGAGCCGATCACCGTTACCTGACCCTGTCCGACCGGCTGGAAACTCTGCTGCGCTGCGACCCCGGCAGCGTGTTCGGCGAGTCGCTGCTCGACCTGGGAGCTCTGGTCGACGATGAGGCGACCTGGGCGGAATACCGCGCCGACATCGAGGCGGGCCGGCCCTTCCGCGACCTTGAGGTGAGTTTCGAAGGGGTGGACGGCCGCGACCTCGTGCTGCGGCTCAGCGCCGTGCCGATGCGCGACGCCGACGGGCGTTTCCGCGGCTATCGCGGCTGCGGCATCGACGCGACGGCGGAGACGCTGGCGCTGGTGGAAGCGCGCTTCATGCAGGCGGTGGTTCATGACGCCATCGACAGCGTGTCGGAGGGGTTCGTGCTGTTCAGCGCCGACGGGCGGCTGCTGATCTGCAACGAGCAGTATCGCCGCGCCTATCCCACCATCGCCGACCTGCTGACCCCCGGCCGCAGCTTTGCCGAGATCCTGCGGGCGGCGGCGGAACGCGGCGGCTACGAGGGCGAGGGCGACATCGGCGCCTGGGTGGAACAGCGGCTGACCCGCCACCTCCAGCACTCCGCCCCGGTGGACGGCCGGCTGTCCGATGGGCGCTGGTATCGCATCAGCGAGCATGCGACCGGCACCGGCGGTGTGGTGAAGATCCTGATGGACATCACCGAACTGAAGACGCGGGAGGAGGAGCTGGCCGGCCAGACCGCCCGGCTGAAGCAGACCGTGACCGCGCTCAGGGAAAGCGAGCTGCGCTACCGCCAGCTGGTGGAACTGGCGCCCTACGGCATCGTCATCTGGGACCGCAGCGCCATCCGCTTCGCCAACGGCGCCGCCGCCACGATCCTGGGCGTCGCCGCCGATGTGCTGCAAGGCCTGTCCCTGGCTGCCTTGCTGGAGGATGGAGACGCGTTGCAAGCGACCTTTGCCACCGTGGCGGAGGGGGAGGAGCGGCGGCTGGAATGCGACGCCCTTCGTCCGGACGGTGAACGCCGCCGGCTGGAGGTCGCGGCCAGCCCGGTGGTCTATGGCGGCGGCCCTGCCGTTCTGCTGGTGCTGAACGACATCACCGACCGCCGCCGGGTGGAGGGTGAGCTGCAACGCGCCCAGAAGATGGAGGCGGTCGGCCGCATGGCCGGAGGCATCGCCCACGAGTTCAACAACATGCTGACCGCCATCGGCGGTTTCGCCCGGCTGGCGGAGCGCAATCCCGCCGATCTCGACCGCGTCCTGACCTGCGTGCAGGAGATCGCCAAGGCGTCCGAGCGGGCGGCGGCGCTGACCGGCCAGCTGCTCGACTTTTCCCACCGCCGCGTCACGGACGAGCGCGAGGTGGTGGCCATCGCGCCGCTGGTGCGCGACATGCGGGTCTTCCTGAAGCCGCTGTTGAGCGCCGGCATCGACGTGTCGATCCGGGCCGGGGGCGAAAGCGCTCCCCACGAAGCCTATGCGCTGGTCAATGCGGTCACGCTGAACCAGGCGCTGCTGAATCTGGCGCTGAATGGGCGGGACGCCATGCCGGACGGCGGCACCCTGACCATCGCCCTGACGGTGGAGACGCCGGACGATGCCTTCTTCACCCGCCACCGCGGATTGAAGCCCGGCCGCTATGTGGCGATCCGCGTCACCGATCAGGGCGGTGGCGTTCCGGCGGCGATCCGCGACCGCATATGGGAGCCCTTCTTCACCACCAAGGAACCTGGCAAGGGCACCGGGCTCGGCCTTTGGATGGTCTATGGCACGGCCCAGCAGGCCGGTGGTGCCGTGGAACTCGAGGGAGAGGAGGGGCGCGGGGCGACTTTCGCCTTGTACCTGCCGGCGGTCGATCCTCCCCGGGTTTCCGCCGGTCTCGCCCCGCTGCATGTCGCGGAGGGGGATGGCGCCGTCATCCTGCTGGTCGACGACGAGGAGTCGGTGCGCCGCTACCTCCGCCTCGTGCTGGAGGAGGCGGGCTGCACGGTTGTCGAGGCATCCGACGGACTGGAGGCGCTGGCGCGCTATGACGAGGCCGGCGGCCTGTTTGACGCGGTGGTCAGCGACGTGTCGATGCCGCGCATGAACGGGCTGGAGCTTGCCCGCTCCCTGGAATCGCGCAACCGGCTTCTCCCCATCCTGTTCCTGACCGGCTATGCCTCGCGCGAGACGGCGGCAGGGCTGACGGACCGGGAAGGACGGCAGATCGTGATGAAGCCGGTGGCGCCGGAGCGGCTGCTGCACGCCCTGCGCGATCTTCTGGCCTTGTGAGGGAGCCGATGGAACCCTCCCGCCACGACGGCGGCACCGATCCGGCCCCATCCGCCATACCGGACGAGGCCGACGGGTCCGCACCCGCCGTCTGCCGGGAGCCGGGGGATTTCTACACGCCCGCCGGCCGGGACGGTGTCGGCCGCTTCTGCCGCCGCTTCCTCGATGAGAACGCGCTGACGGCGACGGAGCTCCTGCATCACCCGCGCCACCAGACATCGCTGTCCAACACCGCCACCTTCGTCGCCATCCTGACCCAGGCGGAGCGGGCGATGGAGAAGCCTGGCGGCCAGAAGGGCGCGCTGACCCCGCTGGTCAACGAGATCGCCCGGTTGACGCGGGAAAGGCTGAAGGAGAATCCGCCGCCCGACTTCCTGCCCGACGCCTATCCCGGTGCGGCGGCGGAGCTTCTGTCCAATGGCGGCTTCCTCGGCCGCTTTCTGCTCGACGCCGCCATCACGCAGCACATCGCCACCGGCCGCAGCTTTGCCGAGAAGGCGGAGGCCATTCTGCATCTGGCCGCGACCACCGAGCATCCCGACGCACTGACGCCGTTGGAGCGGCTGTTGGGCGAGATCGTGATGAGCGATGCCGGAACCGCGTCCTGCGCGCGCGATGCGCCATTTGTCACGCTGATCGACCTGATCGTGACCCTGGTCGCCGCCGACCGGCCGATGCCCGACGACGCACCGCCGATCTTCCGGAGGCTGGAGGAGCTGATGCACCGGGTGCCGATGCCGGCCCTGCGCGAGGCGCTGACCGCCGCCTTCCGCCGCGAGATGGCGAAGCCCTCCTGTTTCACCATTGCCAGTGCCGGCGACATGTTCGGGATCGAGGCGGTGCAGCGCGAAATCCTGGCGCTGAGCGATTTGTCCGCCCGCCTGCGCGACCGTGATGGCAATTACGCCGGCGGTGCCCGGACCGAGGCGGCGTTGCAGCGTCGCACCGCACTGCTGGTCAACGAGGACACCGTCCCTGAGATCACGCGCGGCCGCAACTTCATGCAGAAGCTGCGCATCCTGTTCGTTCTGCAGAGGATGCCGCTGTCCTCCACCGCAGCCAAGGCGGTCACCGATTACCTGAAGAGTTTCTTCGACAGCCGTGACTTTGCCGGCCGGCTGCTTGACTGCTGGAAGGACCGCAACGAGAAGCTGAAGGGACTGGCGGAGGTCCAACGCATGCTGCAGTCCAGCGCCTTTCCGGAGGAGGAGCGCGAGTATCTGGCCGGCCAGATCGATGACATCCAGAATGCCTTCCTGCGCACCCAGCGCGTGCTGGCCCCGTTGATCCAGGCGAAGGACGACCCGCCGGCCGACACCGTGCTGGACATCGTCCGTTTGGCGGGAGAGGGCGCGTTCTGCAGCGGCAAGAGCCGTTTGGCGGTCGCCCGCGTCCTTTATCGCCACTGCCACCGGCCGCGCTTCGTCCGGCATGTGCTGTTGAATGCACCCGGTCCGAAGGAGCGGGCGGCGCGGGCCGCCTGGCTGCGCCAGTCGCTGGCGACGGTCGGGGTGCCCTTCATCGACCTCGCCGCCCAGCGGGTGCTGGTGGTCGATGACGAAGACGGGCCGCGCGCCTTCGTCACCGCCGTCCTTCGTGAACTGGGCATCGGTCAGGTCGACACCGCCGTCGACGGTCAGGATGCGCTGCAGCGCTTCCAGGCCGATGGCGCCGTCTACGACCTGATCATCTGCGACTGGATGATGCCGCGGCTGAACGGCCTGGACCTGCTGAAGCGCGTGCGCGAGACGCGCAGCGACCTGCCGTTCCTGATGGTCACGGCGCTTGCCACGCTGGAGGCGGTGAAGAAGGCGCTGGCCCACCAGGTCAGCGGCTACATCGCCAAGCCCTTCACCCCGGACCAGCTGGAGGAGAAGGTCTTCCTGGTCCTGGCGCAGAAGGGAATCGGGGAGTAGGGACGGGGACGAATCCGCGCGCCGGACTGTTGTGGTGCGGAGACCCTATGGCAAGGAGCCGTCCCATGGCAGACCAGACAGCGAACGGGGGCAACGCCCTGTCCAACGATCCCGACCGCGACATAGCCGACCCGCTGGAGGCGGCGAAGGCAGTCTCCGACACCGGCAAGCCGATCACCCCCGACACCGAGTCGGCAAAGCACATCGACCGCCCGGCGGAGAAGGGAAAGGCGGGGAAGAAGACGTGACAGGCAGGGGCGCTTGCGAAATGCTCAGTGCAGATCGAGGCCGGCCTGTTTGAAGGCGCGGGCGAGGGCATCGACGATGGCCGGATCGACCTCGCCCGTTCCGTAATCGAGATTCATCACGGCGTACCACGGCACACCGGCCTTGTTCGCCAGCATCCGTGTCGACCAGCCAAGGCGCAGGCGTGCCTCTTGGCACTGCGTCCCGGTCATGATGCGTCGACTCCACACGTTAGCGTTCGCCTTCCATGTCCCGGTCCCGGTCGGACAGTGGCAGCCCGCTCTGGACCGATCGTCGGCGATAATAATGCTGTAAAAGTCCTGGCTTGTCATGTGTCGGTTTGTTGCAAAGCGGAATGCGCTGCTTTGCCGGATTGTCATGGAAGACAAGCGGCTGACGTCCGGCAAGAGGCGCGCGAAGTTCGCGCGGGTATCGATTTGACCTTGCAACTGTTGGGGGCTTCGCCGGAATGCCGGATCGGCGATGCTCCGCTCCCGATAGTCCACCGGTCACATCTGCCAGATCGGTCAAGGGACTTCCGATAGTCCACCTGCCGCCGAAGGTTGAGGTCAGCCGAAGCTCTTGGCGAGACGGACCAGATTGCGGTCGCCTTCACGCCGGTAGCTGGCATGGTCCATCGTCTTCTTGACCAGGAACACGCCCAGGCCGCCGACGCGCCGGTCATCGACATCGCTGGTCAGATCGGGCGGCGGGGCGTCGGCGAAGGGATCGAAGGCAGTGGCGTCATCCTCCACTTCCGCCCGCAATTCCACGCCGTCCGTCTCCATGCGCACCCGGATCTCGTGCGGGGCGGCGTCGCCATAACCGTAGGAGACGGTGTTGGTGATCAGTTCGTCGAAGCAGAGATTGAACTTGAAGGCGAGGTCAGGCGGCAGCCGGTTGCGCTCGATGAAGTCCTCGACCGCTTCGGCCAGCCGACCCAGTTCGGACAGGTCGTTGCGCAGGACCATGTCCAGGCGGCTCGCCGCGGCACCGTCAATCCGCTCATCCATGCGCCGATCCCCTTATCCGTTGGTCCGGTTGCCATTTCCCCGAATCATGGGGAGTGTGTCATGCCGCTGCACCGGCGACCGCCCAGCGGCGCAGCGCGGTCACGGCGATCCGCTCGACCTCGCTCCAGCCCAGCCCGCTCGCCATTTCGGCCAGGGCCACCAGCCGGGCGCGGGCGCCGGTGTCGCCGACGGGAGCATTGCCGAGGTCGGAGGTCAGCCCGGCGACGAGCCCGTAGAGCATGGTCGACAGGCTGTGCATCAGCGGCGCGCAATCCGGTGCGGTCAGGCGGGTGGCGAACAGGTAGAGCTGGCCGACGCCGCGCAGCCGGGCGCTGAAGCTCTCGGCGGTGCCGGGCCCGGCCAGATTTCCTTGAGCGACCTCGCCGCGCAACTCCTCCACCGACAGGGTGGCGAAGCGCCCGGCGGCGGCGATGAATTCCGCCACCGCATCCTGGGGCAGGCCGCCGGTGGCCTGGCCGCCGGTCTCGAACAGGCGCTGGGCCATCACGATCAGCTCCTCGATGTTGGCGAGGATGATGGCGACGCCGAAGCGGGCCAGCCCGTCATTGCCGTCGGTGCAGGCGCGCAGGATCTGCGTCACCTTGCGGATGACCTGGACCGCGAACATCAACATGGCGCTGCGGCTCTGCGCCAGTTCGGCCTCCGCCCCCAGCTCCTCCAGCGCGTGCTGCAGGATCTCAAGCCGCAGGAAGTCGAGCGACAGCATCTGGATGTCCGGGTTGTCGCCGTCCATCAGCACCCGGTTCAGCTCGCCGGAATAGAGGAAGAAGCGGCCGGACAGGTCGAAGGCGATGCGTGCCGCCGACATCCGGGCCCGGTCGGCGGCCGGCGTTCCGGCCAGCGCACGGTTCATCGCGGCGAACAGCCGGACCAGCGGCATCCAGTCGCGCCGCTGGGTTGCCGGCGCGGCGCGCGGGGCGGGGGTGGCCGCGACGATCAGCTCGGTCAGCGGCTCGATCCCGGCGCCGAGCAGAACCGATTGCCAGCGTGGCGCGTCGCCGCCGGTCCCCGCCTGCCACTCCGCCAGGATGTCGAGCAGCTCGGTCAGCTTGCGGGCGTCGATCGGCTGGCCGGGGATGGCGCGCAGGGCGGTTTCCAGCGCCGCAGCCAGGGCGTCGCGGTCGCGCGCCGGTGCCGCGGCGGCCGGAAGCTCCGCATTGAACAGGGTCAGTTCGGCGGAGGGCATGGCCGCCCGCATGGTGCCGGCGACGGCCAGTGCGTGGCGCAGCGCCTCGGCGAACTCCGCGGCGCTGGCATAGCGGTCGGCCGGCGCCTTCGCCAGCGCCTTCAGGATCACGGTGTCGAAGGGCGGCGGCAGCTCCGGATTGCCGTGGGAGGGCGGCGGCGGCTCCACGAACAGGATCTGCTGCATCACCGTGGCGACGGAGCCGGAGAAGGGCCGGCGCTGCGCCAGCAGGTAATAGAGCACCACCCCGGCGGAGAACAGGTCGCTGCGCGCGTCGGCCTTCTCACCGCGCAGCACCTCGGGCGCCATGTAGGCGGGGGTGCCCAGCAGGTCACCGGCCTGTGTCAGATCGGAGGAGGAGGTCGAGGAAGACATATGGGCGATGCCGAAGTCGGCCAGCTTCGGCGTCAGATCGTCCTCGACCACGATGTTGGCCGGCTTGATGTCGCGGTGGATGATGTTGCGGGCGTGCGCGAAGGCCAGCGCGTCCAGCACCGCCGCCATCAGCTCACCACCCTGCTGCACCGACAGCGGCGTGTCGGCCTCCAGATACTGCTTCAGTTCCTTGCCCTGGATCAGTTCCATGGCGAGGTAGGGCGCGCCGCCATGGGCGGCGTCCAGCATGCCGTAGTCGTGCACCCGAACGATGTTGCGGTGGTCGAGCTTCAGCCCGATCTCCGCCTCCCGCCCGAATCGGGCAAGCACGGCGTTGCGCTCCGCCGCCGCCAGCAATTCACCGCGCAGCAGCTTCAGCGCCACCGGCTGCCCGGTCCGTCCGTCGGTCGCGCGGTAGACCACGCTCATGGCGCCCTGGCCCAGCACCCCTTCGACCCGGTAGGGGCCGATGGGGCCGGGAAGCACGCCGCCTACAGAGCCGTCGGGCATCGGAAACTCTCCAGCAGGTTCTTGCCGAAGGGGTTGTTCACGCTGTCGGCCCGCAGGGCGAAGACCGCCTTGCGGGTGCCCACCGTCACCGCGAAGGTGAAGCGGTCGGGCTGCGGCGTGGACTCCAGCTTGCCGTCGGCGAGGAAATGGAACAAGGCCCAGGGACCCTGGCGCGAGATGCCGGCCGGTTCGCCCGGCAGCGGCGGGCCGAAGCCGAGGCGCACGCTGCTGGTGCCTTCCGCCCCCGGCCACTTCATCACCAGCGGGCGGGGCGGGCCGTGCTGGTAGATCAGCGTCTGGCCGTCGATGTCGAGCGCCACCTGGGTCGCCTTGGCGTCCAGCTCCACCGGGGTGATCTCGAACACCACTTTCGCGGTGGTGGCTCCGGCCGGGAACAGGCTGTCGCGGATGCGCGCGGCGCGCTCGAACTGGTCCAGCACCGCCGGCGGAATGCCGAGATCGACCTGATCGACCTTCTGCCAGGCCCAGGGGCTGACCGTCATGTCGACGAAGGGGCGCAGGTTGGTGTTGAAGAACTGGTCGATCATGCCGCCCGGCGCGAACAGCTTGGCGAAATCCGCCGCCGTCACGTCCACCTGGCTGTTCGGCACCATGGGGAAGCGGTTGTCCAGCGCCGCCCGGCAGAAGGGCAGGACGGTGGATTGCCAAGCCTTGTTGATCTGCGTCCGTGCCCCCCCGGCGCTGACGGTCGCCGCACTCTGCGCCACGGTTGCGACCATGCCGCCGACCGGGTCGGGCAAGTCACGGGCGAGACTGCGCAGCTGCGCCGCCACCGCTCCCTTGTCGGCGCCGCCGGCCAGCCCGGCCAGCAGGGCGCCGTTCTGGTCGGGTGCGTTCGCCGCGCGGGCGATCTGCTGGTAGAGTTCGCCCAGCAGCTTCAGCGACTCGTCCAGCTTGGGCGGCGCGCCGCCTTCGCCCAGCACGAGGTCGCGCAGAGCCTTGAAATGCTCGTTGATCGGCTGGCCCGGCGGCGGGCCGTCCGGCTGCAGCGAGACGCCGGCCAGCCGCGCCAGATAGGCGGCGTTGGTGCCGGTGGACTCCACCGCCTTCTCGCCGGCCTGCGCCTGCTGGGCAATCCCGGCCAGCGGACCGCCGGCAACCGGCCCCTTGCCGTCGGCGGGCTTGTCATTCGGGCCGGGCGCCAGCGTGGTTTCGCGCACCATGGCGGTCAGCCACAGCTTCAGCGGCGACTGCGGGCCGGACAGCGTGTTCAGCACGTCGGCGGCCTGGTTCAGGCTGCGCAGCGGCACGATCACGACGTCGCCCAGCAGCTCGTCCCACTGGCGGGCATAGCGGTCGAGATAGACGGCAAGGATACCCTTCTCCAGCCGTTGCGCGCTGGCAATGGCTTGCGGGCCGCTGCTCGGCTGGCCCAGCACCCAATTCTCGTCCACCAGCGCCTTGGCGACCTTGGGCAGGGCCGGCAGCACCGCCTTGTGGAAGCCGTCATAGCTGTAGAGGCCGGGCACCCCCTCCGACAGCGGCTTGCCCGACGGTCGGATCAGCACGCGGCCGGCCAGCGGCCCGGCATGGTCAACCAGCCGCCAGTCGGCCAACGCCTGGATTTCCGGCCGGTCGCGCAGAATGGCGAAACCGCGTTCGGCCAACGGATAACGTGTCAGGCTCTGGCGCGCCTCCTCCACCAGCCCCTCGTCCGGCTCGATGGATGAGAGCGGGGCCGCCAGCATGGCGTCGAGATGGACGCGCAGGTCGCGCCTCACGCCGTCATAGGCCGGGCCGGGCAGCGAGGCCATCCAGTCGAGCGCCATCCACTCCGACACCAGCGCCTTGTCCAGCGGTCCCTTGCCGGCCAGCATCAGATAGACCTTCAGCGCCTGGAACAGATACTCGGGCCGGCCGCGCTCTCGGCGCAGCTGCTCCTCCACCCGCAGGAAGACGCGTGGCAGCAGCACGGTGCGCAGCGCCCGGTCGTAGACCATCTCGCTCTGCCGGCCCAGCCGGCCGCCCTGATAGAGGCCGCCGGTCATCTCCAGCGGCGCCGGATCGGTCCAGCCGGCGGGAATGGCGCGCAGCGTGTTCAGCGGCGGAACGATGGTGATGAAATCGGTGTCGTCCATCTTGGCCAGCGATCGCGGTGCGGTGGCGAGCGGCGCCAGTTCGGCCTGAGCCTTGCCTGCGGCGGCATCGACACCGGCGACCAGCGCGGCGTTGCCGGTGAAGCTGTTGGCCCAGAAGGCGGCGATCCCCAACCCGGCCAGCAGCATCGCCGCCATCGCCCCGCCACGCAGCAGGCGTCGCCGCCGCTCCAGTCCGGAATTGGTGCCGACCAGCCCGGCTTCGGCGAAGACAACCTCGCGCAGGGTGCGGGTCAGGAAGAAGCTGCGCCCGCCGTTGGCCGCCGGCAGCACGGGGCGGTCGAGCCCGAAGGATCCCGCCACCAACTCAGACAGGCGGTCGACCGGCGCACCGTCCTGGGTGCCGCTGGTCAGGTAGACGCCGCGCAGCAGCGCCCGCTCCTCGTAGCGGTTGGGTTCGAAGATCACCATCAGCAGGTCGGCGATGGCCGGTTTCAGCGCCGCGATCTGTGCCGGGAACAGGGTGTCGAGCGACCGCCGCTGGATGTCGGATTCGCCGTGGACGCGGTCGAGAACCCGGCGGGCGATGCGTCCGGTCAGCGCGTCGAACTCAGCACCGAAGCGGTAGACCGGCGCGTCGTCGCCGCTCTTGCCGTCGTCCAGCGGGAAGGTCACGCCCCAGACCTGTTCGCGCTCCTCCCGGCTGAGGTCGTCGAAGAATTCGGCGAAGCCGGCGATCAGGTCGGCCTTGGTCAGCAGCACATAGACCGGCACGCGCGACCCGACCTGACCGCGCAGTTCCTTCAGCCGCAGCTTCAGCTGCTCGGCATGTCCCCGGCGCTCCGGCTCGCTCCACATCGCAAGATCGGCGAGGCTGACGGCCAGCAGGATGCCGTTGACCGGCTGGCGCGGGCGGTGGCGCTTCAGCAGGGCGATGAAGTTCTTCCACACCTTGCCGTCGATGGCCGGCTGGCTGTCCTGGGTGATATAGCGGCCGGCGGTGTCGATCAGCACCGCCTCGTCGGTGAACCACCAGTCGCAGTTGCGGGTGCCGCCGACATCGCGCAGCGCCGACCGTCCCATCTCGGCGGCGAGCGGGAAGCGCAGTCCGGAATTCGCCAGCGCCGTCGTCTTGCCGGCTCCGGGCGCGCCGATCAGCAGATACCAGGGCAGTTGATAGAGGTAGCGCTGCCCCCAGGCGCCGCCGAAGCGCGCCTTGCGCAGCTGGTCCAGCGCTTCGCGCAGCCGGCCGCGCAGCAGGTCGGTTTCCTGGCCGACCGCCTCGGAGTCGGGATCGGCTTCCGCGGCCGGCGTCGCCTTGGCGAGCGCCTGCACCATGCGGTCGTTGGCGCTGCGGTGGCGGTAGAGCGACCATTGCATCGCCAGCGCCCAGACCAGGAGGATGCCGAACACCGCCGCCAGCCGGACGGTCGCGTCCTCCAGCGGGAAGGCGCCCGACACGGCGACCAGCGGCCCCAGGAACCAGACGATGGCGCCCAGGCACAGGGCCGCGACCAGCGTCAGGAACCAGCGGGAGGTCAGGGCGGAAAGAATGGCTTTCAGCATCGGTCAGGGTGCCAGCACGATGTCGACGCGCCGGTTGGCCTGCCGGCCCTCCGCCGTCGTGTTGGGGGCGATCGGATCGGTGTCGCCGCGCCCTTCGGCGCTCAAACGGTTGGCGGCATCGCCTGCCAGGATTTCAGTCATCAGCTGTTGCACCCGGAAGGCCCGCGCCTCCGACAATTCCTGGTTGGATGGGTAGCGCAGCGAGCGGATGGCGACGCTGTCGGTGTTGCCGATCACGGAGATGCGGCCCGGCTCCTTGCGCAGTGCCTCGGCGACATGCTTGAACACCTCGACATAGCGCGGCTCGATCCGGTCGCTGCCCGAGGCGAAGACGTTCAGGCGGGTGCGGACCAGCACGCGCCCGTCGGTTCCGCCGCTGACCTCGACCAGACCGGCCTTGATGTCGGCGGCGAGCGCCAGGGCGACTCGCTCCGCCACGGTCTGGCGGGGCGGTGGAGTTGGCAGGGTGACCGGCGGCGCGATGCGGGCGATCTGCACCGGCTGGTCGGGGATCACCGCGGCCAGGCGGCGACGGGCTGCATCCGACTGGTCGGCCAGCGCGAAGACGAACCAGGCATAGAGCGCCGCCAGCAGTGCCGCGATCATCACGGCGGGCAGCCACAGCGGCACCGTCGCCGCCAGCGGCCGGAAACCGTCGGCCTGCCCGCGCCAGTGGGGCGACAGATCGCGCTCCGCCTCGCCGCGCTGCTTGCGGATGACGCGGTAGAGCCGGTCGCGCAGCTTCGCCAATTCGCTGTAGCCGCGCTGGGAGACCCGGAACTTGCCCTCGAAGCCAAGCGACAGGCAAAGGTAGAACAGCTCCAGCTCCATCAGGTGGCGGTCAGGCACCTCCGCCATCTGGTCGAGCAGGTCGAAGAAGCGTTCTCCGCCCCAGGTTTCCTTCTGGATGGTGGAGACGAGGCTCTTGTGCGCCCACAGGCTCTGGCTGCCCCAAGAGGTCGCCAGCACCACGTCGTCGACCGTCGCGCACAGCGCGTAGCCGGCGTTGCGGATCTGGGTGGCGGACAGGCCGGAACGGACGGTTGCCGCCTCGAACCGCTGCATCTCGGCGATGACGCGTTCGCGCAAGGACTCCACGTCGCGGTGCTGCGTCAGCTCGCGCACCCGCACCACCATCGCCAGGATGGGCGCGGCGGCGGTGACCAGCGGGTTGTCGCTCACCGCCGTCAACGCCGTCAGCGCGGCATCGTCCAGCGGCCTGAAGCCGGGAGAGAGCGGGGCTGATGGCGGCGCCGGGGCCTGCGTCTGGAAGGCCGGAGGATGCGGGGCAGCCGGCTTGGGGCTGTTGAAGGCGGCGGGCGAGAAGGCGGAGGGGGCGGCGAAGGGTTGCGCGCTCTGGCCGAAGGCCGGCGGCACCAGCCCCGCCGACCCGCCGGAGAAGGGCGGCGGTGAGGTGGGCGCGGCGGTGGGCGCGCCCGGCCGCTGGAACGCCATCGGCTGCATCACCGTGGCGTCGATGTCGTCCGGCTCCTCGAACGGGTTCTTGTCGGGCGGCGGCCGGACGGTCATGACGCCCCCTTCAGGATCAGGTTGTGCGTTGCCGCGGGCGGCTCGTCGGCGGTGGGCTTCGGTGTGGCGTCCGACTTATCGGTGGTCGGCTTTTCAGCGTCCGGCTTGGCGTCCTCAGTCTTCGCACCCTCCGTCTTGGCGTCCGCCGGCTTGTCCGCCGGGGCGTCGGTCCCGGCATTTGCGCCGTCGCCGGGGGCGAGCGTGATGGTGCTGGCCGTGGCGGTCAGGACGAAGCTGTTGGCCTTGTTCGGCTGGATCGGCTGCATGGCGCGCCAGCCGGCTTCCTCGTAGGCGCGGAAGGCGGCGGCGACCGCCAGCGTCTTGACGTCCGGCTTGGGCTGAACGGTCACGCTCTGGCGGCTGTCGGGCGGCACCGCCAACTCCTGCCGGTCGAGCAGGGTGGGGCCGAGCGTCGCCTTGTCCTGGTCGATGACCTGGAAGAAATCGGCGTTGGCGAAGGCGTCGCTGGGGCCGAGCTGGTAGAGCCGCAGCATGACCGGCGATGGCCGGCCGTTGGGGTCGGGGTTCAACGCCTTGGCCCCGATTACCGTCAATTGGATCGTGGTCGGCGGCGGGGGCGGCGGCGGGGAGGAGCAGGCGGCAAGCGCCGGCACTGCGGCCAGGACGGCAGCGGACCAAATCGTCTTCCGGATCCGCATCCAGCCGGCAATCCTCAGCATCACCACACCTTTCCCCTTATACGAACGGGTATAGCAGGGCGCGATTGGATGGTCATCCTTAACCAAACGCGCCCTCGTGACAATTCCTCGACCGCCGGCTGGGGAGGTTGAACGCCGCGCGCCGGGGGGACAGACTCGGGCGCAGGGGCTGCTCCGCAACTCTGCGGCGAATGGAATAAAACCCGTTCGCGTGCTGTTCGTGGGGCGAGAGCTCGGGGGACAATTGTCGAAGGTGCCAGCGCCATGTCCAAACTTGCCATGCCCACGGTCTGGACCCGGATGAAAGCTGAGTTGGGCGACAGCGACGCGCAATACCACCTCGCCGAAGCGTTGCGGGCGACCGACGTCGCCGCCGCGATTCCCTGGTATCGGCGCGCGGCGCGCCAGGGCCATGTCGCGGCCCAGACCATGCTGGCCTTCCTGCTCGCCAACGGCATCGGCGTTCCGCCCGACCCGCGCCGCGCGGTGTCGTGGTACCGCCGCGCCGCCTCCAAGGGCGATGTCGGAGCGCAGAACAACCTGGGCTACATGCACGAACATGGCGCGGGCGTGCCGTGCAACCCGGCCAAGGCGGCGCTGTGGTATCGGCTGGCCGCGCTGCAGCAGTCGGCCGCCGCCCAGTTCAATCTGGCCCTTCTGCTGCTCGACGGCCGCGGGGTCGACCGGGACGAGGCCGAGGCGGTGCACTGGCTGCGCGCCGCCGCCGGGCAGGGGCATCCCTCCGCCCAATACCGGCTGGCATTGTGTCTGCGCGAAGGCGTCGGCACCGAACGCGACCCGTCCGAGGCCGCCCTGTGGATGCAGGCATCCGCGGCTGCCGGCGACCGCGACGCGCTTGCGGCTCTCGCAGACCGGCGCGCGGACGTCGTTGCGCCCGCCGCGGAGGGCGGGGAGGGCGACGGTTGGGAGGAGGAGGCGTTCGGCTGGCAGCATCAGGCGGAGCGGCGTCCGATGCAGAGCGTCCATGCCGGAGCGATGCCGCCGGGGTGACGCCCCGCTATCGCATGGCCATCGATCCTTCCCACCATCAGATCATGCCCAGCTTGCGCCAGACCGGAAGGCTGTTCGCCATGCACCAGCCCATGCTGTCGGCGATGGCCTTGCGGCTGGCCTCGTCAGCATTTTCCGGCGCATCCAGGCGGCGCATCGCGTGGGCGACCAGCGCGTCCAGCGTCTCCGGCACGCCTTCGCCGAGGCCGTCATAGAGCAGCGCCTCCATCGTGCTGACATGCAGGCCGGCGCCGCCGACCGACGCGGCCAGCGCGGTGCTCTTGCGTCCCTCGCTGGTGGCGAGCTCGTTCGCGGCGGCACGGTTGTGGGCCAGCACGGACGGCAGCGGCGTCACCGTCTCCGGCGGGTTCGGCACCGGGATGGCCTGGCTGGAGCCGGTCAGCATGCCGGCGATCTCCACCGCCGACAGGGTGCCGCCGGCCCGCCTGATTTCAGGCAACTCCATCAGGTCGCCGATGCGGCGCGGCCCCTCGGCCAGCGCGTCGAAGATCGGCTCGTAATGCCTGGCCTCCAGCGTCGCCTCGCCCAACGGCACCTGGATGGTGGTGCGGGCGTCGGCGCGCGGGATGATCATCGCCATCGCCATGTCCTTCAGCATCGCATCGCGCCGGCCGACGCTGATGCGCCGTGCGCCGCGGACGAACACGTCGCGGCGGAAGGGTCGGCCGACGCAGTAGTCCTTGAAGGTCTCGCGCAGGCTGGGCACGCCGATGCTGTCCAGCGCCTGACGCTGGTCGGGCGTCAGCGACAGGTCCGGATAGTTTTCGAACAGGGTGGCGGAACCGGCATAGGTCAGCTTGGCTTCGCCCAATTCGCGCGCGACATCGACATGGTAGAGCGGCTGCCAGCTGCCGTTCAGATACTCATGCGCCAGATAGACCGACTGCTCGGTGTTGTTCTTGGCCTTTGTCTCGCCGCGCAGCTTGCCGAACATCGCCTCGTCGCCCAGGATCTTGGCCCCGGCCTTGTAGAGCTGCTCTGCGAAGTCGAGACCGGCCTTCACCTGAACGTCGCTGCGCTGGTGGACCAGACCGGAATATTCATACAGCAGGCGCTGCAGCGGCATCATCGGCGCCCAGCCCGGCATGGCGTTGTAGCTGACATAGACGATGCCGCCGGGCTTCAGCTTCTTCGCCAGGAAGCGGGCGATGGCGCCCCGGTTCATCGGGCTGACCCAGCTGTAGACGCCGTGAAGCGTGACGAAATCGAACTCCGGCAGGTCCGGCCCGTTGCCCTCGGCCATTTCGGCGAAGCTCGCCTCATGGAAGGCGATGTTGGTCAGGCCGGCCGCTTCCGCGGCGTCGCGGGCGCGGGCGATGTGGGCGGGGTGGAAGTCCACCGCATGGAACCGCCCCTGCGGGTTGGCCGCGGCGAACAGCGCCACCGTCGTGCCATGGCCGCAACCGAGTTCGCAATAGTCGAATCCGTTCGCCGCCGAGGGCGGCGCGATGCCGTTGATCAGGCAGCTCAGCGTCAGATGCGCCGGCCCCTGTTCACGGTAGAAGCCCGGCAGATATTCGATGTCCGACACATAGCCGGCGCTCCAGTCGCTCATTGGGTCCTCGTCCTTCTACGGGGTGCGGTAGGTGCGGTGCCTCCTCCCTCCCGCTCTTGCGAGCGGTTTCTTCCTCCTCCGCTTCGCGGGAAAGGGTTGGGGAGGGGGCCTCTCGCCCGCACGCCTCACAAATCCTGCATCGGGAAAACCGCGTCCTTGCGTTCGACCGGGCTCGGCGCGTGCAGCACCCAGCCGTTCCAGCCGAGCCGCGACCCGTCGGCATCGTCCTCGCCGGCGCCAAGGCGGGCGGCGGGAACCTCGGCGGCCAGCAGGCTCACCTGAAGCTCGAAATCCAGCTCCGGCCCGACATACATGCGGACCAGATCCTGCAGCTTCCGGAACTCGCGGCCTTCCGGCATGAAGTCGCGGAACTGGTCGTGGTTCAGCGGGCCGATGCGCAGGCGGAACTTGCCCTGGACGTCCCAGGCGCGATCGCCGGCCAGCGCGTCGATTCCCAGCCGGCAATGCTGGCCATCGGGTGCCGACAGGCTGGGCAGGCGGGTCTGCCCGTCCGGCGCAATCGGCAGCCAGCTGCCGACGAAGCTCTCCACCGTCACCGGCCGGCCGAGGAAATCCGACAGCATCTCCTGCAGGTCGGTGGCCGAGCGGGTGCCGCGCGACATCAGGCCGGAGTAATGCAGGAGGGTCTCGTCCTCAACCACCAGCCGCTTGCTCAGCGACGGCTGGCCGATGCCGACGAAGCTGGACAGCGTGGTGCTGACCGGATCGGGCTCCCGTAACCCCTGGCCGCGTTCGAAGGACACCGGCAGCCGGTATTTGGCCCAGGCGCGGTAGAACAGCGAGAAGCTGCGGTGGTGGAAGACGTCGAAGAAGTCGCGCAGAGCCCGGTTCCGCTCGCGCAAGCTGCGGATCATCAGTTCGGTATAATGCTGCGGCAGAACGCCCAGCGGACCGACCAGCCCCAGGAAGGCGCCCACCACCGTCGGCGGACGCCCGTCCACCCCCGGTTCCGCCCCGGCGACCTGGTTGCCGGGAAAGGTCAGCGAGGTCTCGGCGCGCAGGCGCACCACCTCCTCGCGCGGGTCATGGTCATGGCCCACGGCATGGCGGCGGGTGTTGCGCGGGTCGCGCGCATCGCGCCGCGCCTGCCATTCCAGAACCCGCACCGCCTGGAAGAAGTCGAAGCGGTGGGGCGTGCGGAACAGCCGGTCGATTACAGAAGCGGGCGGTTGCCGGCGCGGGCGGGCCATGTGCGGAGCACTCCGGTGCGGCCCTTGACCGTGGCGGTCAGCCGCGTGAAGGAATTGATCGAGCAGTACAGCCCCAGGAAATGGTCGAGAATCATCGCCAGCAGGAACATGCCACTGCCGCTGAAGCGCTGTGGGTCGAACTCGATGCCGACATCGATGCCGCGGCACATGGCATCGCCCCAGGCGACATCGCCCGGCCGGGACGGCGCCCGCGCGGTGCCGCGCTTGGTCGTCACCTTGACGATGCCGTCGGCGATGCCGCGCGTCTCGGCGGAATCGCGGAAGTCGTAGAGCCGCAGGATCTCCCGCAGCGCCTCCGTCCCCTCCGCCCCGCCGGAGATCGACAAATGGTTCAGCAGCAAGTGGGAAACGAGGCGCCAGCGATGGCCCTTGCGTTCGGCGGTGCGCAGGGTCGGCGTCGGCGGCGTCAGGCAGGACAGGCCGGCCACCGCCGCCATTCCCTCCGTCAGCTTCAGATGCGGGTGGCCGCCGCCATAGGGAAGCTGTCCGGGAAGGTCGCGGTTGAGGCAGGTCGTCTCCACCGACAGCACGGACTCTGCCGGACTCGACGGGTCGAAGTCGAGATCGACCAGCGCCAGATGCACCTCGGTGCCGGGATCGCGCCCGCCGGCCGGGCGGCGGCTGGCGGTGTAGTAGGTGCGGCTGACCGCTTCGACGCCGCCGTGGCGCAGGCCGTAGAAGGGCAGGAAGCGCCGCTGCGTACCGTCCGGATCGCTCGCCAGCACGCTGTCGACCGAATGGACCTCCAGCGCGCCGGGACGCCGTGCGTCTGGGACGATGCGGTACTCGTGCTGGGTCTGTGTCTGGGGTTCCGCCTCGGCCCGCTGACGGAACAGGTTGACCACCGGGGTGCAGCCCAGCGCGAAATTGTCCTTTGACACCGCGCGTTCCAGATCGCCGTCGGTGTTGTTCAGATAGATGAAGATCTCCAGCGTGTTGCCGGCCCGGCGCAGCACCTTCGGCGAGACGTGAAGGTCGAAGAACAGGAACTTCTCCGGGAAGGCGAAATACTCGGTCAGCAGCCGATAGCCGCGATGGGAGCGGGCGGGGTAGGGCAGCATGCCCTCCTCGTCGCCGAAGCCGACCGGGCGGATGGCGTCGGGGCCGAGGATCACCGCATTCGGATCCTGCGGGCCGTCGGCCAGCGCCACCGAGACGGCGTTGTTGAAGATCAACTCGTGCAAGGCATAGACCTGCTGCGGCTGGCCGCGCAGGAAGAAACGCAGGGTGTCCGGCGCCAGTTCCGTGAAGGTCATCTCCGGCACGCGGCAGCGCAGGGTGAGGCGCAGCGAGGCCACCGCGTCGCCCGCCCGCGGATTGGGCGGCGCCACCAGCGGCCGGCCGGCGAGCACCGCCTGGTCCAGCTCGATCGGCCACAGGGTCGCCGGATAGACGGTGCGGAAGCGGCAGGTTTCCCCGCGCAGCGCCTCCGTCTCCAACTCAGTCCCCTTCGGCACGGTGTGCGAGCCGGTCAGGTCCGGGCTGCTCCGCATCTGCACCACCGCCATCGACGGGATCGGCGCCAGATAATGCGGGTAGAGCACGTCCAGCAGCGTGTCCACCAGTTCCGGATACTCGTCGTCCAGCTTGCGGCTGATGCGGGCATTCAGGAAGGCGACGCCCTCCAGCAGCCGGGCGACGTGCGGATCCTCCACCGCGTCGGCGCTGAGCCGCAGCCGGCCGGCGATCTTCGGATGCGCCTCCGAGAACTCCGCCGCCATGCGGCGCAGATAGGTCAGCTCGCGGTTGTAATATGGGAGGAGTTCGTCAGCCACGGGCCTTGCTCGTCACGGAGACCATGTTGGAAGTGGGATCGACCACCGAATCGAAGACCATCGGTTCCGGCGCCGGGTCGGCATGGATCAGCGCCTCGATCCGGAAGCGCAGCGTGCGGTCGGCCGGGTCGCTGTTCTCGACCATGGTCACCGCCAGATGGGCGAAGCGCGGCTCCCACCGGCGGATGGCCGCCTCGATCTGCGCCACCACCTCGCGCCGGCGGGAGTCGGTGGCGACATTCTCCACCAGCAGGTCGTGGCAGCCATAGCCGAGGATCGAATCCGCCAGCTCCGTCAGGTCGTCCGGCCAGCCCAGCACCCGGCGACGGGTGTTCAGCAGGTTTTCCAGGTCGCGCCGGATCGCCGCCCGCAGGTCCGCCACGGTGTGCGGCCGCGGCGCGACATGCTCCGGCGTGTCGTCGAGCAGACGGTCCAGGACTGACAGGGTGATGGACTGGTTGCGATCCATGGGGTGGCTTTCTTATGCAGGGACTGTCCGCCCCCTCCCTAACCCTCCCCCGCTTCGCGGGAGAGGGGACTGCCGCTGAACTTCCGCAAAGCTCCTACCCCCTCTCCCGCAAAGCGGGGGAGGGATGGGGAGGGGGCACCGGCATCAGGAGCCTCACACCGCCCCCGAGAACTCCAGCGTCCCCAGCTGCAGCATCGGAATACTCTCCTCGCCGACCAGGAAGCAGCGCTGGCCGATGCCGCGCACCGGTGCGTCCTCCGTCCAATCCGTCACGCGGCCCAGCTTCAGCGCATCCTCGGCATCGGCCGGGGCGCCACCATACAGCGTCGGCAGATAGACCTCGCCGTCCGGGCCGCCGCGCACCACCATGTGGGCCGGGCGCCACAGCAGATCGCGCGGACGCTGGGGCGCGCGGAACTCGACCAGCTCCACCGTCTCGGTGGCGATCCAGAAATACTTGCCGGTGCTGGTGTAGACTTCGAAGAAGCCACCGGTCAGGTCGTCCAGGTCGCGGAAATCGTCGAAGTGCGTGCCGTCATGGCTGCCGGACACCGGCGGGCGCATCTCCTCGGCCTGGGCCAGCTTGGCCACGGCGTCGGCGGTGTCGCCGGCGCGCAGCGCGACCAGCGCCTCCAGATGCAGGCGCAGATGGTCGGCCGGCTGGTCGATGAATTCCGGCACGCGGCCGTCGGCGAACAGCTGGCGCCGCGCCTGCTCGGCCCGCACCAGCTGGCGGAACAGCGCCATGGTGACGGCGACCTGCGGCTCCTGCGTGCCGATGGTGTCGAGCTGCAGGTCGGCGCGGTCCAGGTTGCCGGCGAAGCTCAGCAGCTCGGCCAGGAAGACGCGGCGGTCGAGATCGGTCGGCTTCTTCTTGATCTCGCCGTTCAGCGCGGTGATCGCCTCGCCGAGGCGGCCCGCCTGGAACAGCTGGGCTGCGGTTTCGCTCATGGTCTGTATCTCCCCCTCGATGGAGCGCCTGATGTCGCCGCTGCGGGCGGTCAGGCGGCACCGCCTGTTTGGGCCAGCTCGGTGACCAGCTTGAAGGTCGAGAAGACCTGATCCAGCTGGAAGTGCGGCCGAAGATGGATGACGCATTGATAGTTGCCGGGCTTGCCCGGAATGGCGCGGACCTGGATGCTGCCTTCGCGCAAGGGATAGCGGGCCTTCTGGTCCAGACTGGCGTCGTCGTTGCCCAGGCAGTAGCCGTGCAGCCAGCTCTGCAGGTCGCGCTCGCATTCCTCCGGCGTCACGAAGGAGCCGACGCGGTCGCGAACCATCACCTTGAGGAAATGGGCGAAGCGGGCGATGCAGAACATGTAGCGCAGCATCGCCGATAGCCGGGCGTTGGCCGTCGCCGTCGTGGTGGTGAACTGGCCGACCCGCTGGACCGACTGGTTGCCGTAGAAGACCAGATAGGGCGTATCCTTGCATCGGCTGATCGGGATGAAGCCGAGATCGTCGAGATCGCGCTCCAGCTGGTCGGAGATCGAAACCTCGACCGAAAATTTCTGTGCCACCCTGATGCTGTCGGTGGCGAAGTCCGGCACCACCAGCTCGGTCACAAGCCCGCCGCCGACCACGTTGCGCTGGGCGCCGCGGATGTCGGCGAACCAGCCATGCTGCAGGAAGGAGCGGATCAGCACCGTGCCGAAGGCGTAGACGGCATTGCCCCAGCAATGGTCCTCCAGCCGCATGCCACCCTCACCGCCGACCGATTCCTCGCGGAAGCGGAAGCCGTGACGGGCCTGCGGGTCGTCGCCATAGGGTTCGCGCATCAGAACGCGCGGCAGGGCCACGCCGACGAACCGCGAATCCTCGGTCTCCTGGAAGCGCTGCCAGCGTTGGTACTCCGCTTGCCTCAGCACCGATTTGAGGTCGAGCGGAAGTCCGAGCTCGTGGAAGGTCTCCAGCCCGAACAGCTCGGGCGCCGCGCCGACGATTGCCGGCGCGAAGGCGGCGGCGGCGACCTGGGCCAGCCCCTTGAGGCCGGATATGTCGTCGGTCGGTCTCTCCTTGGTCGGGCGATGCTGGACCGCGTAATCGCACAGCAGCACGCCGAAGGGGCGACCGCCGGGCATGCCGAACTCGTCGCTGTAGACCTTGTTGAACAGCTGGCTCTGGTCGAACTCGATGGCGCGTTCCTGGTCGCGGCACAGTTCGGCCCAGGTCAGGTTGAGCAGGCGCAAGACCACCGATTCGGCGTTCTGCGCCTGCTTGACCAGCGTGCGCACCCCGCGCCACGAGCCTTCCAGCGACTGGAAGCGCCTGTGGTGCAGGATGGCGTTGACCTGTTCGGACAGCAGCGCGTCGATGGCCGCGATGTCGCGGTCCAGCGCGGCGCGCAGCTTGTCCAGGCTGTCATGAACGGGAAGCGTGATGCCGAACCACAGCCGCAGCGCCTCTCCGGGGCCATTGGCCGCCAGGAAGGCGTCGAGCAGGCCGGCGTCGTCGCGGCCGAGCGCCATGTCGACCGCCCGCAGACGCAACGGCCGTTCAAGGACCGTCGCCTCCGCGTCGTCGGCATGGATATCGGCAGCGTGCCCGGTCATGCGGCTATCAGCCGGCCTGCGGGATGCGGGCGACCATGCGCATGGAGGTGGTCAGCTCCTCCATCTGCAGCCACGGGCGCATCCAGGCGACGGCGTTGTAGGAGCCGGGCTTGCCCGGAATCTCCTTCACCTGCACCTTGGCTTCGGCCAGCGGGTACTTCGCCTTCATCTCCTGGCCCGCGGCTTCGTTGCCGTTGACGTAGTTCAGGATCCAGCGGTTCAGCCACGCCTCGCAGTCGCTCGCCTCCATGAAGGAGCCGATCTTGTCGCGCGCCATGATCTTCAGGTAATGGGCGAAACGCGAGGTCGCCATGATGTAGGGCAGGCGGGCGGAGATCGCGGCGTTCGCGGTCGCCTCCGGCCGGTCGTACTTCTTGGGCTTCTGCGTGGTCTGGGCGCCGAAGAAGACGGCGTAGTCCTGGTTCTTGTAGTGGCAGAGCGGCAGGAAGCCCAGCTTCGACAGCTCGGCCTCGCGGCGGTCGGTGATGCCGATCTCGGTCGGGCACTTGGCGTCGCTGTCGCCGTCGTCCGAGGTGAAGGTGTGGAAGGGCAGGTTCTCCACCTTGCCGCCGCCCTCGGCGCCGCGGATGGCCGTGCACCAGCCATACTGCGAGAAGGCGTTGGTCAGGCGCTGGCCCATCGCGTAGGCGGAGTTCATCCAGCAATAGTCGTTGTGGTGCATCGGACGGGCGATGCCGCCCTCGTAGGGGGCCTCCTCGTACGCGAACTCCTCGATCGGCTTGGTGTTGGCGCCGTAGGGCATGCGGGCGAGCACGCGCGGCATGGTCAGCGTGACGAAGCGGCTGTCGTCGCTCTCACGGAAGCTGCGCCACTTGGCATACTCGACGCTGTCGAAGATCTTCTCCAGGTCGCGCGGCTTCGACAGGTCGGTCATGTCCTCGAAGCCGAACAGCTTCGGGCTGGCCGCCGAGACGAAGGGAGCGAAGGCCGCGGCCGCGACGTTGGAGACGCCGGTCAGCAGCTCCATGTCGTCGGGGTGGTTGGTGAACTCGTAATCGCCGATCAGGGCGCCGTAGGGCTCGCCGCCGGCGATGCCGAACTCGTTCTCGTAGATCTTCTTGAAAAGGTTGCTCTGGTCGAACTCGGCCGCCTTGGAGATGTCCTTGTACAGGTCCTTCTTCGGGCAGTTCATGACGCGGATCTTGAGGTTCGACCCCGTCTCCGAGTTCATGACCAGATAGTTCAGGCCGCGCCACGAGCCTTCCAGCTTCTGGAACTTGTCGTGGTGCATGATGGCGTTGAGCTGCTTGCTGATCTTGGCGTCGATCGCGGCGATCGCCTTGTTGATCGTCTGGCCCAGGTTCTTGTTGAAGGTGACCGTGCCGGCCAGCGCTTCCTGGGTCAGGGTGCGCAGCAGCTCCTGCGCACGGTCCGGCTCGGTCTGCTTGGTGGCAGCGATGGCCTGGTCGAGGATCGAGAGGCCGGTACCTTCGGCAACGGCACCGGTGGCGCCTGCGCCCTGGGTCTGAGCGTCGCTCATCGGATCAACCCTCCTTCTTCTCGGAGCCGAGCTCGCCGCTCAGCGCCTTCAGCTCGTCGGTGTTCTGCAGCACGCGCTCCAGCAGGCCCTCCAGCTCTTCCGAGCGGTCGGCCTTGCTCAGCAGGTCGCGCAGCTGGTTGCGGGTCTCCAGCAGCTTGCGCAGCGGCTCGACCTGCTGGACGACGCGGCCCGGCTCGAAATCCTCCATCGACTTGAAGGCCAGCTCGACAGCCATCTCGGTGCCGTCGTCGGCCAGGGTGTTTTCCACCTTCATCTTCAGGCCGGGCGTCATGCGGGCCATGACGTCGTTGAAGTTGTCGCGGTCGATCTGGATGAACTTGCGGTCCTTCAGGGGCTTCAGCGGCTCCGTCGGGTCGCCGGAGAAGTCGCCGAGCACGCCCACGACGAAGGGCAGCTCCTTGACGACGGTCGCACCTTCGGTCTCGACGTCGTAGGTGATGTGGACGCGGGGCTTGCGCACGCGATCCAGCTTCTGGTGGATACTCGCCATGTTATCGGACCTCCCTGCTCACGCCGTAGGATAGGCGGTGATCGTCAATACCCTGATTGCTCTGCCGGCGGCGGCGCCTTGGCGCCGGACGCGATGAAGAACTGCCGCCGCGTTTCCTCGTCGGTGATGAGCTCCATCAGGAGTTCCTGCAACGACATGCGGCCGCGGCGGACCACCTCCTCAAGCGTGTAGGAGATGGGGGAATGGGGTTCCGTCTTGCGGAAGAAATCGGCGACCTGCAAGAGAACCTTGAAGGCCTCTTCGCGCGTTGCCACAGCCCCGCTCGCCTGGACCTTGGCGCCGGCCGCCGCGACAGCCCCGCCGCCGGCCGCAACCGGGTCTGCTGTGGACGCGGCGGCGGTCTCTGCGGCAGCGGTTTCGTCGCCGCCCAGCGTTGCCAGACGGTCGCGCGCGGCGTAGTTGACGGCATCCAGCGCCGCCGTCAGCACATTGCGGATGTTGCCGGCCGGCGGCGCGTCGTAGCCGGCCTTGTCGTAGAGAACCTTGCCAAGCGCCTCAAACTCGTCGATGGCGCCCTGGATGTCCTCCAGCAAGGTCTTGAATTCGGAAGCCGGCGTTTCGCGGACGCTCTGCTCGAACTGGTCCCAGGTGACGGCGCCGTTGTCGATGCGGGCCTGTCGGCGGGCCTCGTCGGTGATCTTCGCCAGTTCGATGGCCTGTTCGTACTGCCAGAGCGAATAGGGAATGTCGCCCATGGTCAGCGGCACCTTGCGGACCGGCTGGATCAGCGTGCCGTCTGCCGATTCGCCGTTCAGGCCGGTCAGCGGGCCGACGCGGGTGGCGATGCCGTCCTCGTCCGGGGCCGGATACAGATTGTCCCAGAACCGCTCCACCAGTCCGCGGGCGAGCGCGAAGCCGTCGCGCAGGCCGGCGTAGCCCTCGGCCCGCAGCAGCGCCTCGATGAACCAGGCGGTGACCTCGAGATCCTTCGCCTGGGTGCGCAGGATTCTCGGGCTGACTTCGAGAATGGTGCGCCATTCCGGTAGAAGGCCGCCGGCGTCATCCTCCACATCCATGGAGCGTTCCGCGGCACGGGCGGCGCTGCGGGCATCCTTTACGGTGTAATAGTCTGCCGAGGCATTCTCGCGCAGGTCGATGCCTGATTCGGTATCGCCCTCGATGGGCTGCAAAAGTTCTTCGATGTCGAAAATCTGCGGTGTGGGCATGAAGGAAAGCACCCTTTCCACATTCATATGAAGAAGGTCAGAGCCGCAGGTTGCGGGGCCCGCCGAATAGGGCAAAGCGTTTGCGCAGGCAAATTGATAGCGTTACTTCCGACGGTTCGACAAGGCTATTCGTCATTTCGCGGGCCGCCGAACAGAATATTGCAGTTGCGTAACAATCAAGCGCCCGAGCTACCCCTATAAGCTTGACGAAACGCAATTGCGGATGAATGCTGTTCGTCTGACGTCGGAACGAACCCTTCCCGGGATCCCATCTGCAATGACCCCTGACGCCATCCCAGCTGCAATCGCGGGTATCGCCGCCGCTTCTGCGGAGGGATTCGGGATTGCTTCGCCCGTTGTGATCGAGAAGCGGGATCCGGCCGGGCGTCTGGTCGCACGGGTCGGCATCGCCGACGGGAGGCTGGAGGGCCCCTGCCTCTTCTTCGCGGAGGACGGGGAGACGGTGGTCGCGCGGACGCTGTTCCGCGCCGGCCACCCGGTTCCGCCGCCGGCCGGGTCCGATCCCGCGCCTTCCCTGCTCGGCGCCCCGGTGGCGTCGGGCGAGTCACCGTTCTGACCGGCCGGAGACACCGGATGCCGCCCGCCGCCCGCCTCGGCGACCTGATCAAGCAGGACACGCCGCATTGCCACGCACCGATCCACCCGCCGGCCCTGGTGCCGGCGCCGGCGCCGCATCCCGGCCTGCCGTTAGCGATCATGCTGGGAAGTCCGACGGTTCTGATCGGCAAGGCCCCCGCGGCGCGGCTGACCGACATTTCCGCCCCCTGCATGCTGCCGGGCTGCATTCCGGCCGGGCCGGGCATGATCTCCCAGGGGTCGGCGACGGTGCTGATCAACAGCCTGCCAGCGGCGCGCATCAACGACATGACAGCCCATGTCAGCTGTGTCGCACCGATCCCCGCCCCGGTGGGCAAGGTGATGCCGCCCGGCTGTCCGACCGTCATCATCGGCGGCTGACCGCATGCGCCTGTCCCACTTCGAACGTCTGCGCCCGGTCTGTCCGCGCTGCCTCGCCACCCGCGGCGCGGCGGTGCCTCTGGCGCTGGGCATCGTGGAAGCGGCGGACTCACAGGAGGTTCATTGGGGAACCCTGGTCTGCGGCGACGAGGCTTGCGCGATGGAATATCCCATCGTCGACGGGGCTCCGATCCTGGTGCCGGACCTGCGCGGATGGATGGCGGCGAACGGCCATCTGCTGACCATGCGGGCCGACATCCCGGCGGCGATGGATGGGGTGCTGGGCGACGGTTTCGGGCCGGACAGCGCGTTCAACGCCACCAGACAGCATCTGTCCAGCTATGGCTGGGACCATTATGGCGATCTCGATCCCACCACGCCTGATGGGCAGGCCGGTTCGGTCGTGCGCTGCCTGTCCATCGGACTGGACCGGTTGGGAGCGCTGCCGGCCGGTCCGGCGCTGGATCTCGGCTGCGGCGCCGGACGGACCAGTTTCGAGCTTGCGGCGCGCGGGGAGGATCTGGTGCTCGGCCTCGATCTGCACTGGCCCCTGCTCACGCTGGCGCGGCGTGTCATGGCGCGGGGGGAGGCCGTCTTTCCGCTGCGCCGTTCCGGCATCGCCTATGACCGGCAGCGGATCGAGGCGCGGTTCGCCGGGGCGGAGCGGGTGGATTTCTGGATCGGCGACGCGCTGTTCCCGCCCTTTGCTCCGCGCGGCTTCTCGCTGGCCGCAGCGATGAACGTTCTTGATTGCGTCGCCTCGCCGCCGGCCCTCCTGCGCGCCATCGACGCCATGGTCGCGGACGGCGGCGGCGCGGTGCTGGCGACGCCCTTCGACTGGTCGACGCAGGCGACGCCGGTTGAGGCTTGGCTGGGCGGCCATTCGCAACGCGGCGACGACGCCGGCCGTTGCGACGCCGTACTGGCGCGGCTGCTGACACCAGGGGCCCATCCGCAATCCGTCGAGCGCCTGAATCCTTTTGGAGAGCCGCTCGATGTTCCTTGGACGGTTCGGATGCATGACCGCGCCATCATGCAATATAGAACGCATTTGGTGATGTTACGGGCATGATTCGGGAATGAAGCAAAGAAGTTTCAGCCTGATTGCGAAGCATAGCAGTGGATTTTTCAAAATGGCTTGGTCAGAGTCCGCGGCACAGCCACAAGGCGAACCGGCCGGCAAGTTGAGTTGGTGCGGGCGCCGCTGGCGCTCTGCCTGCATGGGTTGAAGACACGCAAGTCACAAGATAGGGGGTGGAGCCATGGTGGCGGTCGATCTGCAGAGCATGATTTCCCGGCTGAATCCACTGTGCCGTCGGGCGCTGGAGGCGGCGGCCGGCCAGACGCTGTCCCGTACGCATTACAATTGCGAGATCGAGCACTGGCTTCTCCAACTGATCGGCGCCGCCGACGGCGACATCTCCGCCATCCTGCGCGTCTACGAGATAGACGCCGGCCGGCTGTCGGCCGACCTGACGCGGGTGCTTGACAAGCTGAAGACCGGCAACAGCCGCGCTCCCGCCCTGTCCCCCAATCTGGTGCAGTTGATGCGCGAGGCCTGGGTGCTGGCCTCGCTGCAATATGGCGAGGGGGCGGTTCGCTCCGGCCATCTGCTTGCGGCGCTGCTGTCCGACGAATCGCTGTCCGCCCAGGCGCGCGACATGTCCGGCCAGTTCGCCAGGATCACCGCCGAGACGCTGCGCCGCGACCTGCCCAAGATCGTCGCCGACACCGCGGAAGCACGCACCAGCGCGCCGGTCGCCGCGTCCGGCGGTGCTGCCGGCGGAGCCGCCGCGGGCGGCGCTCCGAAGGTCGGCGGGGCGACCCCCAACCTCGACCAGTACACCATCGACCTGACCGACCGCGCCAAGAACGGCAAGATCGACCCGGTGCTGGGCCGCGACGCCGAGATCCGCCAGATCATCGACGTGCTGACCCGCCGGCGCCAGAACAACCCGATCCTGACCGGCGAGGCCGGCGTCGGCAAGACGGCGGTGGTCGAAGGCTTCGCGCTGCGCATCGCCGCCGGCGACGTGCCGCCGGACCTGCGCAACGTCCGCCTGCTGTCGCTCGACCTCGGCCTGCTGCAGGCCGGTGCCGGCATGAAGGGCGAGTTCGAGAACCGGCTGAAGGGCGTGATCGACGAGGTGAAGGGCTCCAGCCAGCCGATCATCATGTTCATCGACGAGGCGCACACCCTGATCGGCGCCGGCGGGCAGGCCGGCCAGAACGACGCCGCCAACCTGTTGAAGCCGGCGCTGGCGCGCGGCGAGATGCGCACGATCGCCGCCACCACCTGGGCCGAGTACAAGAAGTATTTCGAGAAGGACCCGGCGCTGACCCGCCGCTTCCAGGTGGTGAAGGTGGAGGAGCCGGCTGAGCCGGTCGCCGTCGACATGATGCGCGGCCTGACCGCCACGCTGGAGAAGCACCACAAGGTGCGGATCGTGACGGAGGGGCTGATCGAATCGGTCCGGCTGTCCAGCCGCTACATCCCGGCGCGCCAGCTGCCCGACAAGGCGGTCAGCCTGCTGGATACCGCCTGCGCCCGCGTGGCGATGAGCCAGACCGCGACCCCGCCGGCCATCGAGGATCGCCGCCGCACCATCCAGCTGACCGAGACCGAGGTCGCGATCCTGGAGCGCGAGGAGGCCATCGGCATCGACCATGCCGAACTGCTCGCCGCGCTGAAGGACAAGATCGCCGCCACCCGGTCCGATCTGGAGGCGCTGGAGGCGCGCTGGACCAAGGAACTGGAGTTGGTCAAGGCGATCAACGAGACGCGCGACCAGCTGGTCGCCGCGCATGAGCAGGCCAAGGCCCCGGCCACCGATGGCGCAACTGGGGGCGCCGCGCCTGCGGAGCCGCTGGACGCCGAGGCGCTGAACGCCAAGCTGTCGGCTCTGACCGAGGAGCTGTCCGCGCTGCAGGGCGAGGATCCGCTGGTCAAGGTCGCGGTGGACGGGCAGGCGGTGGCCGAGGTGGTCGCCAACTGGACCGGCGTTCCGGTCGGCCGCATGGTCTCCAACGAGATCAAGACCATCCTGTCGCTGGCCGACCGGATGAAGGAGCGCATCATCGGCCAGGACCATGCGCTGGACGCCATCGCCCAGGCGATGTGGACCAGCCGGGCCAAGCTGACCGACCCGCGCAAGCCGATCGGCGTCTTCCTGATGGTCGGCACCTCGGGCGTCGGCAAGACCGAGACGGCGCTGACGCTGGCCGACCTGATCTATGGCGGCGAGCAGAATGTCACCACCATCAACATGACCGAGTACAAGGAGGAGCATAAGGTCTCCCTCCTGCTCGGGTCTCCTCCCGGCTATGTCGGCTTCGGCGAGGGCGGCGTGCTGACCGAGGCGGTGCGCCGCCGGCCCTACAGCGTCGTCCTGCTGGACGAGCTGGAGAAGGCCCATCCCGGCGTGCAGGACATCTTCTTCCAGGTGTTCGACAAGGGCACGATCAAGGACGGCGAAGGCCGCGACATCGACTTCAAGAACACCGTCATCATCATGACGTCGAACGCCGGCACCGACCTGATCCACAAGCTGTGCGCCGATCCGGAGACGGCGCCCGACGCCGACGGTCTGCTGGAGGCCCTGCATCCGGAGCTGCAGAAGAGCTTCAAGCCGGCCTTCCTCGGTCGCTGCACCGTCATTCCCTACTTCCAGCTATCGGACGAGAATCTGGCGAAGATCGTGGTCCTGCAGCTGAACCGCATCGCCAAGCGCGTGGTTCAGAACTACAAGGCCGCATTCTCCTACTCCGACGATCTGGTCCAGAGCATCGTCAACCGGTGCCAGGAGGTCTCCAGCGGCGCCCGCAACATCGAGACGATCCTCAGCCGCACGCTGCTGCCGGAGATCTCGTCCCGCATCCTCGCCCGCATGGGCGACGGCGAGCCGATCACCCGCGTCCATGTCTCGGTCGATGGCGAAGACCGCTTCGTCTACGACATCGCCTGAGGCATGGGAAACGGGAGGGCCGGGGCGGGCGCGCAGAAATGGACGGGCGGTGACGACCGTCACAGCACCCGCCTCAATTCTTTCGTAACCATACAGCACAGACCAAACTTCACCCGTTAAGACCGACTTCAAGCCAGCGAGGAGACAACCATGGCGATCTATATCAAGTACGACGGCATCGACGGCGAGGCCACGCATGAAACCCACAAGAAGTGGCTGGACGTCAGCTCGCTCCAGTGGGGCGTCGGCCGCGCCATCAGCACCCCGTCGGGCTCCACCGCCAACCGTGAGGCGTCCGAGCCGTCGGTGTCGGAAGTGACCATCACCAAGCTGATGGACAGCTCCTCGCCGAAGTTCTTCGTCGAATCCTGCACCGGCGCCATCGGCAAGAAGGTTCAGATCCATCTCGTCACCACTGGCAGCCCGGGCAACACCTATGCCGAGTACACCCTGACCAACGCCCTGGTCTCGGCCTACTCGATGTCGTCGGGCGGCGACCGTCCGTCGGAATCGATCTCCATCAGCTTCACCAAGATGGAGTACAAGTTCATTCCGTACGACGACAAGAACAAGGCCGGCACGCCGATCTCGGTCTCCTACGACCTGTCGACGACCAAGAGCGCCTAAGTTCGGCTCCACTTGCCCCCTCCCTAACCCTCCCCCGCTTCGCGGGAGAGGGGATCTCTCCCTCCCCTGCGAAGCGGGGGAGGGTAGGGGTGGGGGCAAAGCCTCTCCAGATCATTATCTTCCCAACACATAGGACCAAGCCCGCATGTCGGATGCGCCCACCATCTCGCAGACCGGCCGGCTTCTGTCGCTGACCTCGCCGCTCGGCGCGGACGTGCTGATTCCGGTTGCCGTCGAGGGGGAGGAAGGGCTGTCGCGCCTGTTCCGCTATACCATCACCATGATCTCGCCGCGGATGACCATCGCGCCGGCCGACATCCTGGGAAAGTCGCTGACGCTGTCCGTGGCGCGCCAGGGTGGCAATCCGCGCGTCATCAACGGCATCGTGAAGAGTTTTTCCGCCGGGCCGCTGGCGCTTCGCGGCTATCGCCGCTACACGGCGGAGATCGTTCCGTCCCTGTGGCTGGCGACCCTGCGTTCCGACTGCCAGGTGTTCCAGGACAAGAGCGTCGTGCAGATCGTCGACGCCATGCTGTCCGACTGCGGCGTGACCGAGGTGAAGAAGCAGGGGCTGTCCGGCACCCACAACGCCCGCCCGGTCTGCGTGCAGTACCGCGAGAGCCATTACGACTTCATCGCCCGCCTGCTGCAGGACGAGGGCATCTTTTTCTATTTCCAGCACGCGGCCGGCAAGCACACGCTGGTGCTGAGCGACAGCGCGTCGGGCTACACCGACTGCCTGGACAAGGACGTCATCCACGCTGCCGCGTCGCAGGGCAACACGCTGGTGATCGACGGCTGGTCGCATTCCCAATCCTATGTGTCCGGCAAATGGACGCTGAAGGATTACAATTTCGAGACGCCAAGCACCGACCTGACCGCCAGCACCACCACGGTGCTCGGCGTATCCGCCTTCAAGTCGCACGAGATGTTCGACTATCCCGGCGGCCATATGGTCAAGGCCGACGGCAGCACCCTGTCCCGTCTGCGCATGGAAGAAACGGAAAGCGGCTATGAGCGGGTGGAGGGCACGGCGACCTACCGGGGCCTGTTCGCCGGCGGCAAGATCTCCATGGCCGGCCATGCGGTGACGGCGGAGGTCGGCAAGGGCTATGTCATCACCGAACTGACGCTGAACGCACAGGACCAGAGCCATCTGGGCAATGGCGGCGTTCCGCCGTCCTTCTCCTGCAGCTTTGCCGCGATCCCCGAGGCCACGGTGTTCCGTCCGCCACCGGTGCCGCGCCCGCGCACCCATGGTCCCGACACCGCGACCGTCGTCGGTCCCAGCGGCGAGGAGATCTATTGCGACAAGTACGGCCGCGTCCGGGTGCAGTTCCATTGGGACCGCAAGGGCACCGACGACGAGAAGAGTTTCGTCTGGCTGCGCGTCGCCCAGACCATGGCCGGCAAGAACTGGGGCACCATCTTCACCCCGCGCGTCGGCATGGAGGTGCTGGTCGATTATATCGGCGGCGATCCGGACCGTCCGCTGATCGTCGGCTGCGTCTACAATGCCGAGAACATGCCGCCCTACACGCTGCCCGACAACAAGACGCAGAGCGGCATCAAGACCCGGTCCAGCAAGGGCGGCGACGCGGCCGCCTTCAACGAGCTGCGCTTCGAGGACAAGAAGGACGCCGAGGAGATCTATTTCCACGCCCAGAAGGACTTCAAGCGGGTGGTGGAGAATGACGACACGCTGCAGGTCGACCACGACCAGACCATCACCGTCAAGAACGACCGCACCGAAACGGTTTCGGAGGGCAACGAAGCGGTCACCATCGCCAAGGGCAACCGCAGCGTCACCGTATCGGAAGGCAACGATACCCACGACGTGACGAAGGGTAACCAGACCCTGACGGTGGGGGAGGGCAACCGGACCGTCACCGTCAGCAAGGGCAACGACACCCACACCGTCAGCAAGGGCAACCGGACGGTGGATGTGGGGCAGGGCAACGACAGCCTTACCGTCGGCCAGGGCAACATGGCGATCGATGTGAAGCAGGGCGACTACGCGCTGAAGCTCGGGATGGGCGACGTGTCGGTCAAGGCCAGCACCGGCAAGATCACGATGGAGGCCACCACCTCCATCGAGCTGAAGGTCGGCGGCAACAGCGTCAAGATCGACCAGACCGGAATCACCGTCAAAGGCCTGATGGTCAAGGTCACCGGCGACAGCCAGGTGCAGATCAAGGGCGCGATGACGCAGGTGAACGGGGATGCGATGGTCCAGGTCAAGGGCGGCGTGGTAACCATCAATTGACGAACGCCGTCCGGACTGGGACGGCTTTTCAAGCGGGGTTTGGGACGGTGGACATCGGGCATTTGCCGAAGTTGCGCTTCGCCCGTGCGGCCGAAGCGGTCGCGGGGCTGGACCTGTCGCAGGAGGCGAAGGCGCTGTTCGCGCCGAACGCCCCGACGGCGGTCTTCCTGAAGGCGCTGATCGACGCCGAACTCTATGCGGACGCCATCCGGCTGTTGGCCATTGCCTTGCCGCGCCGCGAGGCCGTGTGGTGGGGATGTCTGTCCGCCCGCGGCGCGCTGCCGGCCGAGCCGGCGCCGGCCGATGTTGCGGCGCTGGAGGCGGCGGAGGCCTGGGTCTACCGCCCGACGGAGGAGAACCGCCGCACCTGCTTCGCCCCCGCCGAGGCGATGAATTTCGAGACCGCCTGTGCCTATGCCGCCATGGCCGCCTTCTGGTCGGGCGGCAGCCTCGCCCCGCCCGATGCGGCGGTGGTGGTGCCGCCGGGCGACGGGCTGACCGGGACGGCCGCCGCCGCTGCCGTGCTGCTCGCCACCGCTGCGGTGCCCAAGGAGATCAAGGCGCGCCATCGCGCGGCGCTGGCCCAGGCGCTGGACATCGCCAACGGCGGCAGCGGCAAGGTGGGAGCGGCATGATCCGATGAAGTTGCGCCTGACCCTGATTCAATGCCCGCCCGCGCAGGGCGGCGACATCGCCCGCGATCTCGGCACCGGACGTCTGGTGATCGGCCGCGGCCCCGACTGCGACTGGGTGCTGAACGATCCGGAGCGGATGCTGTCCAAGATCCACTGCATGGTGGAGTTCAAGGGCGGCGTCTACATCGTCATCGACAGTTCCACCAACGGCGTCTTCCTGAATGACGCCCCGACCCCCATCGGCCGCGGCAACTCCGCCGTGGTGGGGGAGGGCGACCGGCTGCGGATGGGCGGCTTCGTCATGCGCGCCGGATTCGCCGCGGAGGAGGCGCCGCCTGCCAACGATCCCTTCCTGGCCGTGCTGCGCGGCTCCGACGAGCCGGCGCAGGCGCCTGCCGCCTCGCCGGAGGACGATCCCTTCGCCCTGCCGGCCTTCGGGCGCGGGCCGGTCTCGGTGATGCCGATTCCAGAGGACGACGACCTGTTCGGCGATCTGCCGCAGCGGGAGGAGCGCTGGGGCGGCCAGGTGGGCGGCAACTCGGGGAGCGGCTGGCAGCCCACCGCAGCCGCCACTGCGCCCGGCGGCGATCCTGACTGGCCGGGTTCCACCCAGACCGATTTCTCGCCGGACAGCCTTGGCACCATCCGGGTGTCGACCGAACAGCCAGGCTTCGGCAGTGCCAACTTCGATGCCGGATTCGATAAGGGCAGTGGCGGTTCGTCGATTCCCGACGACTGGCTGGACGATCCCATCGACCTGCCGCCTTCCGCCCAGCCGTCCAACCCGCCGCCCACCCAGCCCGTCGCGACGCCCCCGTCCGCCTCTCCCGCGGTTCCGCTTGACGACTGGGCCGACGAACCGCTGGTCCCGGCGGCCTTCGGGGCGCGTCGGTCGCCCTTTGCCGTCCCGTCTGCCGATCCGTCCTCCGACGCCCTCAGCCGTGCGCTCGTCGATGTCGTGCTGTCGCTGGTGCGACGGCAGGCGGCGCTGGAGGCTCTGCTCGGCCTCGACCCTGACGACACGATGGCGCAGGGGGACTCCGTCCTGCGCCGGGCCGTGGATGCCGACGACGCCTTGGCCCGCCTGCGCGCGCTGCCGCCCGCCGAGGCGGCGGCGCTGTTGCAGGCTGCGGTCTCGGACGGTGCGGCCCACCAGTCGGCCCTGTTGGCGGCGGTGCGCGAACTGACGGGGGAGACCGCCGACGGCGGCACCCGATTGGCGGCGCTCTACCGCCGGCTCCTGCCGATCCACCGCCACGCGCTGGGCGGCTGACCGGAGGGGGAGGGAACCCATGGCAACGACCATCAGCCTGCAAGAGGGAAAGCGCCCATGAGTTGGGACGACAAGGTCATCTGGTCCGAGGGCATGTTCCTGCGGGCGCAGCATTTCCAGCAGCAGGACCGCTATGTCGAGCGGCTGGTGCGCGGGCGCGTCGCCGGCATCCGCCCCTTCTCCTGGGGCATCAGCGAACTCACCATCAACCGCGAGCTTCTGGCCGTCGGCAAGTTCGCCGTCCTGCGCTGCAAGGGCATCCTGGAGGATGGGACGCCGATCAACATCCCCGACGACGACGACCCGCCGCCGCCGCTCGATCTGCCGGAGACGCTGGCGAACAGCATCGTCTATCTGGCACTGCCTGTCCGCCAGCGCGGCGGGGTCGAGTTCGAGGTTGGCGAGAGCGCCGATGCCGCCACCCGCTATGTCGGTGAGGAGACGGAGACGGTCGACGCCATCGCCGGGTCGGCCAGCGTGTCGCGCGTCCGCACCGGCCGGCTGCGGCTGCGCTACCGGTTGGAGCGGCAGGAGCGCGCCGGCTACCACTGCCTGGGCCTCGCCCGCATCCAGGAGGTGCGGTCTGACCGTCACGCGACGCTGGACGAGCGCTACATCCCGCCGGCCCTGAATGTCCAGGCGCTGGCGCCGCTGGCCGGCTTCGTCACCGAGATCCAAGGCCTGCTGAACAGCCGGTCGGAGGCGTTGGCCGCCCGCGTCGGCGGGTCCAACGGGCGCGGCGCCGGCGAGATGGCCGACTTCCTGATGCTGCAGGTCGCCAACCGCTCCGAACCGCTGTTCGCCAACATCGCCCGCATGCCCGACATCCATCCGGAACGCCTGCACGGCATGATGCTGTCGCTGGCCGGCGAACTGGCGACCTTCACCGCCGTCAACAAGCGTCCGCCCAGCTTCCCGCCCTACCGGCACGAGGATCTGCAGGGCACGCTGGAGCCGGTGATGGCGGAGATCCGCCGCTCGTTGAGCGCGGTGTTGGAACAGACAGCCATTCCGATCGACCTGCAGGAGCGCAAATACGGCATCCGCGTCGGCACCATCGCCGACCGTTCGCTGATCACCACGGCCACCTTCGTGCTGGCGGTGCGGGCGGACATGCCGGGCGAGGCGTTGCGCCGCAACTTCCCTGCACTGGTCAAGATCGGTCCGGTCGAGCAGATCCGTGAACTGGTCAATGTCCAGTTGCCGGGTATCCGAGTAAGGCCGCTGCCGGTTGCGCCGCGCCAACTGCCCTATCATGCCGGCGCGGTGTATTTCGAACTCGAACGGGGTAGTCCGATTTGGAAACAGCTTGCAACGTCGGGCGGAATCGCAGTTCATCTAGCGGGTGATTTCCCCCAGGTGGCGATGGAGCTTTGGGCGATCCGTGGCTGATGCATCACCTTTTCCTGTTGTAGGGACATCATGAGGCTGGGCGGGGTGCTGGCCCTGCGAACCGGCGCCGTCATCGCGGCAACGGTTGCGACGGCTGTGCTGCTGTCAGTCGCGTTGTCCGGGCTGAAATTCGAACAGAAGCTGCGCGAAGTCGCCGGCTCGCGGCTGGCTGTGGTGGCGGACGAGATGAGGCGCCGGGTCGAGTACGGCCTGACATTGGGCCTCGACCTGTCCGAACTGGTCGATCTGCAGGCTCAGGCGGAACGCGCCGCCTCCGGTGAGGAAATCCTCGGCGTGGAGGTGGTCGACGACCGTGGCGTCATTCTGTTCGCCGCCGACCGCAACGCCGTCGGCCAGCCCACACCGGTGCGCTGGAGCGGCGACGCTTCGGCGGGAACCCTGCGCCAGCAGATCGACGGCGATGTTCTGATCCTTGGTTCCGATGTGCGCAACAGCTTCGGGCAGACGGTCGGGCAGGTGATCCTGCGCTCTTCGCTGACCGGGCTGAAAACGCGGGTCGCAGCGGTCGAGGAGGGCCTGCGCGGCAGCATTCTGGCACTGGTGGGCGTCGCGGCGCTGGTGACGCTGGCTGCGGTCTTCGCCGTGGTGCGCCAGCGCGGCGGGCGCCGCGGCCTGGCCGACGGCAATCCGGCGGACGGCAGCGCTCCGTTGAGTGTGGTGCGAGATCGCCTGGACCGCGGCATCGCCGACGCAGATCACGCCATGGAAGAGCTGGAGCGCGAATTGGACGCCATGGTGCCGAATGCCCCCGAACCACTCCCGGCGAAGGGAGCGGTGACATGAGCGAACCGTCCCGCAACAATTCCGCCAAGCCGGTTCCGCCTCTGCCCGCCAAGGCGGCCAAGCGGCGCGATCCGATCAGCGCGCTGGTGCTGCGGCTGACCATCGTCACGGTGGCGGTCCTGCTGCTGGCGGCAGGCGCGGCCTCCTGGCTGTCGCTGCGCAGTTTCGACCCGCTGTTCCAGCCGGAACTGGCGCGCAAGGCGCAGACGGTCGGCGGCCTGATGGGCGCGCAGATCGACCGCGGGCTCGGCGTGCGAATCCCGCTGGACCGCATGGCCGGTCTCGACACCCTGCTGGCGGCAGAGGTCGAACGCCACGCCGACATTGCCTACATCGCGGTGACCGATCCGGCCGGACGCATAGTTGCGGCGGCGGGCGGGCCTCTGGCGGGAGTTACGGCGCTGTCGCCGGACCGCCTGTCCGGTCCTGCCGACGGCCGGCTGGCCCGCGGATTCGTCGATGTCCAGCGTCCGCTGGGCGACACCGCCAACCCGGCCGGCGCGCTGCATGTCGGCGTCGACAGCGCTTTCCTGGCCAAGGCCTCGACCGATCTGGCGCTGGACGTGCTGTCGGTGGTCATCGTCTCGGTCCTGCTGATCTTCGAAGTGCTGCAGCTGGTGGTGAACCTCGCCATGCGGCGGGTGCTGACCCTGCGTCTGCTGGCCGACCGGGCGGAGGAGGGCGATTTCCGCGCCACCCTGCCGGAGATTCCCCGATCCTTGGGCCCGGGGCCGCTCGCGGCGACGGAGGACCGCGCGCTGGAAGGCGGCGTGCGGACCGCGCTCGACAGCGTGAATGTCCGCTATGCCGGCCTTGCCGCGCGGGTTGCGGAGCTGCGCCGCCGGCTGGGTGGCGACGACCCGCGGGTCGGCCGGGCGGAGGCCGGGCTGATGGCGCTTGCCCGCCGGTTCCGTTTCCGTGATCCGGACTCCTCGCGTCCGCCGCCTACTCCGCTGAATCTCGTCTTCCTGAGGTTGCCGGTCTTCCTGTTCTGCCTGTCGGAGGAGCTGTCGCGCCCCTTCCTGCCGGCCTATGCCAAGTCCTTCGCCGGGGAGGTGCCGTGGCTGACCCCGGACATGGTGGTCAGCCTGCCGATCACGCTGTTCATGCTGATCTGGGCGCTGTCGCAACCGGGCGGTGCCCGCTTCTCCGAACGCTGGGGCCGCTCGCGCGCCTTCACCATCGGGGCGTTGCTGGGCTCCGTCAGCCTCGCACTGACCGCCTTCGCCGGGTCGCTGGCCGAGCTGATGCTGTGGCGCTGCCTGACCGCCCTCGGCTACGGGTTGGTGCTGATCACCGCGCAGGGCATCGTCGTCGACCACACCACGCCGCGCAACCGCGCAGCCGGCATGGCGATGTTCATCGGCGCTCTGCTGGCTGCCGGCGTGTGCGGTCCGGTCAGCGGCGGCATCATCGCCGACCAGATCGGCTTCCGCGCCACCTTCCTGCTCGGGGCGCTCCTGGCGCTCGGGTCCGGCTTGTCTGTCAGCCTGCTTCTGCTGCGCGGACGCGGTGCGGCGCAGTCCCCCGCCGGAGCCGGTGCAGCGGCTCGCCCGGCCATGGGCAGCGTCCTGCCGCTGTTTCGCGATTTCCGCTTTTCCGCCCTGATGGTGCTGAGCGCAATTCCGACGAAGATCGCCTCCACCGCCTTCCTCTTCTGCCTCGTGCCGCTGCTGCTGACAGCCGACGGCGCCTCGAAGGCGGAGATCGGTCGGGTGCAGATGATGTATTTCGTCGCCTTCATCCTGGTGTCGCCGCTGGCCGCCAGCCTGTCCGACCGCTGGCAGGCCCGGCGTGGCTTCATCGCTCTTGGCGGCATCGGCACGCTGGCGAGCTGCCTGCCCATCGTCGCCACCCATGCATTGTGGGGGCCGCCTTTGGCCATCGCCTTGTTCGGCCTGTCGCAGGCGCTGGTCGGTGCGCCGCAGCTGACGCTGGTCTCGCAGATCGCCCGTGACGGCGGCCTGCCGGAGACGGCTGCAATCGGCTGGTACCGGCTGATCGAACGGCTGGGCGGCGCGCTCGGCCCCGTCACCGCGATGGCGGTGGCGGTCGCCACCTCCTACCGCGAGGCGATGCTGGGCATCGGCCTGCTGTGCGGGGCGAGCGCGCTTTTGTTCTGGATCCTTTTCCGCACCGGGCGTCCGGCAACCCCCGCCGCCCGGCCACAGGAGGCATGACCGCGATGAGAGACGACGAAAGCGATCTCCTCCGCATCCGCCGCCGCTCGCTGCTGCGCCTTGCCGCCGCCGGCGGGTTGGCCCTGCCCGGATTGCCGTTGGCCGGCAACTCGCTCATCGGCTCGGCGCTGGCTGCCACGGTGCCCGACAGGACCTTCCGGATCACCATGGTGCTGGGCCGCGGCGAGAGCGACAACGAGTTCGGGTTCAAGGATTACCTGGCCCGCCGCGGCTTGAAGGTGGACTACACCATCCGCAACACCGGCGGCGACACCGCCAAGCTGCCGGGCATCATCCAGGAGATCAAGGACACGCGCCCCGACCTCGTCTACAGCTGGGGCACGCCGCAGACCCGCGCACTGGTCGGCCCCTATGACGGCGCGGACCCTGGCAAGCACATCACCGACATTCCGGTGGTCTTCACCTTCGTCGCCGCACCCATTGACGCGAAGATCGTTCCCGATCTCGCCCGCTCGGGACGCAACGTCACCGGCACCATCCACATCGCGCCGATCGCGGTTCAGTTGAACACCATCCAGGCCTATCGCCCGATCAAGCGGCTGGGCGTGGTGTACAACCCGCAGGAACGCAACTCCGTCCTGACGGTGGAGGGGCTGCGGGCCGAGGCGGCGCTGCGGGGGCTGGAACTGGTCGAGGAGCCGGTTCCGCTGAACGACCGGGGCGAGCCGATCGCCGCCGCGGTGCCTGACGCGTTGGCGCGGGTGGCCAAGCGGGGCGGCGAGGTCCTCTATATCGGTCCGGACACCTTCATCGCCTTCCACAACCGCACCGTCGTGGCGGCGGAGGCGTTGCGCCTTGGCCTGCCGACCTTCTCGGTGACGGAGCTGATCGTGCGCACCGACAAGGCGATGCTGGCGCTGGCGAGCAGCGCCTACGGCATCGGACGCTTCACCGCCTTCAAGGCGGCGCAGATCCTGGTGGACGGCGTCAGTCCGGCCGAAATTCCCGTGGAAACGCTGAAGCGTTTTTCCGTTATCATCAATATGGCCACGGTCCGGGCGCTGGAATACTACCCCCCCATCGGCCTTCTGAATTTCGCGGAAATCATCGAATCATGAGCGCCCACATTCCCATGACCCTGCCGTTCGGCGGAGTTCCCCTGTGTGGCGAGGCCGCCCGCGCCGTGGCGGCGGTCCGCCTGCGGACGCTGGCCGCCGATCTGCCGGACGGGTTGACCGCCCGCATGATGGATTTGGAGGATTCCAACCTGCTGGCCGACTTCCGCGTCCGCGTCGTCGCGATGCTGGAGGATCCCGACCATTACCGGATGGCGGGCGAGGTCGGGAACTTCGTCAGCGATCATCTGGGCGACAAGGGGTTGACCGCCGGCATCTTCCGTAACGATGGCCGCGCCGGTGAAGGAGCCGGCGGCCGTCTGGTCGCCTACGGCGCGCTGGGCCTGCCGTCCGGCAACGACCCCAACCGGGGCCGCGACCTCGACCTGCCGGAGGCGGAACTGCCCTGGGTCGCGCACATGTCGTCGGCTATGGTCGATCCGTCGGAGCGCGGGCGCGGCCTGCATCACCGGCTGATCGACTGGCGGATCGAGGTGGCGGAGGCGCTGGGCCGCCGGCACCTGATCACCACCGTCAGCACCCGCAACCACCGCAGCTGGGGCCATCTGGCCGGTCATGGCATCTATCCGAAGCGGCTGGTCCGCGTCGGCGGCGATCTGGTGCGCCTGCTGGTCCACCGCGATTTCACCGCCGATCCGGTGTTCGACACCGCCAGTGCGGAACTGGTCGCGGTGGACGAGCTGGCGGGACGCTGGGATGTGTTCGAGCGCGGCCATGTGTGGGGCCGGGTTGCGGCGGGCGACGGTGCCGCGCAGCGTTGGTACGCGCTGTGCGGCCGGGAAAAGGCTCCACTGGAGCAGGCTGGGACGGGGCCGGGCGGGCGCTGAGGCGCTCGGCCGGCTGAAGGGGGATGGCCGGAATGGGATCGGGGAGTTTCGGGGCGCGGCTGGCGGCGTTCATGGCGGTGGCGGTGTTCGTCTCCGCCCTGTCCGCCGTCGTGATATGGACGCGCGAACAGGCACGCCGCCTGGACGAGGCGGTGACCTCCCAGGTCGGTTTCGTGCTGAGCGAGGCCAAGGCATCGCTTGAAACCCAGCTGAATCTCGGCCTTGCGCTGGGCGATCTGCCACAGGTCGATGGGTTGCTTGCCCGAGCCCGCGTCGCCCTGCCCGGCATCCAGTCGGTCACCGTCCTCGATGAGAGCGGCACCGTGCTGTTTTCCACCAATGCGGTGGAGGTGGGCGAACTTCTGCCCATCCGGACCTCGACCGACCACAATGGCGGCGTCAGCGGCTTCTGGTCGGAGGAGCGCGGGGATGAACGGGTCTACGGCGTCGGACTTGCCACCAGCTTCGATACGGTGGCCGGCACCCTGCTGGTCCGCATGCCGGCCGGCGCGATGGATGAGCCGATGCGCCATTATGCCCTGACCCTCTCCATCGGCGCGGTGCTGATCGCGCTTCCGCTCGCCCTTATCGGCTGGCTGGCCGCCCTGAAACTGGCCGCCGGACCGCGCCGTTCGCTGTCCGATCTCGCGGCTTCCCTCGAAGGGCTGGGCGAGGCCGGTCGCATCCGCGCCGAACTGCCCGCACAAACGTCTCCTCAGACGCTGGGCCTGCCGGCCGCCGCTTTCACCGATGCGGTGCGGCGGCGCCTGTCCATCCTGGACGAGGCGGAGCGTGAGGTCGCACGCCTGGATGAACTCGCATGACGACCCTCAACACTTTTCGCGGTCCTTTGCGCGGCCATGGCATGGTCATGGCCGGCATTCCGGCCGTCATCCTGCTGGCGGCCGCTCTGGCGATGGCCGGCGTCGGTCTGCTTGGCACCTGGCTGGCGCAGGACCAGTTGGGAGAGGCGCGCGCCGCCAAGGCCGCCGCGGTGGCGGAGGCTGTGCAGCATGATCTGGAGCGCGCCATCGCCTACGGTATTCCGCTGCCGCGCATCGAAGGGGTGGCGGCGTTCCTTCAGGGAATTGCCGGACGCAATCCCGACCTGGGATTCCTGGCGCTGACCGGTGGGGACGGGGTGCTGCTGCAGGGAGCGGTCAATGCCGGCGGCGGCATCGACGCTGCCGGACTGCAGGCGCTGACCGCCGGACTGCGCGGCTTGCCGACGCCGGAAACCAGGGCTGCCACCCTTCAGCCGATCGAACGGGACGGTCTGCTGATCTTGCGGGTGCCGGTGCGGGTCGGCCGCCTGTCGTCGGAGGGCGGTGGCGGCGGTGTTGGGCAGCCGCCGGCCGGCCATGTCCTGGTCGGCGTCCAGCCGCAGCAGGTCCGCGGCCAGATCGCGGGGGAACTGGCGACGGTTGTGTTTGGCGGGCTGGCCGTTCTGCTGCTGCTGGCCGAGCTGGCCGGTGTTCTGGCCCGTGCCAGCTTCCGTGCTCCGTTGCGCCGGCTCGCCCTGGCGATGACGGATGCGGTTGACGGGCGCTTCGCCACCCTGCTGGGCCGCCGTCCGCGCGATCAGGTCGGTCGGCTTCTGTTCGCCTTCAACGCCGTCGTCTTCGGCCTGCACGACCGCCGCCAGCGTTTCGCCGCCCACGCCGACGAGGTGCGCGCCGCAGTCTTCGATCCGGAGGTGGCCGCGGCCGTCGAGTCCACGCGCCTGTCGGCACTGACGGCCCTCGGTCCCGGACTGGAAGCGGCGCCGCGGCGCGAAATCGATTCGCGGTCCGACGATGTCCATGCCTTCGCGCTGCTGTCTGCCGCCGCAGCGCCGATGTTGGTTCTGGGCGCCGGACCTGCTGCTGCCGGGCCGGTGCTGGTTCTCGTTCTCGCCGTGGCATTGGCCGGCGCCGCGGCCGGCTATGCCGTGCCGTTCGGCTGGCGCCGCGCAGCGGCGGTGTTGAATGCGCTGGCGTTGTTGTCGACGGCTACCATGCTGCTGCTTGACGGAACACCGTTGGCCGCCGGATTGGCCGGCGGCGTGACCGGCGGTTTCGCCGCCGGTCTGGCGCTGTCCTACGTGCGCCGTCAGGCGGCCGACGGCGGGCAGCTTTCGCTGTTGCGGGCGTTGGCCTCCGGGATTGCCGCGGCCCTCTTGTGGGCTGTGGCGGTCGGCTGGGACAGCGGGATGCTCACGGTATCCTCGCTGTTGCCCGCAGCGTTGGCCGCGCTGCTGTCCCGCCCCATCGTCGTTCTGCGGAGCTGAGAGGCCCCCATGCTGCTTCAGACCCGCATCATCCTGTTCGTCCTGGCGACCGTCACCGTGGTGGCCGGTCTTCTCCTCGGTTTTGCCGCGCTGCGCGAGGATGCCCTCGACCGCCGTGCGCGCGAGTTGGAGCTGGCCCGGCTGGAAACCTCCTGGCAGCTTGCCGTGTCGGGTGCCGTCGGACGCATTGACCAGGGTTTGGGCCGGCTGGCCGGCGACGCCGAGATCGCCCGTGGGGTGGAGGCGGAGGACCGCGGCGCCCTCGACCGCCGTGTCGCGGCGCTCGGCATCGTCGCCGCCCCGGCCACCGGTGGGATCACCGACGTGAACCTGCTGTCGAAGTCGGGGGAACTGCTCTACAGCACCGACCCGGCGCTGGAGCCGGAACCGCTGCTGAACCGCGGTGCGCTGGACGCCATCCTCTCCGGCCAGAAGCTGGCGCGCGGTGTCCGTCTGGTCGACGGCGAGCGGCTGGTCGTCGTCGCCGGCGTGCCGGTCTATGCCGGAACCGGGGCAGGCGGCGGGGCGGGCAGCGGGGCCGGTGTCACCGGTGCCGCCGTTGCCGGGTTGGATTTCGTCGCCGCGCTGGACGTGCTGCGGCGGACCACCGGCGGGCGCGTCTTCGCAGTGACCCGCAACGGCACCGCTTTCAACGGGCAGAGCGACCCGCTGTGGCCTGCGGTGAAGCCGCTGGTCCGCCCGGCGGAGCGCAGCATCGCCACCATCGCCGGCGGCGGGCGCCGCTATGCGCTGGCCAGCCTGCCGGTTGCCGATCTTGCCGGCGGGCGTGTCGCCACGGTGCTCATCGCCACCGACGTGACCCAAGCCGTGGAGGAGCAGGCGCTCTGGTCCGTCGCCTATGTCGCCGCGGTCGGGCTTGTGCTGCTCGGTGCGCTCGGCCTCCTCTATGGTTTCCTGCGGCGGAACTTCTCCACGCTGGACGGCGCGGTGAAGGCTTTGCAGGATCTCTCCCGCGGGCGGGCCATGGGCTATGTCGAGCTGCCGGCCGGCAATGACGAGATCGGCCGCATCGCCGGTGCGGTCGAGGTCTTCCGCGGCGTGATGCGCGACATCGAGCGCAGCGCCGGCCAGCGCGAACGCCGACTGCGCCGTCAGCAGCGCTTCATCCGCCGCCAGATGGAGGCCCTGGCGGTGACGCTGGAGGAGGATGCCCGCCAGAACCTGCTGGAGGAGCTGCGCCAGATCGAGGCGGAGACCCACGACGCCCAGTCGGCCCAGTCCAAGGGCGTCGGCGACGAGCTGGGGCTGCTTGCCCTTGGCTTCTCGCGGCTGGCGACGCGGGTCAGTACCCAGCAGGTGCAGTTGACCCAGATGGTGCGCGACCTGCGCGAGGCACTGGCCGACAAGCGGCGGCTGATCAGCCTGCAGCAGGAACTTGAGATCGCCCGCACCATGCAGCTGACCATCCTGCCGCAGGTCTTTCCCGACCTGGCCGAGCTGGACATCGCCGCGCGGATGATCCCGGCGAAGGAGGTCGGCGGCGACTTCTACGATTTCTTTCCGATTTCCGAGCACAAGGTGGCTCTGGTCATTGCCGACGTCTCGGGCAAGGGTATTCCGGCCGCCTTCTTCATGCTGATCACCCGCACCATGCTGCGCGCCATCGCCGAATCCGGTGTCGGCCCGGCGGAGACCATGCGCCGGGTCAACAACCTCCTGGCGGCGGAGAACGAGCAGATGATGTTCGTCACCGTCTTCTACGGCGAGCTGGACCTGCGGACCGGCGTCCTGGCCTTCTCCAACGGCGGCCACAACCCGCCGCTGCGCATGACCGCGTCGGGCGCGGTGAAGGAGCTGGAGCGCACTCCCGGCATCGCGCTGGCCGCCATGCCCGACATGCCCTTCGGCGAAAAGAGCGTCACGCTGGAGACCGGCGATATGGTCTTCCTGTTCACCGACGGCGTGACCGAGGCTTTCAACGGCGAAGAGGTGATGTATGGCGACCCGCGCCTCGTTGCCGCGGTCGGCGGGCAGACGAACGCCTCGGCGCGCGACGGGCTTGACGGGGTGCTTGCCGACGTCGCCCGTTTCACCGCCGGTGCGCCGCAGTCGGACGACATCACCTGTCTGGTCCTGCGCTGGCGCGGGGCGGCGGAAGCGCCGGCCGCCGCTGTGCCGCGGCTGTCGGCTCCCGTCGCGTGATACCGTAAAATCCTTGGGGGTAGCCGCCCGGCCGTACCGCGAATGCATCGTCGGACCGGCGAGGGCGTGCTATAAGCACGGGATAGGAAAGAACCGGGTAAGATCCAGCTAAGCGAAGGCGAGGTCAGGGGATGAATATTACCGAACAGTCGGTCAACGGCGTCACCGTGCTGCGCGCGGAAGGCCGCATCGACAGCGGCAACGCAGCCCAGTTCGAGGCAGCGCTGCTGTCGGCCATCGGGGCCGAGGGCACGCGGCTCGTTGTCGACATGGAACAGCTTTCCTACATCAGTTCTGCCGGGCTTCGCTGCCTGCTGGTCGCCGCCAAGGCGGCCCGGGCGAAGCGCGGAGCCATCGCCCTGTCGGCCATGGCGTCGCATATCCGTGAGGTGTTCGATGTCAGCGGCTTCTCGTCGCTGTTCGAAATCCATGCCGATGCGGCTGCCGCCGTTGCGGCGTTGGGCGGATGACAGTGGAGACGAGGCGTCGGGGCATATTCCGCCGGTTGCAGCCGGCCTTGCGATAAGGCGGTTCCCGAAAGGGGGCCGGATGTGTGATGGTGAGTGCCATTCGGCCAAACATCCTGGTTGTTGAAGACTCACCCGCCGTGCGGTTGTCGGTTGCAGGCTATCTCGAAGGCCGCGGCTTCGACGTGACCGAGGCGGAGAATGGCCGTGCCGCCATCCGCGCGCTGGACCGCTGCAGCTTCGATCTCATCGTCACCGACGTGCTGATGCCCGAGGTGGACGGGATCGAGCTGATCAAGGCAGCGCGCACCGCACAACCCGACGTGAAGATTCTCGCCATGTCCGGCGGCGCTCCCAACATGCCGGCGGGCTATCTCCTGAAGATGACGCGCATGTTCAATGCGGACGATATCATCTACAAACCATTCCTCAACGAAGAGTTGGGGATTGCGGTTGCCCGTCTGCTCGATCGGCCGCTTGAAAATTAAGCAGTTCAAGGTATCTGCCCACCAATAGGGCGCAAAAGAAAGCGGCTTCGGTGCATAAAGCGCCGAAGCCGCAAGTGATGCGTGGAACCAACCGCTCTTTACCACGCAAACTCCATGCCAAAACTCTCCAGTTGGGCCTTTGGCGGCCGGTAAAAATCCGGAACGCCATTTGGTCTCCCCTGTTGTTCGGGAAACGCGGACGTACCGGTTTCGGTGGCGCATGCCATCGGTGTCTGCCGGCCGCGGTTCCGACGACGGGCGGCCTGCAGGGGGACGACAGCACGGCCGGTTCCACCACCGGTGTCACCGGCTCGACCGGCACCGGCCGATCCTCCACCACGCGGAGCTGACCTGCCATGCCCGCAAGGGTGCGCAGTCGATGATGGCAAGTCCGCTCTATGGTCGCGGGTTGCGGCGTTTCAGGCGATGTAGCCTTGGGATTCCGGAGCCCGCGCCCTTCCCGTTTGAATGATCCTGCCCCGGCATCCGCACAGCGTATGATGGTCTCCGTCGGAAGCGGTCAATCCCTTGTCCGCGATAGGCTTTCAACGATGACGCCGAATTCATTTTTACTGGAGTGCGGTTCCTTGACACTCTAAGGAACTCCACTATCGTCTTTTTCGAAACCCCTGGGTTCCATTCATGCCTCTCGATGCGGAAGAGATACCTGACTGGCGGGCTCGGCGGCGCGAGGTGATCCTCAACGCCGCTGCGGAGCTGTTCGCCGGCCGCGACTATGCCTCCGTTCAGGTGGAGGAGGTGGCGAAGCGTGCGGGCGTCGGCAAGGCGACGCTGTACCGCTACTTCCCCTCCAAGGAGGAGCTTTATCTGGAGTCCCTGGAACGGGCGCTCGGCGGGCTGGAGGAGAGGCTGAACGCTGAGATCGCTCCGCAGCAGGTTCCGGCCTCCGTCCGCCTGTCGGCCATGGTCTCCGCCCTGGTCGGCACGTTGAGCGAGCAACTGCAGACGCTGAAGCGGCTGGGCGGCGACCAGTCGGACCTTGCCGACCGCACGCGCCGGATCATCGGCCGTCGGAGCGAGCGGACCGCGACCGCCCTGCAGCAGGTCATGGCCGACGGCATGGCGTCGGGCGAGTTCCGCAAGATCGATCTCGAAATCGTCCCGCTTCTGGTGATCGGCATGGTGCGCGGCGGCATCATGCAGATGGACGAGCGCCCGCGCGAGGCGCTGGAGCGTTCCGTGATCGACTTCCTGATGTCCGGACTGACCAATCTGCCTCCTTTCATATAAGCGCAAGCCCGCCCCCGGCATTTGGAGTCCCAACGGATGAGACGGCTTTTCCTGGCCCTGCTGGTCGCGGCTCTGCTCGGCGGCGGCGGGTACTATTGGTATGGGACCCGTCTGACCGGCGGCCAATCCCAAACCGCCAAGGCAAACGCGGCGCCGGCGGCTTCCCGTGCGGTGCCGGTGGTGACACAGAAGGTGGCGGTGCTGTCCGTGCCGGAGCAGATCGTCACCATCGGCAGCGTCCAGCCCATCGCCGCCATCGCCATCAAGGCCCGCGTCGACAGCGTGGTCGAGACGGTGAACTTCGCCGAGGGGCAGGAGGTCAAGGCGGGTGACACGCTGTTCACCCTCGACAGCCGTGCGCTGGATGCGCAGCTGCGCCAGGCCCAGGCCAATCTGGAGCGCGACCGCGCCAACCTGGAAAAGGCGAAGGGCGACGTGAAGCGCTATGCGGAGCTGGTTCGCACCAGTGCCATATCCCGCACAACCTTCGATGCCGCCGTTGCCACCGCCGACGCGCTGGAAGGCACGGTGAAGGCCGATCTCGCCGCGATCGAGGCGGCGAAGGTGTCGCTCAGCTTCACCCGCATCATCGCGCCGATGGATGGGCGCACCGGCACGGTGAACGCGAAGGTCGGCACCATGGTCCGCGCCGCCGACACCAACCCGCTGGTCACCTTGACCCAGCTGCGCCCGATCAACGTCGCCTTCAACGTACCGGAAAAGCACCTGCCGGCGATCCGCGCCGCGATGGCGACGGGGACTCTGCCGGTCACCGCCTCCATCGCCGGCAGCCGCGGTGAGACGGCGGAGGGCAGGCTGTCCTTCGTCGACAGCCAGGTCGACCAGCAGACCGGCACCATCCTGGTGAAGGGTGAATTCCCGAACGCCGACACCCGGCTGTGGCCGGGCCAGTTCGTCGACACCGTGCTGACGCTGCGGGTGGAGCCGGACGCCCTGACCATACCGGATCTTGCGGTCCAGACCGGCCAGAGGGGCCGTTTCGTCTATGTCGTCAAGGCTGACGAGACGGTGGAGGTCCGCCCGGTCACGGTCGAGCGCACCCATGGCGGTCTCAGCATCATCGCCTCAGGCCTGCAGGCCGGCGAACGGGTGGTGGTCGACGGCCAGTCGCGCCTGTCCCCCGGAGCCAAGGTGACGGAGCGGTCCGGCGGCAAGCCCGCCGGTGCATCGTCCGGCGAAACCGCCGAAGGCGACCGCCAGCAGGGGTCTGCCGCCCAGGATGCCGCCGGCCGCAGCGTGCTGACCCAGGGCAAGACCGGCGGGGGTGCCACATGAACCTGTCCGAACTCTGCATCCGCCGTCCGGTGATGACCATTCTCCTGACGGCGGCGCTGGTGCTGAGCGGTCTCGCCGCCTATCGCCAGCTGCCCACCGCGGCGCTGCCGCGGGTGGATTTTCCGGTGGTCAGTGTCACCGCCACGCTGCCCGGCGCCTCGCCGGAGACGATGGCGGCATCGGTCGCCAGTCCGCTGGAGCGGGAATTCTCCACCATCGCCGGCATCGATACGCTGACCTCCAACAGCACGCTCGGCAACACCAGCATCACCATCCAGTTCGTGCTGGAGCGCGACATCGACGCGGCGGCGGCCGATGTGCAGGCGGCCATCGCCCGCACCCAGCGCCGGCTGCCGACCGACATGACCACGCCGCCCAGCTACCGCAAGGTAAACCCGGCGGATCAGCCGATCCTGTTCCTGTCGCTGAACTCGCCGACCCTGCCGCTGGCTAGGTTGAACGACATCGCCGAAACGCTGATCCAGCCGAAGGTCGCGACCCTGCCGGGCGTGGCGCAGGTGCAGATTTACGGTTCGCAGAAATATGCGGTGCGGGTGCAGGTGAACCCCAATGCGCTGGCGCTGCGCGGCATCGGCATCGACGAGCTGCAGAAGGCGCTGGCCGCGGCCAACGCCAACACCCCCGTCGGCACCCTGACCGGTCAGCAGCAGCAGCTGGTGATCGCGGCCAATCCGCAGCTTCCCGATGCCGCCGCCTTCCGCGAGCTGATCGTCGCCTACCGCAACAACGCGCCGGTGCGGCTGGGCGACGTGGCGCAGGTGCTGGACAGTGTGGAGAACAACCGAACCGCCAGCTGGCTGAACGGCACGCGCAGCATCATGCTGGCGGTCCAGCGCCAGCCCGACGCCAACACCGTCGACGTGGTCGACCGGGTGCGCGAGCTGGTGCCGGTGTTCCAGGCCCAGCTTCCGGCCTCCGCCGCCATCCAGATCGTCAATGACCGCTCGGAATCCATCCGTCAGGCGGTGGAGGACGTGCAGTTCACCCTGGCCCTGACCATCGTGCTGGTCGTGCTGGTGATCTTCCTGTTCCTGCGCCGGCTCTCCGCCACGCTGATCCCGGCGCTGGCCGTGCCGATCTCGCTGATCGCGACGGCGGGCGGCATGCACCTGATGGGATTCTCGGTCGACAACATCTCGCTGATGGCGCTGACCTTGGCCGTCGGCCTCGTGGTGGACGACGCCATCGTGATGATGGAGAACATCGTCCGCTATGTCGAAGAGGGGATGAAGCCGTTCGAGGCCGCCATCAAGGGATCGCGCGAGATCGGCTTCACCATTCTGTCGATCACCCTGTCGCTGGTCGCGGTGTTCATCCCGATCCTGCTGATGGGCGGCGTGGTCGGGCGGCTGTTTCATGAATTCGCGCTGGTCGTGACCATGGCGATTGCCGCATCGGCCTTCGTGTCGCTGACGCTGACGCCGATGATGTGCTCCCGCTTCCTCGTCCACAACGCCCATGGCGGGAAGGAGGGCTGGTTCGGCCGAATGCTGGAGGGTGGATTCTCGGCCCTTCTCAATGGCTATGCCCGCACCCTGCGCTGGACGTTGCGCCATCGGCCGCTGATGGGGCTGGTGATGATCGCCACCGTCATCGGCACGGCGGTGCTCTATCAGGCGATCCCCAAGGGTTTCTTCCCGACCGAGGACATCGGCCAGATCCAGGTGACGACGGAGGCGCGGGCCGACATCGCGTTCCCGTCCATGGCCGAGCGCCAGCAGCAGGTCGCCGCCATCATGAAGGCGAACCCGGCGGTGGTCGACGTGATCTCCTCCGTCGGTGTCGGTGGCAGTACCGGCAACCAGGGCCGAATGTTCGTCACGCTGAAGCCCCGTGCGGAGCGCCCTGCGATCGGCGACGTGATCCAGCAGCTGCGCCGTCAGGTCAACGGCATTCCCGGAATGGCTGTCTACATGCAGCCGGTGCAGAACCTGCGCATCGGCGGCCGGACCTCCAAGAGCCTGTACCAGTACACCATCCAGGGGCTCGACCTGGACGAGCTCTATCAGTGGTCGGCCCGGCTGGAACAGACCCTGCACGGCATCCCGATTCTGCAGGACGTCACCAGCGACCTTCAGCTGAACAATCCGCAGGCCTATGTCCACATCGACCGCGAAAAGGCGGCGACGCTGGGCATCGGCGTCGATCAGGTGCGCTCGACCCTCTACAGCGCCTTCGGCCAGCGGCAGGTCTCGACCATCTACACCCCCAGCAACGACTATCAGGTGCTGATCGAGCTGGAGCCGAAATACCAGGGTGACGACAGTTCGCTGTCGCGCATCTATGTCCGCTCCACCACGTCGGGCAAGCTGGTGCCGCTCGATGCCTTCGCGCGGGTGGAGCGTACGGCCGGGCCGCTGGCGGTGGCGCACCAGGGCCAGCTTCCGGCGGTCACCCTGTCCTTCAACCTGGCGCCCGGCGCCTCGCTGGGACAGGCGGTCGACATGATCCGCGAGTCGGAGCGCGAGATGGGCCTGCCGCCCACCATCACCACCGGCTTCGCCGGCACCGCCCAGGTGTTCCAGGATGCCCAGGCCGGGCAGGCGCTGCTGCTGTCGGCGGCGGTGCTGGTGATCTACATCGTGCTGGGCGTGCTGTATGAGAGCTTCGTCCATCCGCTGACCATCCTGTCCGGCCTGCCGTCGGCGGTGATCGGCGCGCTGGGCACGCTGATGCTGTTCGACACCGAACTCAGCATGATCGCCATCATCGGCATCCTGATGCTGATCGGCATCGTGAAGAAGAACGCGATCATGATGATCGACTTCGCGGTGGAGGCGCGGCGCAACGGCATGTCGGCGCACGATGCCATCGAGCAGGCCTGCATCCTGCGCTTCCGCCCGATCATGATGACCACCATGGCCGCAATCATGGGCACGCTGCCCATCGCCATCGCCCATGGTGCCGCCGCCGAGCTGCGCCAACCGCTGGGCCTCGCCGTGGTCGGCGGTCTGTGCGTGTCGCAGGTGCTGACGCTCTACATCACGCCGTCGCTCTACCTCTACATGGAGGATTTCGGCCGCTTCGTCGGCAACCTGTTCCACCGCGGTGGCAAGGCGGACTTGCCCCACGGCCCGATGCCGGCCGGCGGCGACGACTGAGCGCAGATTGCCCGAACATGGAAAAGGCCGCTTCGTCAGCGGCCTTTTTTATTGGCATGTCGGAGACGTTTACCCGCGCGCGGTCGTGCGCAGCGTCTCTTCCGCGGCGCGGATCAGGGCCATCGACTTGTTGACGGTCTCCTGATACTCGGCCTCGGGATCGCTGTCGGCGACCACACCGCCGCCGGCCTGGACATACATCATGCCGTCCTTCAGCACGGCGGTGCGCAGCGCGATGCAGGTATCCATGGCTCCGGATGCGCCGAAATAGCCGACGCAGCCGGCATAGACGCCGCGGCGGGCCTTTTCCAGCTCGTCGATGATCTCCATGGCGCGGACCTTGGGCGCGCCGGACACCGTGCCGGCGGGGAAGCCGGCGACCAGCGCGTCGAGGGCGTCGAACTTCGGATCCAGTTCGCCTTCGACGTTGGAGACGATGTGCATGACGTGGCTGTAGAGTTCCACGACCATCTTGGCCGTCACCTTGACGGTTCCGACCTTCGCCACCCGGCCCACGTCATTGCGGCCGAGGTCGAGCAGCATGAGATGCTCGGCCAACTCCTTCGGATCGCTCAGCAGGTCGGCGGCCAGCGCCTCGTCCTCCGCCGTCGTGGCCCCACGCTTGCGGGTGCCGGCGATGGGACGGACGGTGACCTTGCCGTCGCGCACCCGCACCAGGATCTCCGGGCTGGAGCCGACGACGGTGAGGTCGCCGAAGTCGCAGTGGAACAGGAAGGGCGACGGGTTCAGGCGGCGCAGCGTGCGGTACAGCGACAGCGGCGACGGCTTGAAGGGGAAGCGGATGCGCTGGGACGGCACGACCTGGAAGATGTCGCCGGCGCGTATGTACTCTTTAGCCCTCTCCACGATCGCGTGATACTCCTCGCGCGTCGTGTTGGAGGTCCAGGCCAGCGGCAGGCCGTTCTCGGTCCGCGGTTCGCGCCGGTAGGGCAGGGGACGTTCCAGGTCGGCCAACGCATCGGTCAGCCGTTCCCGCGCGTCGGCGTAGGCCGTGGCGGCATCCTTTCCCGCCTTCGGCCAGACCGGCGTCACCAGCGTGATCGAATCGGTGTGGCTGTCGAAGATGGCGACGATGCTGGGCCGGGTCAGGATGGCGTCGGGGATGTTCAGCTCGTCCGGATTGTTGTCCGGCAGCCGTTCCATCAGCCGCACCATGTCGTAGGTCATGTAGCCGAACAGCCCGGCGGCCATCGGCGGCAGTTCCTCCGGCAGTGGAATCCGGCTTTCGTTGATCAGCGCGCGCAGTGCCTCGAGCGGTGCGGACTCCAGCGGCTGGAAGGCGTCGCGGTCATGCAGGGCATCGCGGTTGATTTCCGCCCTGTTGTCCCGCGACCGCCACACCACGTCCGGCTTGAAGCCGATCACCGAATAGCGGTCGCGCCGCGATCCGGCCCCGCGCTCCGCCGATTCCAGCAGGAAGCCGAAGGGACGCCCGTCCGCCAGCTTCATATAGGCGGAGACCGGTGTTTCCAGGTCGCTGACCAGCGTTGTCCACACCACCTGCGGCCGACCGGCGGCGTAGACGGCGTCGAAGCTGGCGATATCGGGCTGGACCTTCACGGCACGAGACCTCTTGCTAGGCTGTCGGCTAAGCCGGAGCCTCAGTTGCTGGCGAAGAACTGGTCGATGCGCTGGCGATAAATCCTGACCGGATATTTGTCGCGCAGCGCGTTGGTGAACTCCGCCACCAGATCGTTCTCCAGGCCCTGCTCGACCGAAGCACGGACCGGCGTCAGATCGGCATCGGCAGCCTTCGGATCGGCCGGAATGACCTCTTTCAGGCGGGCGATGACCTGGGCGTCGGCGGTGGTGCCGCTGACCACCTCGTTCGGCTTGGCGCCGAACAGCTTGGCGACCATGTCGCCCGGCAGTCCCTGGACCGACTGGGCGTCGCGGGTGAAGGGCGCCGTCATGGCGAAGCTGGCGCCGGCCTGGGTGGCGATGTCCTGGGCCGCGGCCTCCGCACCCTGCTTCAGGCGGGCGGCGATCTCCTCCGCCTTTTTGGCGGCACGCTCGGCGCGCTGGTCCTGCTGCCAGTCGGCGATGACCTGATCGCGGACGTCGGCCAGCGGACGGACCGTGGCGGGGATCACGCTGTCGACGCGGACGGCGGTGAAGACGCTGCCCTCGCCTTCGGTCAGGTTGGAGGTGGCGCCGGTCTTCAATTGGAACGCGGCGGGCAGCATCGCCTTCAGGCCGGACAGGTCCGGAGCGGCGTCCTTGCCGTCCGGCGCCTTGCCGGTGCTGTCGATGGCGGCGACCTTGGTCAATGCCAGCCCCTGGGCCTGCGCCACCTCGTCCAGCGACGCACCGCTGGCGAGCTGGTCCTCGACCCGGTTGGCAATGGAGAAGACCGAATCGAGCGCCTGCTCCTTCCTCATGTCGTTCGCCAGCTGGTCACGCACATCCTCGAAGCTGCGGGTGGTCGCCGGGGTCACGCCGGTGACGGCCATGACATGCCAGCCGAGCGAGCTCCTGACCGGATCGGAGGTCTTGCCCGCTTCCAGCGCGAAGGCGGCGTCGCCGATTTCCGGCAGGTCGGTGCGGGCGATGTTGTCGAGCGTCACCGGCTCCTGGCCGGCATCCTTGGCGGCTTCGGCCAGTCCCTTGGCCTTGGCGGATTCGGCGATCTGCTTCGCCTTCGCCTCGTCATCGATCACCAGCATCTGCACGGTGCGCTTTTCCGGCGCACCGAACTCACTCGCCCGTTCCTCATATGCTTTGCGCAGTTCGGACTCGTCGATCTTGATGTCCTTGGCCAGCGCGTCGGGCGACAGGCGGGCGACGGTCAGCGAGCGGTATTCCGGGGCGGTGAAGCGGACCTGATGGTCTTCATAGGCCTGCTTGATCGCCGCGTCGTCTGGCACCCCGACATCGCCGATGGCGGCGTTGGGCAGGGTCACGACCTCCGCCACGCGCTTCTCGCCGCGGAAGCGGTAGAGATCCTGCACCAGCGGCTGCGGCGGTGTCATGCCGGCGGCGACTGCGCCGGCGACCAGTTGCCGCGCCGTCTCGCGCTGGATCATCGCGACATAGGCATCCTCGGTCAGCTGGGCGTTGCGCAGCGCCGAACGGAAGATGTTGGGATCGAACTGGCCCTGCTGGTTGCGGAAGGCCGGCTCGTCGGCGATGCGCAGCCGGATCACCTCAGGGCCGACGGAAATGCCCATGTCGGTCGCGGCGAGGTCGAACAGCGTGCGCTGGATCAGCGATTGCAGCGACTGTTCCAGAAGACCGAAGCGCTTGGCCTGCTCGGTGGTCAGGGTGCCGCCCAGCATCGGGCGCAGCCGTTCCATCTGCCGGCGGAATTCCTGGTCCAGCGTCTGCTGCCCGATCTCCACCTTGCCGACTTCGGCGACGGTGGTGGGGGTGGAGGCACGGAACACGTCGCCGATGCCCCAAACGCCGAAGCTGAGGATCAACAGCACGAACAGGATCTTGACGACCCAGGAGCCGGCGAAATTGCGGATGAACTGGAGCATGGGACCCGAATCTAAGCGCGTCGTTCGGCCATCCGGCCGGGGCGGCGCATCATAGATAGGGGCGGGTGGGGCGGCAACAGCCCATTTCCGTGAGCTTCATTTCCGGCAAGCCGATGTGCGGAGAGCCTTTTCGACGACAAAGCCCCGGCGCCGCATCCAATGCGGCGCCGGGGCTTTTCCTGAAGCGGCCCGAGGCTTACTTCAGAGCGTCGCGGGCTGCATCCTTCGCGCCGCCGATCGTGTTCTGAACCTTGCCGGCGGCCTTGTCGGCCTGACCCTCGGTCTCCGTCTTCTTGTCGCCGGTCAGCTTGCCGGCGGCTTCCTTGATCGAGCCCTTGACGGAGCGGGCGGCGCCCTCGATGCGGTCCTTGTCCATGGCGGCAACCTCCTTGTGTGTTGGTTATGCATGGACAACAGGCCCGAAGGAAAAAGGCTCCGTTAAAAATAATACACCATAGGCAAATCCGGACGCGGCCGACCGTCAGGCCCGGCGGGGGCCGTCGATACCGCGGCCGGCCGACCGGTCCGATGCGGAGGCACCGACAGGAGCCGGGCCGGCGCTGCGACGCCGCAGCGTGGCCAGCGTCAGCGCGTGATGGCTGATCCGGTTGCGGAACTCTCCGTCCACACGGCTGAAGGCGCTGTAGGCCAGTTGCACCGCCGCCGGCGACCGGGTCCGCCGTGCCTCCTGCAGCGCATCGCGCAGCGTGCGCAGTTCAAGGATGCCCGGCACGAACGCCATCTCCACCGCTTCAGCCAGGATTTCGATCGAGCAGAGCACGGCTTCGTCGTCGAGCGCGCCTGCGTCGAGCGGGCGCTTAGCGGTCGGGGGGCTCATCGGCATGCTTTCGTCACGGCGCTCAGGACCCGAGCAGGTCGAGAACCGCGTTCAGGCAACGGTGACGGGTTGTGCAATCGTCACAGCAGCCGGTGGCCTGGAGGTGCTGAGGGCAGTGTCGGCGGCGCAGCGCCTCCAATCCCTGCCGCAGGGCCTGCTTCTTGGCGTCCGAGATCACATCGGTGGCCCGGATGGTTTCCAAGGCGTCCTGCATGGGATTGGATGCGTCCAAGAACATTTCGCTATGCCTCCAGTCTCGGAAAATTTATGCCGTGCCCATGGCCAAGTCCATGAACGGGCTGAAATATTGACGGTGCAAATTGAAACGAGCTGTGGCGCAATGTGCCGCGGCGCAACGATTTGGCTTGTCCGGGTGGATACCCTGGCGGTTGACGGCGACGCGGGCGCCCTGCAGCATCGCCGCAATCGGGTGACGGCGGCCAAGTGGGGATTGGATGGAGCGGGCGGTGTGGCCGACGCTGGCCTTGTACGGGGCGGCGGCCCTGGCGGAGATCGCCGGCTGCTTCGCCTTCTGGGCCTGGGCGCGGCTGGGGCGCGGGCTGTGGTGGACGCTGCCGGGAATTGCCAGCCTGTGCCTGTTCGCCTGGCTGCTGACGCGGGCGGAGGCCGATTTCGCCGGCCGCGCCTACGCGGCCTACGGCGGAGTCTACATTGCCGCGTCGCTGCTGTGGCTGTGGCTGGTTGAAGGCGCGCGGCCGGACCGCTGGGATGCGGCCGGCGGGCTGGTCTGTTTGGCCGGGGCGGCGATCATCCTCGCTGGTCCCCGCGCGGGCTGAGGGATGCCGGAACCGGCCGGTTGACCGACCGCCGCAGGGCAGGGCCGTTCACCAGGACCAGACGCCCGCCATCGACCCGCAGATAGGCCCCGACGCCCACCCTGCCGCGCAGGATGTCGTCGTTGAGCATGATCTGCGCTTCCGCCAGGGACAGCGGAGCGCCCTGGTAGTATGCACGGCCGTCGGCGTGTCGGATCTGGCTGAATGCGTTGCTCATGTCGCGGTGCTCCCTATCCATTTCTTGAGCGGCGGACCGCCGGCTTTCCCGATGCGCGACGGCAGCCACTGCCGAAGCCGGTATCGGAGGAACGCCAGGAGGGGCCGGTTTATTCCTCCATCGACTGCAGGCGGATCGAATGTCGCTGGCGAGGCGGGTTCCGCAGCCGGTCGCTACGGCATGCCGTTACCCGCGAACATCCTGCGGGGACCACTGCTGCGGGTCCAGATGCCAGTGTGCGATGCCACTGAATTGTCGCAGGCCACACGCGCAAAAGCTGTGGCGGTGCGTCGGGTGGCGGTCGATTATTCCCGGAAACGGCATTGCGCATTGAACCATGTCAATCGCGCATCCGACATCAACCGCTAGAGTGCCGACGCATCACGCTCCGGCGGCCATGCGAATCATCGGTATGCCGCAGCCCGGCCAAATGTTGGAAAAGTTGCCGTTAGGGGTCATAATACCTCCGTTGGGTGTTCAATTGAGAGTATGGTTTGCCTCATCCTGTTTCGACAGGGCGGCGGACAGTGACCAGCAGAGAAGACGGATCGCTTCGTGAATCTACAACCGGCGGATCAGATGAACGGCTCCGAAGTCAGCTGTCCCGGCGGCGATGCTTCCGTCCGGGAAGGCCGTGCCGCCACCCTGCCTCGAGATCCGGCCTTTCTGGCTTCGCTGGCCTCCAGCCTGCTGGCCGCCAGTCCGTCCGACGGTGGCGGGGGGGGGCTGGTCTATGTGGACCGCGACCTTGTGTTCCGCCATGCCGACCCGAGCTTCGCCGCCGTCCTGGACCGCAAACCGGAGGATCTCGTCGGCCACCCCCTGGCCGGCTTCGAACATCCTGCGATCGCAGCGCTGGGGACGGCCATCGCGACGGTCGGCCGATCGCCGTCCTGCTGTGCGGCGCCGTTCGATTGCCTGACGGCCGGCCGTGACGGCCGACGCTCGATTCTCAGCGGCAGCGTGCTGGCCCATCGCGACGCCGGAGGGGAGGCGGTTGGGTATCTCGGCCTGTTCCAGCGGACGGGCGATCCCGACCGCATCGCGGAGTTCGTGACCTGTCGCGATGCCTTCATCGGCACACTGCTCGATGCCGCGGTCGACGGCATCATCGTGTCCGACCGCAGCGGCATCATCCGCTCCATCAATCGCGCCTGCTGCCAGCTGTTCGGCTATGAGGAGGGCGAACTGGTCGGGCGGAACATGACCATCCTGATGCCGCCTCCCTTCTCGCGCGACCACAACCGCTACATCGACAGCTACATGAAGACGGACCGGGCCAGGATCATCGGCATCGGTCGCGACACGCTGGGTCAGCGCAAGGACGGCACCGTGTTTCCCATCCATCTCAGCGTCGGCCAGGCGCGGCTGGGGGAGGAGGTGACGTTCGTCGGCATCATCCGCGACATTTCGGACCGTCTGGCGGCCGAACAGCGCGCCACCTATCTGGCGCGGCACGACCCGCTGACCGGCGTCCTCACCCGCACCGCTTTCCTGGAGGATTGCGAGGCGCTGTTCGCCGAGCACGGCACCGCGGAAGGGGAGGCGGCGGGCGCGGAGCTGTTCGCGCTTTTCTCGCTCGACGTCGATCAGTTCAGCGACGTGAACGAGGCCTTCGGCTTCCATGTCGGCGATGCGGCGCTGAAGGCCATGGTCAGCCGGGTGATGGAGGTTCTGCCCCCCAACACCATCATTTGCCGCATCGCCGCCGATGAATTCGCGGCGCTGTCGCGGGTTGCCGATGGCGAGCATGCGCGCACGCTGGCCGGGGTCCTGCATGACCGGCTGACCGCCTCCATCTATGCCGACCGCCATTGGGTGCGGCTCCGGCTGTCGGTCGGGGCGGCTGTGCAGGACGAGTCGGTCAGCACGCTGGAGGATCTGAACGCCAAGGCGAAGCTGGCCCTGCAGGCGGTGCAGCACAATGGCGGCAACGCCGTTTGCTTTTACACCCCGGAAATGGCGGCGGCGGCGACGCGGCGGATGTTGCTGACCATGCATCTCACCCACGCCATCGAACGCAACGAACTGCATCTGGTCTATCAGCCCATCGTGGACGGCCACGGCCGTGTCCGGTCGGCGGAGGCGCTGCTGCGCTGGACCCACCATGCGTTGGGGCCGGTCCCGCCGGGGGAGTTCATTCCGGTGGCGGAGGAAAGCGGGCTGATCGTCCCCATCACCGATTGGGTGCTGGCCTCCGCCGTCGCCCAGATGTCGCGGTGGGAGGAGGAGGGCGTGCTGCCCGACCGCGTGTTCCTGAACATTTCCGGCCAGCAGTTCCTGCGCGGCAACCTGACGCTGCGGTTGGAGGAGTTGTTGGGCCGGCATCCGTCGTTGCGCAGCCATCTGGGGCTTGAGATCACCGAGCAGGCGGCGGTGCGCGACCTGAAGGTGGCGGTGCGCACCCTGGGGGAACTTGCCGATCTCGGCATCCAGGCGGCAATCGACGATTTCGGCTCCGGCTATTCCTCGCTCAGCTATGTGCAGCAGTTGCCGGTGGCGAAGCTGAAGATCGACCGCGCCTTCGTCATCGACGTTCCGGACAATCCGAAGAACAACGCGCTGGTCCGCGCCGCCGTCGGCATGGCGCACGGCTTGGGACTGACCACCGTCGCCGAGGGGGTGGAGACGGTGGAGCAGCGCGATTTCCTGGTGTCGGTCGGCTGCGACCTGATGCAAGGCTATTATTTCGGCCGGCCGATGGCGCCGGAGGCGCTGGCCGATCTGCTGCGGATGCAGGCCGCTCAGGCCGCATCCACCTTCGGGTAAATCCTGGCTCGACAGTCTGTGTTGCGAATGATATCCATTCTAAGAATCTTGAGAGTCATTCGCAGTTCGGGAGTGTAGAATGTTCGTCGACAAGTTTGCTGGGATCGCTTTTGCCGTCGGTGCCTTGACCGCCTTCTCCGTCCAGGCCCAGGAAGTGAATGTCTACAACTCGCGACATTATAATACCGACCGCGTCATCTATGAAACCTTCACGAAGTCGACCGGCATCAAGGTCAACATCATCGAAGGCAATCACGACGAACTGATCCAGCGCATGAAGTCTGAGGGCGCCAGCAGCCCTGCCGACCTGTTCATCACGGTGGACGCCAGCCGTCTGGCCTCCGCGGCGAAGGAAGGGCTGCTCGCCCCGGTCGCCTCGCCGACGCTCGACGCCATCAAGGTCCCGGCCAATCTGCGCGACCCGAACGGCGCCTGGTGGGGTCTGTCCAGCCGTGCCCGTATCGTCGTCTACGCCCGCGACCGGGTGAAGCCGGACCAGATCAAGAACTACGAGGATCTGGCAAAGCCGGAGTGGAAGGGCCGCGTCCTGACCCGCAGCGGCACCCATCCCTACAGCCTGGCCCTGACCGCCTCGATGATCGAAGCTCAGGGTGAAGAGAAGACGGAAGCCTGGGTGAAGGGTCTGGTCGCCAACCTTGCCCGTCCGCCGCAGGGCGGCGACACCGACCAGATCAAGGCGGTCGCCGTGGGCGAGGGCGATGTCGCCATCGCCAACACCTATTATGTCGGCAAGCTGATCACCTCGGCCAAGCAGGAGGACCGCGAGGTCGCCTCCAAGATCGGCGTGATCTTCCCCAACCAGGACAATCGCGGCACCCATGTGAACCTCAGCGGCGCCGGCGTGGTGAAGACCTCCAAGAACCAGGAGAGCGCCCGCAAGCTGCTGGAATATCTGCTGAGCCCCGAGGCGCAGCGGCTGTTCGCCGACGGCAACATGGAGTATCCGGTGAACCCGGCGGTCCAGCCGCATCCGGAGCTGGTGAAGCTCGGCACCTTCAAGGCCGCCGACGTCAACGCCGCCGCCTTCGCCGCCTACACCCCGCAGGCGCTGCGCATCATGGACCGTGCCGGCTGGAAGTAACAATGACCGACGCCCCGTTCACCGTGAATTCGTCCGCCCCCTCTCAATCGTCCGTCGTCCTTACGGGCATCACCCACCGCTACGGGCCGCTGACCGCCGTCGACGGCGTGTCGCTGTCGGTCGCCCCGCGGGAGGTGGTCTGCATCGTCGGCCCGTCGGGCTGCGGCAAATCGACTTTGCTGCGGCTCATCAGCGGATTGGAGACGGTCCAGGCCGGCACGATCACGGTGGACGGGGTGCCGCTCGCCACCGCCGACCGTTCCCTGCCGCCCGAACGGCGGCCGGTCGGCATGATGTTCCAGGATTTCGCGCTGTTCCCGCACCTGACGGTGGCGGGCAACATCGCCTTCGGCCAGACCGACCGTCCGCGCGCCGAGCGCAAGCGCCGGGTGGCCGAACTGCTCGAGACCATGGCGCTGACCCGCTACGCCGACGCCTACCCGCACACGCTGTCGGGCGGCCAGCAGCAGCGGGTGGCGCTTGCCCGCGCCATGGCGCGCGACCCCAAGGTCCTTCTGCTGGACGAACCCTTCTCCGCCCTCGACGAACAGCTTCGCCGTTCGGTTCGGGAAGAGGTGGTGCGGATCATCCGCGCCAGCGGCATCGCCACCATCGTCGTCACCCACGACCCGGAAGAAGCGATGGAGATGGGCAACCGTGTGGTGGTGATGGAGGCCGGCCGGATCGTCCAGGCCGACACGCCGGTGAACCTCTACCAGCGCCCGGCCAACAGCTTCGTCGCCCGCCTGTTCGGCGAGGTCAACCGCTTCCAGTCGACGGTTCGCGACGGCCAGATCGTCACGCCGCTCGGCCGGATCATGGCGCCGCACCTGCCAGGCGGGACCAGGGTGGAGGTTGCCTGCCGGGTGGAGGACCTGGAGCTGGTGCCGCTGGGCGCCCGTTCGGACGCGGTGCCGGTGCGCGTCCGCCATTCCAGCTTCCTGGGACCGGCGACGCGTGTCTGCCTGGATTTGCCGGGCGGCGCCTCCGAGGTCCACGCCCGCCTGCCGGGCCATGTCGACGTCCAAGCCGGCCAGGAGTTGTCGGCTGCGATGGCGGCCGAACGGGTGATGGTGTTTCCGGCGGAGTGAGGGAGTTGTCGGGGCCATTGCCCCCTCCCTAACCCTCCCCCTCCCTCGGCCGGCCGAAGGCCGGTCCGATCGAGGGAGAGGGGACTGCCGCCTCTCCTTTGCCAAACCTCACCAAGCGTTCTACCCCCTCCACCGCCAAGGGCGGGGGAGGGATGGGGAGGGGGCAATCGGTGAGAACACTCAAGCCCCCGCCCGAACCTCATCCTCGCCGAACTGCAGCCGGCACAGCCGGGCATAGGCGCCGTCGGCGGCCAGCAGCGCCTCGTGGGTGCCCTGTTCGATGATGCTGCCGCCTTCCATCACCACGATGCGGTCGGCATTGCGCACGGTCGCCAGCCGGTGGGCGATCACCAGGGTGGTGCGGCCCGCCGTCAGCCGTTCCAGCGCCGCCTGCACCAGACGCTCCGATTCGCTGTCCAGTGCGCTGGTCGCTTCGTCCAGCAGCAGGATCGGCGCGTCCTTCAGGAAGGCGCGGGCCAGCGCCAGCCGCTGGCGCTCGCCGCCCGACAGCTTCACGCCGCGGTCGCCGATCACCGTGTCGTAGCCCTCCGGCAGCTTCGAGACGAAATCATGGGCGGCGGCGGCCTTGGCGGCGGCGACGATCTCCTCCATCCCGGCATCCAGCCGACCGAAGCCGATGTTGGCCCGCACCGTGTCGTTGAACAGAACCGTGTCCTGGCTGACGATGGACACCGCGCCGCGCAGGCTGCGCAGGGTGGCGCCGCGCACGTCCTGGCCGTCGACCAGCACCTCGCCCCCCGTCACGTCGTAAAGGCGTGGAATCAGGTTGAAGACTGTGGATTTGCCGGCACCGCTGCGCCCGACCAGCGCCACCGTGCTGCCGGCCGGAACGTCGAGATCGATGCCCTTCAGCGTGTCGCCGCCCTCCTCGTAGGAGAAGCGGACGCCGCGCAGGGCGACCGCACCGTCGGTCACGGCCAGCGGCTTGGCGTCCGGCCGCTCCAGGATGGTCGGCTGCTGGTCCAGCAGTTCGAAGATGCGCTGGGCGGCGGCCAGCCCCTCCTGCAGGGCGGCGTTCAGCGTGCCGATGGCGCGCACCGGCTGGGCCGCCATCAGCAGCGCGCCGACAAAGCCGGAGAAGGCGCCGACCGAACCCTCGCCCATCGTCATGCGGTAGCCGGCAAAGGCGATCACGCCCGCCACCGCGACGCCGCCCAGCATTTCCATCATCGGGTCGATGCGCGAGCGGGCGCGCACCGCCTTCATCGTCAGCCGGTAATTGTCGTGGAAGGCACGGCCGGCGCGGGTGCGCTCATAGTCTTCCAGATTGTAGGTCTTGACCATGCGCGCGCCCGACAGGCTTTCGGTCAGCAGCGAGGTCATGTCGCCCATCTGGGCCTGGGTGTCGCGCGAGACGCGGCGCAGGCGCTTGCCGATTTGGACGATGGGCACGGCGGCGATGGGATAGATGATGAAGACGATCAGCGACAGGAACCAGTCGAGATAGAACATCGACCCGACCAGCGCGATCACCGTCAGGATGTCGCGCACCAGTCCGGTCAGCGTGCGCGACAGCGCGTTGCGGATCAGATCCACGTCGTTGATGAAGCGCGACGTCAGGGATCCGGTCGGCGTGGCATGGAGCTGGGCCATGTCGGCGGTCTGCAGATGGGCGAACATGGACAGGCGGATGTCGGCGATGACGCGCTGGACGATGTCGCTGGTCACCACGGTCTGCGAGTAGAGCGACACGCCCTTGATCACAGTCACGGCGACGATTGCCAGGGGAATCGCCAGCAGCATGCCGCGGTCCTGGGCGGAGAACATGGCATAGGACTGGTCGATCAGCAGCGGATAGGCGCCGGTCGTGGCCGCCACCACCGCCATCAGCAGGAAGGACAGCATCAGCTTGCCGCGATAGGGCCGCACCCACTCGCGCCACATCCGCGCCACCAGCCGTTCGGTCGCCGCATCCAGGCGCAGGGGCTTGCCGCTCTTGTTCGTCACGGTCGAATCCGATCTCTTGTCCGTTGCGGATGGCTTAGCCCATGGGCTTCGGCTTTGTCCACCGGTCGGCGTGCCGGTCGGGCTCCGGATACAGGCTTCCTTTACCGCTTTCGTGCCAGATTGCGGATGATCGGCATGGCGGACATCCGTGCTGCTGGCAAAAGGGGAAAACCCATGGTGAACGGGAACGGTCCGAGTGGAAACGGCGCCAACGGTCATGACGGCAACGCGCGGCGTCCGCGCATCGGCCTTGCGCTCGGCGGCGGGGTTGCGCGGGGGTGGGCGCATATCGGTGTGCTGCGGGCGCTGAAGCGGTATGGAATCGAGACGGACATCGTCTGCGGCGCCTCGGTGGGGGCGCTGGTCGGCGGCATCCATCTGGCGGGAAAGCTCGACGCTCTGGAAGAGTGGGTGCGCGACCTGACCCGGCTGAAGATCGTCGGTTATCTCGACCTTCGGCTGCGCCAGGGCGGCGGGCTGATCAGCGGTGATCGGCTTTTGGCGGAGCTTCGCCTGCATCTGGGCGATCAGCGGATCGAGGAACTGCCCTGTCCCTATGCCGCCATCACCACCGATCTGGTGACCGGACACGAGGTCTGGCTGCAGCGCGGCGAACTGGTCGATGCGATGCGGGCGTCCTTCTCGCTGCCGGGGGTGTTTCCGCCGGTGCTGATCGATGGGCGCTGGATGATCGACGGCGCGCTGGTCAATCCGGTGCCGGTATCGGCTTGCCGGGCGCTGGGGGCGCAGATGGTGATCGCGGTCAATCTGGCCGGCGATATCCTGGGCAAGGCGCGCAAGCCCGGCGCCAGTGTGCCGACCGCCGCCGGATTCGACCTGCTGCGGCTGGTGGATGGAGAGATGCCGGAGCGCACGCAAAGCGGGATCGGCGCTCTGGCCCGGCGCATCTTCCGCCGGGATTATGAAGGGCCGAGCCTGTTCGGCGTCATGGTGTCGTCGCTGGGTATCGTCACCGACCGCATCACCCGGTCACGCCTGGCCGGCGATCCGCCGGACGTCCACATCGTGCCGCGGCTGGGCCATATCGGCCTGACCGAGTTCGACCGGGCGGACGACTGTATCCGCGAGGGCGAGGCGGCGGTGGAGCGCGTCCTGCCGGAACTGCAGGACGCGCTCGCCGTCTTCGCGACCGGCCCGCGGGAAGCGGTACGCGAGCCGGTGCGGGGATAGCTCCGGGTGGGGAGCGGCGCTTTAATGGTCGATGGCCGTGCCGAGCGCCGCACCGCCCAGGCCGCCGATCACGGCGCCGCGGGTGCCGTCCACCGCGTAACCGCCGGCCGCGCCGGCCGCACCGCCGACGACGCCGCCAGTCGAGCAGGCGGTGAGGGAAAGAAGCGCGAACACCGCACCGATCAGACGCAAACGGGACATCATGCAACCCTCCTCGTGTTGACTGTTCGATGTCTAAACACGCCGAATCGCATTTTGCTTCCATCGCCCCCTGATCTTTTGGTCCTGACTCTTTCGAAGGGAACCTCTTAACCCCACGAGCGTTGACCGGACTTTGATCGTGCAACGTTGACACGGGGGAACGACCATGCGGCGCATCACCAACCGCCTGCGCGCAACCGCCATCGCCGCCACCGCGGCCCTGTCGCTGGCCGCCTGCCAGACCGGCAACAGCGGCGGCATCGGCGGGATGAACACCTCGGAGACCGTCGGAACCCTGGGCGGCGCCGTCGCCGGCGGCCTGCTCGGCTCGCGTTTCGGCGGCGGGGCGGGCAAACTGGCGACGACGGCCATCGGCACGCTGCTCGGCGCCTATGCCGGCCAGCAGTTGGCGCGCCAGTTCACGCCGGCCGACCAGAACCGGGCGTCGGACGCGGAGGAGCGTGCGGTCGCCAACAACCAGACCATCACCTGGAACAACCCGCAATCGGGCAACAGCGGCACGATCCAGCCGGTGCGCACCTATCAGGGCAACAGTGGCCAGACCTGCCGCGACTACAACCATACCGTGGTGATCGAGGGCCGGACCGAGGTCGCGCGCGGCACCGCCTGCCGACAAGCTGACGGAAGCTGGAAGCTGGTATCGTAAGCGTACAGCCTATCCGAATGACCGCCTCCAACTCCTACGCCTTGCGGATGTGCGGGGATGCCGTCAAAATCAACGGGTTCCGCCACAGGGCGGCCTGATGCCAACGGCGTGTGGGGCTTATGGAGGCGGTCAGCTACATCATTCTTATCGGGTCCACGCTGCTGATCGTCAGCGTGCTGACCAGCTACCTCGCCTTGCGCATCGGCGCCCCGCTGCTTCTGATCTTCCTCGGCATCGGCCTGCTGGCGGGGGAGGACGGCATCGGCCGGATCGCCTTCAACGATGCCGGTTCCGCCTTCCTGATCGGGTCGATGGCGCTGGCGGTGATCCTGTTCGAAAGCGGCTTCGACACCAAGCTGGCCAGCTACAAGGCCGCGGCCTGGCCGGCGATGACCCTGGCAACGGTCGGCGTCGCCGTCACCACCGGCGTCGTCGGCGTGGCTGCCCACTACCTGATGTCTCTCGGCTGGTGGGAGGCCCTGCTGGTCGGCGCCGCCTGCAGTTCCACCGACGCGGCGGCGGTCTTTTTCCTGTTGCGCGTCGGCGGCATCACGCTGCGCGACCGGGTCCGCTCGACGCTGGAGATCGAATCGGGCAGCAACGATCCGGTCGCCATCATGCTGACCATCCTGCTGGTGGAGGCGGCGACCCATGGTCTGGCGTCGCCCGTGGCCATCGTCAGCGAACTGGTGCTGGCCTTCGCGCTGGGTGGGGTGATGGGGCTGGCCGGCGGCTGGCTGCTGGTGGCCTTCATCAACAAGGCGAATTTCGAGACCGGGCTGAACCCGGTGGTGACGCTGACCTTTGCCCTGTTCATCTTCGCCGCCACCAACGTGATGGGCGGCAGCGGCTATCTCGCCGTCTATGCCGCCGGGCTCTATGCCGGAAACGTCAAGCTGCGCGGCGCGCTGGAACTGCGGCGCTTCCATTCCGGCCTGACCTGGCTCAGCCAGATCGTCATGTTCGTCATGCTGGGCCTGCTCGCCACCCCGCGGCAGTTCGCGGACATGCTGTTGCCGGCGCTCGGCGTCGCGCTGGTGCTGATCGTCGTCGCCCGGCCGCTGGCGGTGTGGATGTGCCTGCTGCCCTTCCGCTTCTCGGTCCGCGAGACCAGCTTCATCGCCTGGGTCGGCTTGCGCGGCGCCGTCTCGCTGCTGCTGGCGCTGGTTCCGGTCCTTGGCGGGCTGGAGAACGGGCAGCTGATCTTCAACACCGCCTTCGTCGTCGTGGTCGTCTCGCTGCTGGTGCAGGGCTGGACCATCGGCAGCATGGCCCGTGTGCTGGAGCTGATCGTTCCACCCCGGCGCGGACCGGTGGAGCGTGTGGAACTCGAGCTTCCCGGCAATGCCGACCAGGAACTGGTGGCCTACACCGTCCATGGCAAGAGCCCGGCGGCGCGGGGGCAGCGCATGCCGCGCTGGGCCAAGCCGTCGCTGGTCATCCGCGCCGGAGCGGTGGTGCCGCTGCACAAGGCCAAGCCGCTGCAGCCCGGCGACCATGTCTATCTGTTCACGCCGCAGCACCGGCTGCCGCTGATCGACAAGCTCTATGGCGGCAGCCGCGCGCTCGACCAGTCCGACCGCGAGTTCTACGGCGATCTGGTGCTGAGCCCCGACGCGACGGTGGAGCAGATCGCCGAGATGTACGGCCTGCCGCTGTCGCTGTCCAACGCCCGGCTGACCTTGAGCGACCTGCTGCGCAACGAGTTCGGCGGCTCCTGCGAGTTGGGCGACCGGGTGCGCATGGGCGGGGTCGAGCTGATCGTGCGCGACATGGACGAGGACATCATCACGTCGGTCGGTCTGGCGCTGGAGCCGGTGCGCGTCACCAGCCGGCGCCGGCCGCTCTACCAGCGCGTCACCGTCCTGGGCGGCCGGCTGCGCGGCTGGTGGAACGAGCATGCCTTCCGGCGCTGGAAGGAGCGCGAGAGGCTGCGGGCCCGGCGTCCGACGGCGCCTCCGCTTGTGGTGGAGCCGCCGTGCGAGGAGAGGATGGAAAGCCGCAACGGGGCGTGAGCCGCGGCTATCCGCGATGGCCGGGGCGCGACGAGGCGATGGTGCGGCTCAGATAGATGACCGGGGCAAGCCCGACCAGCACGATCACCAGGGCGGGCAGGGCGGCGTCGTCCAGCCGCTCGGTCGAGGCCATGCGGAAGGCCTCGATCGCCAGCGTGTCGAAGTTGAAGGGCCGCAGGATCATCGTCGCCGGCAGCTCCTTGGTGATGTCGACGAACACCAGCATGGCGGCGCTGAGAAGGCTGGGGCGCAGCAGCGGCAGATGGACCCGGCGCAGCACCTGCAGCGGCGTATGGCCGAGCGAGCGAGCCGCCCCTTCCAGATTCGGGCCGATCTTGGCGAAGCCGGATTCGAGCGGCCCATAGGCCACCACGAAGAAGCGGATCAGGTAGCCGTAGAGAATGCCGGCGATGGTGGCGCCGAGAAGCGCACCGACCGGCCAGCCGGTCCAGTCGCGGGTCAGACCGACGGTGATGAGGATGCCGACGGCGATCACCGTGCCCGGCGTGGCATAGCCGAGCGAGGCGAGCCGGGCCGCTCCGGTGGCAAGTCCGCTGCGGTCGTGACGCACGCCATGGATCACCAACAGCGCCACCACGACGACCAGCGCGGCGCCGCTGGCGCCGAGGATGAAGGTGTTGACCGTCAGGTCGGTGAAGCGGGCGAGCGTCAGTTCGGTGCCGCCGCGCAGGATCATGCGGATCAGCACGGCGCCGGGCAGCAGGAAGCCGAACAGCACCGGTGTCAGGCAGACGATCCAGGCGACCAAGGTGCCGCGGGCCGACAGGCGCGGGGCGGGCAGGGCGCGATAGCGGCCGGTGGTCTGGTGGAAGCGCATCCGCCCGCGCGACAGCCGTTCCAGCCCGACCAGCGCCAGCACCACCAGCAGCAGGACGGCGGCCAGCTGCGCCGCCGCCGCCGGGTCGCCCAGCGCGAACCAGGTGCGGTAGATGCCGACGGTGAAGGTGTCGATGCCGAAATAGCGGACCGCGCCGAAATCGGCCAGCGTCTCCATCAGGGCATAGCCGACGCCGGCCACCAGCGCAGGCCGCGCCAGTGGCAGCGCCACGCGGCGGAAGGCGCCGAACTGGGTGCAGCCCAGCGTGCGGCTGGCCTCCAGAACGCAGACAGACTGCTCGAGGAAGGCGGCACGGGTCAGCACATAGACGTAAGGGTACAGCACCGACGACAGCACCAGCCCGGCGCCCCAGGCGGTGTGGATGTCCGGAAACCAATAGTCGCTGCGGCGCCAGCCGAAACTGGCGCGCAGGAAGGACTGCAGCGGCCCCGCGAACTGTAGGAAGTCGGTGTAGGTGTAGGCCAGCACATAGGCCGGCATGGCCAGCGGCAGCAGCAGAAGCCATTGCAGCACCCCGCGCCCGCGGAAGTCGTGCATGGTGACGGTCCAGGCGCAGGCGACGCCGGTCACCAGCGTGACCACGCCGACGATGCCCAGCAGGATCAGGGTGTTGAGGATGTAGCCGGGAAGCACCGTCCGCGCCATGTGCCCCCACAGGTCGGTGGAGACGCCGGCGGCCTGGACGAAGACGGCGAGGATCGGCACGGCGATCAACAGTGCGAGGATCAGGGCGAACAGCCCGGTCGGGCCGATCCGCGACCACAGCCGGCGAGGAGAGAGGGATGGGGAGCCGGGGGACTTCGCGTCGGTCGCCATCGCCATGCGGGGGTGTCCTCGCGGGTGGTGTCAGTTAACAAGCGTTTGCCCCCACCCCGACCCTCCCCCGCTGGGCGGGGGAGGGAGTCTGTCGCGGGGCGGCGGAGTTCCCTCCCCTGCGAAGCGGGGGAGGGTTAGGGAGGGGGCAACCGATGCCAGTACTCTACGCTAAACGCCAACCCCGATCAGCTGGCTTCGGCGGCGCGCGAGTGGCGCTTGCGCTCGTTCGGGTCGAGGTAGCGCTTGCGCAGGCGGATGGACTTGGGCGTCACCTCCACCAGCTCGTCGTCGGAGATGTAGGACAGCGCCTTTTCCAGGGTCATCTGGATCGGCGGGGTCAGGCGAACCGCCTCGTCCTTGCTGGTGGTGCGGATGTTCGTCAGCTGCTTGCCCTTGATGACATTGACCTCGAGATCGTTGCCGCGGGTGTGCTCGCCGATGATCATGCCCTGATAGACCGGAACGCCCGGATCGATCAGCATCGGGCCGCGATCCTCCAGGTTCCACAGCGCATAGGCGACCGCGGTGCCGTCGCTGTTGGAGATCAGAACGCCGGTGCGCCGAGCCGCGATGGCCCCCTTGAACGGGGCGTAGCCGTGGAACAGGCGGTTCATGATGCCGGTGCCGCGGGTGTCGGTCAGGAACTCGCCCTGGTAGCCGATCAGGCCGCGCGACGGGGCGTGGAAGACGATGCGGGTCTTGTTGCCGCCGCTGGGGCGCATCTCGATCAGGTCGGCCTTGCGCTCGGCCATCTTCTGGACGACGGTGCCGGAGAACTCCTCGTCGACGTCGACGACGACTTCCTCGATCGGCTCCAGGCGCTGACCGTTCAGCGGATCGGTCTTGAACAGCACGCGCGGGCGGCTGATCGCCAGCTCATAGCCCTCGCGGCGCATGGTCTCGATCAGGATGCCCAGCTGCAGCTCGCCGCGGCCGGCCACCTCGAAGGCGTCGCCGCCCTCGGTGTCGGTGACGCGGAGCGCCACATTGCCCTCGGCCTCACGCATCAGGCGGTCACGGATCATGCGGCTGGTGACCTTGTCGCCTTCGCGGCCGGCCAGCGGGCTGTCGTTGACCGAGAAGGTCATGGCCAGGGTCGGCGGGTCGATCGGCTGGGCGGCCAGCGGCTCGCCCACTTCCGGCGCGCAGATGGTGTCGGCCACGGTGGTGTTGGTCAGGCCGGCCAGCGCGACGATGTCGCCGGCATGGGCCTCGTCGACCGGAACGCGCTCCAGGCCGCGGAAGGCCAGAACCTTGCTGATGCGGGCGTTCTCGACCAGCTTGCCGTCGCGGCTCAGCGACTTGACGGTCATGTTGACCTTGACCGAACCGGTCAGGATGCGGCCGGTCAGGATGCGGCCCAGGTACGGGTTCGCTTCCAGCGTGGTCGCCAGCATGCTGAAGGGCAGGTTTTCCTCGACCTTCGGGGCCGGGACATGGTCGCGGATCAGCTCGAACAGCGGGGTCAGCGTCTCGCGGGCGCCGTTCTCCAGGTCCGTGGTCGCCCAGCCGTTGCGGCCCGAGGCGAACAGGGTCGGGAAGTCCAGCTGCTCGTTCGAGGCGTCGAGCGAGGCGAACAGGTCGAACACCTCGTCATGCACCTCGTGCGGACGGCCGTCGGGACGGTCCACCTTGTTGATGACGACGATCGGGCGCAGGCCGAGCTTCAGGGCCTTGCCCAGCACGAACTTGGTCTGCGGCAGCGGGCCTTCGGCCGCGTCGCAGAGCAGCACGACGCCGTCGACCATGGAGAGGATGCGCTCGACCTCGCCGCCGAAATCGGCGTGGCCCGGCGTGTCGACGATGTTGATGCGCAGGTCGTTCCACAGGACCGACGTGCACTTGGCCAGGATGGTGATGCCGCGCTCGCGCTCCAGGTCGTTGGAGTCCATGGCGCGTTCGGCGACCTGCTGGTTCTCGCGGAACGAGCCGGCCTGCTTGAGAAGTTGATCGACCAGCGTGGTCTTGCCGTGGTCGACGTGGGCGATGATGGCGACGTTACGGAGATTCATGGAGCCTTCGGTCTCGCAAGGGCACCCCCGACACGCAGCAGCGTCATGCCACAAACAACAAAAAGGCCCAACGAACATTAATCCGTGGGCGCTGTCGGGGAAACTGTTGCGGCGCAATATATGGATCCGCAGGAAAAACGCAAGCGCCGTGCCCTTTGGCCTAACGCGAATTTCCGGGATGGAGCCATGCGTGGTCGCAGCCTACATTGTGGGCGATGATCCGCTTCGCTTCCGCTTCCCGCCGCAGAATGGCCGCCGCAACCCGGATTGCAGCCGCGCCCTTCAAGGCCCCCATCGCCGCTCCGCTGGTCGCCGCCCTGCTGCTGCTCGGGCCGTCGGGCTCGGGCCGCGCCCAGAATTCGCCGGTCGACGGCGTTCCCGGCGCCCAGCCCGGCTCCGACGCTCCGGCAGAGGAGCCGGCAGAGGAGGAAGTCAGGCCGTCCGGCGTCCGCTATGACGTCGAGATCACCGGTGTCGAGGATGACGGCCTGCGCGGCACGCTCAACGACGCCTCGACGCTGGTGGAGCTGAAGGGCGACGCGCCGCCCTCGCTGATCGGGCTGGAACGGCGGGCGGACAGCGACCGCGACCGCCTGCAGACCGCGCTGCGTTCCGCCGGCTACTATGACGCTCGGCTGGACATCCGCATCGAGGATCCGGCGGCCACCGGCACCCTGCCGGCGGGTGGGGAAGCGCCTCCGGTCAAGGTGACGGTCGCGGTGACACCGGGTCCGCTCTACCACATCAAGACGGTGACGGTGCGCGGCACCAACGGGACGACCCTGCCGGGGGAGCTGGCGACCGAGGAACTCGGTCTCGCCGCCGGAATGCCGGCGGTGGCGCAGGGGGTGCTGGATGCCGAAACGGCGCTGGTCGGCCGGCTCGCCAAGCGCGGCTACGCCTTCGCCAAGGCATCCGACCGGGAGGTCGTCGTCGACCATTCCGACCGGACGATGGATGTCGCCTACACCCTCAATCCAGGTCCGCTGACCCGCTATGGCGCCACCCGGATCGAAGGGCTGGAGAAGGTCGACGAGGATCTGGTGCGCGGACGGCTGGCCTGGACGGAGGGGCAGGTCTACGATCCCGGCGCCACCGACCGGGCGCGCCAGGACATCGCCGCGTTGCAGGTCTTCGACACCGTGCGCGTGCGCATGGCGGACGAGCCGGGGCCGGACGGCGTCACGCCGGTGATCGTCACGGTGGGCGAGCGCAAGCGCCGCTTCATCGGCGGCGGCCTCACCTTCTCGACCGAGGACGGGCTGGGCACCAACGCCTATTGGGGACACCGCAACCTGTTCGGCGGGGCGGAGCAGCTGCGTGTCGGGGTCGATGTGGGCCGGGTCGCCGGGTCCTCCGGCGGCAGTTCCAGCACCGGCAACGACCTGCCGGACCTGCGCTTCAGCGTCAATTTCCGCAAGCCGGACTTCCTGGCGGTGAAGCAATCGCTGGTGGTCAATTTCGCCGTGGTCAACGACCAGCCGCCGGCCTACAGCCGTGTCGCCTCGGAACTGACGGTCAAGCTCGAACGGCCGCTGACCGAGCAGCTGACCGTCAGCTACGGCGTGACCAGCGAGCGCGGTCGGGTGCGGACGAAGGACACCACCTATCAGACCGCCTTCATCGGCGTGCCGCTGGGTGCCGCCTGGAACGGCACCGACAATCTGCTGAACCCGACCTCCGGCCAGCGGGCCTCCCTGCAGGTGACGCCGTGGTTCCCGGTGGGCGGCGATACCAAGTCGCCCTTCACCTCCGTGCGGCTCAACGGCTCCACCTATTACGATCTCGGCAATGACGGGCGCTATGTCGCCGCGGCCAGGGTCGGGCTGGGCAGCATCCTGGGAACCTCGCTGACCGACATCCCGCCCGACCACCGTTTCTTTGCCGGCGGCGGCGGGTCGGTGCGCGGCTACGGTTTCCAGAAGGCGGGGCCGCGCGACCGCTATGACGATCCCGTCGGCGGCCGGTCGCTGTTCGAGATCGGGGCGGAGCTGCGCATCAAGGTGACGGAGAGCATCGGTGTCGTCCCCTTCGTCGATGCCGGTACGGTCTATGATTCGGCCTATCCCGATTTCAGCGAGCCGCTGCGCGTCGGCGCCGGCGTCGGCCTGCGCTACTACACCGACTTCGGTCCCCTGCGCGTGGATGTCGGCGTCCCCCTCAACCCGGCGAGCGGCGATGCGCGCTGGCAGCTGTATCTCAGCCTGGGACAGGCGTTCTGATGGCGCAAAATCGTCCCGATCCTTCGCGACGATGACCGCTTATTGAGGTTGAGACAAAGATGGCCCTGTCCGGGGTGGTCGTGCTGGTGAAAGGGCGTGGTGTGACGGCGGTTCGCATTCTTCTGGTCGGTCTGACGATCCTGGCCGGCCTGCTGGCCGGTCCGCAACCCGCAAGGGCCTTCTCGCTGTTCGGCGATTCCACGAGGGAATGGCTGACGGAGAAGATCGAGGGCGCCGTCGAATCGCCCGACATGCACCTCAAGCTGGGCGCCATCGAGGGCGGCTTTCCCACCGACTTCACCATAGCCACCGTCACGCTGTCCGACAGCCAGGGCGTCTGGCTGACCATCGAGCGGCTGCATGTGGTGCTGTCGCCGTCCGCCCTGTTCCTGCGCAGCGCCAAGATCGACGCCCTGGAAGCGGCCTCAATCGTCGTCACCCGAGCCCCCGTCAGCACCCAGCCGGCGGCACCGTCCGATCCGAACGCCCCGCTGCTGCCCAGCCTGCCGGTGGACATCGACCTGAAGAAGCTGGTGGTGGAGCGGCTGGAGCTGGCGCCGGCACTGCTGGGCGAACAGGCGGCGTTGCGCATCGAAGGCGCCTTGCTGCTGGAACACAGCGGCGGTGCGCTGAACACCACCCTGTCGGTGGCGCGCATCGACGACAAGCCGGGCAAGGCCGATCTGGTGGCCGCCTTCAAACCGGACGCGAACACGCTGTCTCTCTCGGTCGACGCGTCGGAACCCGCTGGCGGCGTCATGGCGCGCGCTCTGTCCATGCCCGGACTGCCACTGGTGCAGGTGACGCTGAAGGGCAACGGCACGCTGGACGATTGGGCCGGCAAGCTCACAGCCATGGCGGGCGAGGTTGCAGCCCCCGATGGCACCCTGAACGCCGATGTTACCATCAGGAAGGGGCCGGAAGGCCACGCTCTGACGCTTGCGGCCGGCGGCAATTTCGCCCCGTTGATCGCCGGGCTGGCGGGGGAGACGGTGACGCCGCTGATCGGCCCCACCCCGACGCTGAACGCCAGCCTGCTGCGGGCGCCGACCGGCGCCATCTCCGTCCGTCCGCTGGCCCTGACCGTTGCCGCCGCGACCGCGACGGTGACCGGCGACATCGCCGCCGACTACAACAGCCTGAACCTGCGCTGGACCCTGCAGGCCGGCCCGGACTCCACCCTGCACCCGCTGGTGCCGCTGTCCTGGCGCGAGGGTGTGGTCGAGGGTTCCGCCGAAGGCGCGCTGAATGCCCTGAATGTCGCGGTCAACGCCACGCTGCGCGACCTCGCCGCCGACGATCCGGCGCTGTCCCGTCTGACCGGGCCGGAGACGGTGCTGGCCGCCCGCGCACGGATCGACGTCGGCAGCGGGCAGATTGGCCTCGAAACGCTGGCGCTGACCGCCGCCGCGGCGCGGGCGGAGGCGAAGGGGACCGTCGGCGGCTGGGGCCGGACCGCCGACCTGACGCTGTCGGCCAGCGCCGACGACCTCGCCCCGCTGTCGGACCTCGCCGGCCGGCCGCTGGCCGGGGCGGTGGCCCTCTCCGGACCGGTGCGGCGCACTGCCGACGGTGCGATCACCACCGAACTGACCGGCAGCCTCGACCGTCTCGCCACCGGCACGCCGGCCGACGCGGTGCTGGGCGACAAGGCGACGCTGGCGCTGGCGGCGCGGCTGGAGCAGGACGGCGCCATGCGGCTGACCGACCTGACGGTGGACGGCCGCAACGGCAAGCTGACCGGCAACGCCGCACTGGCGAACAACCGGGTCGATGCCCGCACCACCCTGACGGTGGCGAAGCTGGAGCCGCTGGGCGGCGCGCTCGGCACCCCGATGGAGGGGGCGGCGACGCTGGAGGCCACCGCCCGCGGTCCGCTCGACGCCATCGAGGCGCAGGCGAAACTGAATGCACGCGACCTCGTGGTCCAGGGCCGCCGTCTGGGCGCTACGGAACTGCAGGCCACCGCTGCCGGCCTGCCGGCGACGCCGAACGGCACTCTGTCGGCCCGCACCACCCTGGACAAGACGCCGCTGTCGCTCGACGGACGCTATGCACTGCGCGAGCAGACCCTGCGGCTGGATGGGCTGACCATCGCCAACGGGTCGAACCGCATCACCGGCCAAGTGCAGGTGGCGCTCGACACGCTGCTCGCCACCGGAAAGCTGGATGGCGCGCTGCCGAACCTGAACGGGCTGTCGGCGCTGGCCGGCATGCCGCTCGGCGGCGCGGCGACCTTTGCGCTGGCGCTCGACGGCAAGGGCGGCAAGCAGGCGGCCAACCTGACGGCTGACGCCACCAATCTGCGGGTGGATGGGGACGGCGGTCCGCTGCTGACCGCCCGCCGCCTGACGGCAAGGGCCGATGTCGCCGACGCGCTCGGCACCGCCAGCGGCAAGGCGCGGATCGAGATGACCAACGGCAACGCCGCCGGCAACGAGCTGCGCAATGTCACCGCCTCGGTCGATGGCTCGCTGGCGAAGGCCTCCTTCCAGGCCAACGCCGCGGGTGCAGGCGCCCAGCCGGTCGCGCTCGACCTCGCCGGCACTCTGGCTAGGGAGGGGGAGGGGACGCGCATCCGGCTCGACCGGCTCCAGGCGCGCTATGCCGGGGAGGATCTGCGGATGACCGCCCCGGCCACCATCCTGCTGGCCGAGCGCCGCTACGAGGTGAAGGACCTGCGGCTGGCGTCGGGCAATGCCCGGCTCGCCGCCGACCTCGGCTTGAACGGCGACCGGCTGAGCGGCGAGATGACCATCGACCGCCTGCCGCTGGCACTGGCCAAGCTCGCCAGCCCGGCTCTGCGGCTGGACGGGGTCGCCAACGCGCGCGCCTCGCTGGGCGGTACGCTGCGCAGCCCGCGGGCCGACGCCACCCTGCGCGTGAATGGACTGAAGGCGCAGCAGACGACGCAGGCCGGGCTGCCGGGCATCGACGCGACGCTGGATGCACAGTGGCGCGACCGCCGCCTGTCGATGACCGGCCGCATCGCCATGCCGAAGAATGCCGGCACCCTGACCGCCAACGCCGCCGTGCCGCTGGTGATGGACCCCGACAGCTATGCCGTCAGCCTGCCGCCGAAGGGCGCGCTGGAGGCGGCTGTCAACGGCACGCTGGACCTGTCGCTGGCGAACGACATTCTGGCATCTTCGGGCGACCGGGCGCGCGGGTCGCTGCAGCTCGACGTGCGGGCCGGCGGCACGGTGGAGAAGCCGTCGCTCGGCGGTTCGGTCGTCCTGGCGAACGGGCGCTACGAGAATCGGGCGTCCGGCGCGGTCATCAGCAACATCCAGGCCCGTCTGGTCGGCGAGGGCGACGTCTTCACCATCCAGAGCTTCCAGGGACGGACCCGCAACGGTGGTGCCATCAGCGCCAGCGGCGTCATCCGTCCGGCGGCCCCCGCCGACCGGCAGCTGGACATCGCGCTGAAGGCCGACAATGCCCGGCTGGTGGAACTCGACATCGCGACGGCGGAGATCGGCGCGAACCTGACGCTGACCGGCGGCTTCGCCAATGCGCGCCTGGCCGGGCCGGTCGATATCCGCCGTGCCGAAATCCAGATCCCCGACCGCATGCCGGCCAGCGTCGTCGACCTGAAGGTGACGGAGGTCGGCAAGGGCCGTGCCCGCGGCACCACCCAGGTCTCTACGTCCGGGGGCACACGGCGCATACCGCAGCCGGACGAGAGTCCGCCTGCCGCAACGCCCTTCGTGCTGGCGCTCGACATGACGGTCAACGCGCCGAACCAGATCTTCGTGCGCGGCCGCGGGCTGGACGCGGAGCTTGGCGGCAATCTGCGCGTCGGCGGGACCGCGGCGGCGCCCGAGCTGACAGGCCGCTTCACCATCCTGAAGGGCAGCCTGAACCTGCTGGCCCGCAATTTCGAGTTCAAGCGCGGCATCTTCGACTTCGACGGCGGTCTCGATCCGCGGCTGGACCTGTTGGCCGAGGCGACGGCCAACGGCATCACCGCGCAGGTGGTGGTCAGCGGCACCGCGCGCCAGCCGAAGATCGAGCTGACCTCGCCCCAGGGACTGCCGCAGGACGAGGTGCTGGCCGGCGTGCTGTTCGGCAAGTCTGTGGGCGACCTGAGCGCGGGGGAGGCGGTACAGCTCGCCCAGTCGGCGGCGGCGCTGGCCGGCGTCGGCGGCGGGGGCGGCGGCATCCTCGACCGCGTTCGCCGCAGCATCGGCGTCGACCGGCTGGACTTCACCCAGGGCGAGAACGGCAAGGGCGGCGCGGTCCAGGCAGGCCGCTATGTCAGCGACCGTGTCTATGTCGGCGTCGAACAGGGCATCGGCGCCAACCAGAGCCGCGCGAAGGTCGAGATCGACATCACCAACAACCTGAAGGGCACCGCCTCGGTCGGCGGCAATTCCGACACGGAGTTCGGACTGGTCTACGAGAAGGATTATTGAGGGAGTGGGGCGGCCCTTACTCCGTTCCGCATCCCGGCTTCAGTCCCGGATCGTTGGCGAAGCTGCCGTCGTCGGCTTGCTTGTCCGCTCCGTAATCCGGGTCGATCGCCGCCGCCAGCGCCGCCAGCCGGTGGGCGGTCGCCACATGGGCTTCGCGCTCGACGGCGCGGTAATGGTCGATGACCTGCTCGCCGAAGGGGGTCAGAACCGTGCCGCCGCCCTGCTTTCCACCCACCGCGGCATTGACGACCGGTTCGCGGAAGATGCGGTTGAGGTCGTCCACCAGCAGCCATGCCCGGCGGTAGGACATGCCCAGAGTCCGCCCGGCGGCGGAGATCGAGCCGGTCTCGCGGATCCGCTCCAGCAGCATGATCTTGCCGGGGCCGATGGAGCCGCCGCTGTCGAAATCGATTCGGATCCGCATGCGCGTCATCGCCGCGATCCTCCCGTCATCGCTCGGCGGATTCGAGCCCGTCGCCGCTCCAGGCGCCGGTGCGGAAGAAGCCGTCGATGCGCTCGCACCACGGGCCGATGTCCAGCCCGGCCGATGCCAGCCAGTCGCGGTTGAAGTAGGTTCCCATATAGCGGTCGCCGGGGTCGCAGATCAGGGTGGCGACGCTGCCTTGCCGGCCGTCCTTCATCATTCCGGCGATCAGCTCGATGGACCCCACCAGATTGGTGCCGGTGGAGCCGCCGCAGGCCCGGCCCAGCCGGTCGCGCAGCACCCACGCCGCGGCGATGCTTGCGGCATCGGGCACGCGGATCATGCGGTCGATCACCGTCGGCTGGAAGGACGGCTCGACCGTCGGCCGCCCGATGCCTTCGATGCCGGAGCCGCGGCCGACATCGGCCTTCGGGTTGTCGTCGCGGAAGCCCTCGAAGAATGCCGAATGTTCCGGGTCGGCGACGCAGATGCGGGTGGGCAGCCGGCGGTAGCGGACGAAGCGGCCCATGGTGGCCGAGGTGCCGCCGGTGCCGGCGCCGCAGACGATCCAGTCGGGTATCGGATGGGGTTCCTGCGCCAGCTGCTCGAAGATCGACTGGGCGATGTTGTTGTTGCCGCGCCAGTCGGTCGCCCGCTCGGCATAGGTGAACTGGTCCATGAAGTGTCCGTTGCAGGCCTGGGCCAGCCGCTGCGCCTCGCTGCACACCTCCGACGCGCGCTCCACCATATGGCAGCGGCCGCCGTAGAACTCGATCTGCGCGATCTTGGCAGGCGAGGTGTTGCGCGGCACCACCGCGACGAAGGGCAGGTCGAGCAGCTGGGCGAAATAGGCCTCCGACACCGCTGTGGAGCCTGACGACGCCTCGATCACGGTGGTGCCCTCGCGCACCCAGCCGTTGCAGATCGCATAGAGGAACAGCGACCGTGCCAGCCGGTGCTTCAGGCTTCCGGTCGGGTGGGTCGACTCGTCCTTCAGGTACAATGTGACCCCCGGCGCCGACGGGATCGGCAGCCGCAGCAGATGGGTGTCGGCGGACCGGTTCACGTCCGCCTCGATGCGCCGCAGCGCCTCGTCGAGCCAGCCGCGGCGTGCGGCTGTGGGAGGCGGCGGGGGTGGGGGAGATCATGGGGGCTCGTGTGGCGTCGATTCGCAAGACTCAATCCATAGCGCGGATCGGTGTGGAATGCACCCGGCGCGCGCCTGCCCACGGCGCGCGCCTTCCGGCCGCTCAGCCCTGACGGATGCGGGAGACGAAGGCCGAGACCTCTCTCAGCATACGGTCGGCCCGCTCGCCCACCGCACGGGCGGCGGCGGCCACCTCGGTCGATGCCTGGCCGGTGGCGGTGGCGTGGCTGCAGACGAGGTTCAGGCTGTCCGACACCGAGCTGACACCCTGTGCCGCCTCGTTGACGTTCTGGCTGATGTCGCGGGTGGCGGCACCCTGCTCCTCGATCGCGGCGGAGATGCTGGAGGCGACGTTGTTCACCGTTTCGATGGCGCCGCCGACTCCGCGCATCGCCTCGACCACCGACGAGGTGGCGTCGGTCATGGCGGCGATCTGCGCCTGGACGTCGTCGGTGGCCTTGGCCGTCTGGTTGGCGAGATTCTTGACCTCGCTGGCGACGACGGCGAAGCCCTTGCCGGCCTCTCCGGCGCGGGCCGCTTCGATGGTCGCGTTCAACGCCAGCAGGTTCGTCTGCTCGGCGATGGAGCGGATCAGGTCGACCACCTCCACCGTGCGCCGGGCGACGCCGTCCAGCTGTTCGATCAGCGCGTAGGTGCGGCGGACATCCTCAACCGCGCGGGCGGAGCCGGTCGTCGATTCGGCGATCTGCTGGGCGATCTCGCGGATCGACGCGGCCAGTTCCTCGGTCGCACCCGCCACCGCCTGGACATTGCCCGACGTGGTTTCCGCCGCGCGGGCGGCGCCGTCCATCAAGCGGGTCGTCTGTTCCGCCCCGCTGCTCATCGCGCCGGAGGTGTGGGTCAGCTGTCCCGCCGAGTCGGCGACCGAACGGACCAGTCCGCCGACCGTGTTCTCGAACTCGTCGGCGAGCCGGGCCATGGTCGCGCGTCGGGCCTGTTCGGCCTCATGCTCCAGGGCGGCATGGCGGCGGCGCAGGTCTTCCGCCTCGATGGCGCTGAGCCTCAGCGTCTCGACGGAGCGGGCGAGGGCTCCCACTTCGTCACGGCGCTCCGTCCCGCCGACCTGCGTGGCGAGATCGCCCGTGGCGATGCGGCCGGTGGCGCTGCCGATGCCGTCCAGCCCCTTGGTAATGCGCGACACCAGACGGAAGCCGAACACACCCAGCAGGACCGATGCGACCAGCGTGACCGCCAGCGTTTCCAACAGCGTGCGGCGGAAGGCGGCATCGACGTCGTCGATGTAGACGCCGGTGCCGATCATCCAGCCCCAGGGCTCGTAGATCGCGGCGAAGGCCAGCTTCGGCACAGGATCGCCGCCGCTTGCCTTGGGGAAGTTGTAGATCAGGAAGCCGTCGTTGGCCTTGGCCGAAGCGATCAGCCCGCGGATCACCAGCACGCCGTTGCTGTCCTTGAAATCGGCCAGCTTGCGGGTGCCTTCCAGGTCGGCGCGCACCCCGTGGAAAACGTTCGTCCCGTCGAACTCGTAACCGAACATGTACTCGCTCCCGAAGAAACGCAGCGCCCGCAGGGTGGCCTTGGCCCGCGTCTGCGCTTCTTCGCGGCTGAACTCACCCTTGGCGGCACGGGCGTCGTAGGACTTGATGATCGACAGCGAGGTCTGCACCACCGCCTGGATCGAGTTGCGGTATCCTTCCACCATGGTCTCGCGCTTGGATGTCGCGGACCAGAGGCCGGCCCCCAGGATGGTGAAGAGGAACAGCCCCAGAAGGATCAGGAGCTTCGCCTTGATGCTGTGAAGTTTGTCGATCATCGCCCAGTTCCACCCCAAACGCGCGAGACCGCCGCCGGAACGCTCCGACGCATCGGGTCCGCTTAGATCAAAAATTCCTAATGGAATGTGCCATCCATACTGGGGTATCGCGAGTTGATGCAATCCCTAACGGGGGCGTAGGGATAATCCGGATGGACCCGCAACCGGTTGCGATGGTCACGGTCCAACCGATTGAGCCGGCGGGTTGCGGCGGCCGGGAAATCTGGCAGGATGCGGCACCATGACACTGATCGCCTATCCGCTGTCGGGGGCCATGCCCGACATCCGACCGGCGCGCCCGACGCGCGACTGGATCGACGCCCTGCCGGAGCAGTACGGCTACCGCTGCCTGCCGCTGAACATCGCCAGCATGCATGGCTGGGAGGTCTGTTGCCCGGTGCGGGCGACGGCGGTCTGGGATGGCGGCACCGGGCTGGATGCAATCACGATCACGGCCGATGAACCGCATCCGCTGTTGCCGGCCAGTCATTTCGGCAGCGGCGTGCTGACCTTCCATGTCGCCGCGCTGTTCCGGACGCCGCCGGGCGTGAACCTGATGGTGACCGGGCCGCTGAACCACCCGAAGCACGGCATCCTCGGCCTGTCGGGCATCATCGAGACCGACTGGTCGCCCTATCCCTTCACCATGAACTGGCGATTCACCGCGCCCGGCGTGCCTGTGACCTGGGAGAAGGGCGAACCCTTCGCCCATCTGATGCCGGTGCAGCGCGGGCTGGTGGAGAGCCTGGAACCGGATGTGCGCGATCTCGACAGCGATCCGGAGACGGCGGCGCAGTACCGCGCCTGGGCCGCCTCGCGCAGCCAGTTCAATGCCGACCTTCAGACCCCCGGCAGTACGGCGGCGCAGGAGCGCTGGCAGAAGGGCTATTACCGCGGCAAGAGACCGGACGGCAGCGACGGCCCGCCCGGCCATGAGATCAAGGTACGGGCGAAGCCGTTTCCCATCAGGTGACTACAGCGTGTCCTGGATGCTGCGCACGAACTCCGGCAGGCCGACCTGACGGCGGCGGCGCAGCCGTTCGGCCCGCAGGATCGACTCCACGGCCGCGATGCTTTCGTCCACGTCGTGGTTGACGATGACGTAGTCATATTCCGGCCAGTGGCTGATCTCGTTCGACGCCTTGGCCATGCGGTTGGCGATGACCTCCTCCGAATCCTGGCCGCGGCCGCGCAGGCGGCGTTCCAGCTCGCTCACCGTCGGCGGCAGGACGAAGACGCTGACCAGATCGTCGCGCGCGTTCTGCGCCAGCTGCTGCGCACCCTGCCAGTCGATGGCGAACAGCACGTCGCGGCCGGCGCCCAACGCATCCTCCACCGCCACGCGCGGCGTGCCGTAGCAGTTGCCGAAGACGCGGGCATGCTCCAGCAGGTCGCCGGTCTCCGCCATGCGGTCGAAGCGCTGCTGGTCGATGAAGTAATAGTCCAGCCCTTCGGCTTCGCCGGGACGCATCGCCCGCGTGGTCACCGAGACCGACATGGTGATGCCGGAATCGCGCTCCAGCAGGCCGCGGGCGATGGTGGTCTTGCCGGCGCCCGAGGGCGACGACAGCACCAGCATCAGGCCGCGCCGGTTGATCAGGGGGGTGTTGGTCGCAGCCATGGCGCTCACTCGATGTTGGCGATTATTCGATGTTGGTGGTCATTCGATGTTCTGGACCTGCTCGCGAAGCTGCTCGATCGAAGCCTTCAGCGACAGGCCGATGCGGGTCAGTTCGACATCCGCCGACTTGGAGCACAGCGTGTTGGCCTCGCGGTTGAACTCCTGGCACAGGAAGTCGAACCGGCGGCCGATGGCCCCGCCTTCCGCCATCAGGTCGCGGGCGGCCTGGATGTGGGCGCGCAGGCGGTCCAACTCTTCCCGAATGTCGGCCTTGCCGATCAGGATGGCGGCCTCCTGGGCCAGGCGGTCTTCCGACAGCGCCGGGAAGGAGCCGAGGATGGCGGCGACCTGGGCGCGCAGCTTCTCGCGCAGCGCCTCCGGCTGGGTGGAGGCGCAGGCCGACGCCGCGTCCACCAGCCGGGCGATCTCGTCGAGATGGCCGTTCAGCACCTCGGCGATGCGCGCGCCTTCGGCAAGGCGGTTGACCACCAGCTGGTCCACCAGCTTGGCGAGGTCGGTCTTCAGCGCCGATTCGACACGCTCGCGCGCTTCCGTCTCGTCCTCCTCCACCGGCTCGATGATGCCGCGGACAGCCAGCAGCGAATCCAGCCGCGGCGGCGCGGCGCCCGCCCCCTCGATCTCGCGGGCCAACTCCAGCACCTGGGCCAGAAGCTCCCGGTTGATGCGGAGCTGCGACACCGCCTGGGCGCGGTTGACGGTCAGCGTCAGGTTGACATTGCCGCGGGCCAGCCGTTTCGGCAGCTCCGCGCGGGCGACTGCCTCGACGCTGTCGAAGCCCGACGGCAGGCGGCAGCGCAAATCCAGGCTGCGGCCATTGACGCTCTTGGCCTCGAAGGTCCAGGAATAGCCGTCGCCGTGCCCGTCGACGCGCGCGAAACCGGTCATGCTGGCAATGACGGGACGATGGGCAGGCAAAGGCGGCCTCACTTGAAAAGCGGTGTCGGTTGGTGTCGTGCTTATAAACGCGCCATCACCCCACAACAAGCTCCGGCGCCGGACGTAAGCCGACAAGCAGGACGGAGATTCCATGAAGCAGCCGCGTTCCACCCCCCGGTCCGCCCCGAGTTCCATCGTCATCACCGGTGCGTCGAGCGGCATCGGCGAGGCCCTGGCCCTCCTCTATGCCGCTCCCGGTGTGGCGCTGGCTCTGACCGGCCGCGACTCCGCGAGGCTGGAGGCGGTGGCGCAGCGTTGCCGCACCGCGGGATCCCGCGTGGACACCGCGGTGATCGACGTGGCGGATCGCGCGGCGATGGCGGAGTGGCTGGCGCGGGTCGATGCCGCCGATCCGGTCGACCTGCTGATCGCCAATGCCGGCATGTCGGCCGGCACGGGCGATGGTGGCGAGACGGAGGAACAGGCCCGCCGCATCCTGGCGGTCAACATCGACGGGGTGCTGAACAGCATCCATCCGCTGCTTCCGGCAATGCGGGCGCGGCGGCATGGACAGATCGCCCTGATGGCATCGCTGGCCGGCTTCCGCGGCCTACCCGGTGCGCCGGCCTATTGCGCCAGCAAGGCGATGGTGCGGGTGTACGGGGAGTCGTTGCGCGGCGACCTCGCGGGGGAGGGGATCGGCGTTTCGGTCATCTGCCCCGGCTTCGTCAAGAGCCGCATGACGGCGGTGAACCGCTTCCCGATGCCCTTCCTGATGGAGACGGATGCCGCCGCCCGCCTCATCCGCCGCGGGCTTGAGCGCAATGCGGCGCGAATCGCTTTTCCCTGGCCGATGATGGCCGCGGTCTGGCTGTTGGCGCTGTTGCCGCCGTCCTGGACCGACGGGCCGCTGCGGCGGGCGCCGCGCAAGGCGTGAGCGCTTCCCTCAATCCACCTTGGCGTGGGCGATGGCTTCACGAACGCTGACGCCCTTGCGCATGATGTTGTCGACCGCGCGGCCCTGGACCAGATTGATCCCCATCTTGTGGGCATAGACCAGGCTGGACACGCTGTCGCAGCGCGCCAGGATGAATTTGCAGCGGTCCTGTTCGGCGATGCGGTCGCGGAAATACTTCTCGAAGGAGGGGTCCATCTCCAGCATGTCGTTGGACCAGAAGATCTTGGCGTAGTCCGCGTTCAGGTATTCGAGATCGAAATTCGTCACCCAGAACGGGTTCAGCCCGTCCACCGCGATCTGATAGCGGCGGTCCTGCGCGAACTCCACCACCTCGTTGAACAACGCAAGGTTCTCGATCAGATCGCCCTTCGACACTTCCAGCACCACCTGTCCGCGGAAGTCGATGGGCAGGCGTTCGTCGAACTTCACGAAGCCGGTGGAGATGACGGTAGACAGATTGATGTTGATGCCGATCCGGCGCCCCCGCATGAAGCTCAGCCCATGATTCAGGGCGCGCAGCACCGACTGGTCGAGATTGGCGGTAAAGTAGTTGAACAGCCACTTGTTGGCGGTGATGTCGTAATCGGGGCAGAGCCGTTCCTGAAGAAGCTTGATGGAGATGTAGAGCTCGTAATACTCCATCTCCGCGTCGCCACCGCCGCCGCCGATGTTGGCGATGCCCTGGTTGAACAGGAAGGGCGACAGGTCGAACATCTGCATCGAGCGTTCGAGCTTGCCCAATTCCTCCAGCGTGATCGGCGGCTTGGTTTCGGTGACGTGGCTGCCGGTCTCGCTCGCCTGAAGCTCCTCGATGAAGCGGATGACGTTGATGAAGTTCAACGCCAGTTCCATGATCGAGTAGAGAGAATATTCCTTGTAGGGATTCGGGCCGGTCAGCGTCGTCTTGGATAGGAAGACCTGTTCCACCGTCTGGCAGACATCGGTGACGCCGGTGAGCTTCAGCCCTTTGTAGAGGATGATGACGTCGCCGTTGGAGATGTTGAAGGATTGCAGGTAGGACGCCTTGGTCGCAAGTTCCTGGATGATGGAGCGGACCATCATCTGGCTGGTCGGGTCGCGGTCTTTCAGCAGCGACAGGTGCATGTGGATCAGCCGCATGCCCTGCAGTTCGTTCTTCGCCGACCGCAGCAGGTTCAGGAGCTTGTCGTTGTCGAATTCCGGTTTCTGGTCCTTGGCGGCGGCGACGGCGGCCTGCTTTTCCGTGGTGGAAAGCCGGACACGGTCCCGTCCCAGAGGGGGTCTGCCGCCAAACCTGCTCATACGATGCTCACTCCCACAACAAGCGCCACGCCTGCCAACCACCCGTATCGACGGCCGCTCATTGTTCGGCAGCCTTCATGTTCGGTCCGGCGCCTTCTGCCGGCCGCAACTGTGGCTCCGCAAGTGCCGGAAACCCGGCGAATCCTGCGAAGCCGAACCGATTTTAACGGTAACTATCTTTAAAAAGACCTTAAGGCAAAGGTCCGGGCGCGGGCGGGTCCGGACCCGGCAAAGGTCCCGCAATCATCGAAGCGACGTCATTCGCAAAGGTCAAGTTTCCAATTCGACCGGTTCGGCCGATGGGCGCGGGTCTCCGGCAGGAACGATGCGGACGCGACGATCGATGACGGCAAGCCCGATCTTGCCGTGCTTCAGGGCGAGCGCATCGCTGCCGAACAGCTCGCGCCGCCACCCGTGCATCGCCGGAATGTCTGCGGCGTCATCGGCCGCCAATGCCTCCAACTCGGAGGACGAGGCCACGAGCTTCGCCGCGACATTGTTCTCGTCGCATTTCATCTTCAGCAGCACGCGCAGAAGCTCGACGATCGGTTGCAGACCGGGCGGCGGTTCCTCGCGCGGTTCGACACGCGGCAAGGCACTGTCCGGCAGGTCGAGTCCAGCCTGCACCGCGGCCAGCACATCGCTCCCCTGCCTTCCCTCCGCGAAGCCGCGGCCAAGCCCGCGCGTGCGGGCGAGGTCGTCCACTGTGGTGGGGGCGTGGGCGGCGATCTCCAGCAGCGCTTCGTCGCGCAGCACGCGGGAGCGCGGCTGGTCGCGGCGCTGGGCCTCGCGCTCACGCCAGGCCGCCAGTTCCCTGAGGATCGCCATGAAGCGCGGCTTGTTGGTCCGCACCTTCAGCCGCAGATACGAGCTTTCCGGATCGACCTGATAGGTCGCCGGATCGGTCAGGATCGCCATCTCCTCCTCCAGCCAGTGCGAGCGGCCGGATCGGGCAAGGCGGCGCTTCAGCTTCTCGTAGGCCGGGCGCAGATGAATGACGTCGGACAGGGCGTAGGTCAGCTGCCGCTCGGTCAGCGGCCGGTGCGACCAGTCGGTGAAGCGGCTGGACTTGTCGATGCGGGCGCCGGCCAGCTTGGTGACCAGCGTTTCATAGCCCACGCTTTCGCCGAAGCCGCAGACCATCGCCGCGACCTGGGTGTCGAACAGCGGATGCGGGATCTGGCCCGACAGATGCCAGAAGATCTCCACGTCCTGGCGGGCGGCGTGGAACACCTTCAGCACCGACGGGTCGCTCATCAGCGCGAACAGCGGTGTCAGGTCGATTCCCTCGGCCAGCGGGTCGATGGCGACCGCGCCGTCGGGTCCGCCGACCTGCACGAGACAGAGTTGCGGCCAATAGGTCTTTTCCCGCAGAAACTCGGTGTCGACCGTGATGTACTCGGCCCCTGCCAGCGACTGACAGAAGGCCTGAAGGGCGTCGGTTGTCGTGATGAGCGTCATGGTGGCTTCATACACGACCGAACCGATGCTTGAAAGTCCGCCGAAGCGCCGGGCGGCCCCGCGCTGAAAAAGGGACGCCCCGGCGGCAGGGCGGGGTAGCTTCCGGCCGGATTTTCCCCTCGCCCTTAATGTTGCGCGGCGACGGTGCTAAACTGCGGACGGCTGGACGGCGTGGCGGCGGGAAGTCCGGGTTGAACAGGTGAACAGGAGGGCGGAAAGCGTTTCACGGTGTTCCAAACGTTCCATTCCGGCCGCCGCGCCCGCAGCTCCACCCGAGGGCAATCGCATTTGAAATCTAGAGTCCTATGAAGGGACTTCCGTCATCCCCGCGAAGGCGGGGATCCAGAGTTCGCATGGCGAATCTGTTGGAAAAGCCTGGATCCCCGCCTTCGCGGGGATGACGGGTTTCCTTGAAAAGGAGCATGATCTTCATATGCGATTGCCCTGAGCTCCACCCTATCGCGGCTTGACTTTCGCGCGCGTCCGGTGTGGTGTGTCGGACCGCTTTTTCCGCCGGAATCCGACCTTTTCAAGGTGTTTCGACCCATGCACCCCTACCGCACGCACACCTGCGGCCAGCTTCGTGAAGAGAATGCCGGTGAGACCGTCCGCCTGTCGGGCTGGATGAACCGGAAGCGCGACCATGGACAGCTGCTGTTCATCGACCTGCGCGACCATTACGGCCTGACGCAGTGCGTGGTCGATACCTCCAACCCGGCCTTCGAGGTCGCGAACCGGCTGAAGCTGGAATCGGTCATCACCGTCACCGGCAAGGTGGTGAAGCGCACGGCCGAGACCATCAACGACAAGCTGCCCACCGGCCGCATCGAGCTGCAGATCGCCGAGCTGACCGTGGAAGGCGAGGCGGAGCAGATTCCGCTGCAGGTCAACCAGGACACCGACGCGGGCGAGGACGTGCGCCTGCGCTACCGCTTCCTCGACCTGCGCCGCGAGCGCATCCACGAGAACATCATGCTGCGGTCGCGCGTGATCGCCTCGGCGCGCCGCCGCATGATCGACCAGGGCTTCACCGAATTCCAGACGCCGATCCTCACCGCCTCCTCGCCGGAAGGCGCGCGTGACTATCTGGTGCCGAGCCGCAACCATCCCGGCAAGTTCTACGCCCTGCCGCAGGCGCCGCAGCAGTTCAAGCAGCTGCTGATGGTCGCCGGATTCGACCGCTACTTCCAGATCGCCCCCTGCTTCCGCGACGAGGATGCCCGCGCCGACCGCAGCCCGGGCGAGTTCTACCAGCTCGATTTCGAGATGTCCTTCGTCACCCAGGAAGACGTCTTCGCCGCCATCGAGCCGGTTCTGCACGGCATCTTCGACGAGTTCGGCGGCTTCCGCCGCGACTCGAAGCCGGTCATCGACGGGCTGCCGTTCCGCCGCATCTCCTTCGCCGAGTCGATGCTGAAATACGGCAACGACAAGCCGGATCTGCGCAACCCGCTGGTCATCACCGACGTGACCGAGGTGTTCAAGCGCGACGACGTGGAATTCCGCGCCTTCAAGCAGACGCTCGAGAAGGGCGGAGTCGTCCGCGCCATCCGCGCGCCGAAGGTTTCCGACCGTCCGCGCAGCTTCTTCGACAAGCTGAACGACTGGGCCCGCGGCCTCGGCGCCCCCGGCCTCGGTTACATCGTCATGGAGGCCGGCGGCGGAAAGGGTCCGATCGCCAAGTTCGTGCCGGAGGCGGCGCAGGCCCAGCTGCGCGAACTGGCCGGTCTGGAAGACGGCGACGCCATCTTCTTCGTCTGCGACCAGCCCGGCCCGGCAGCCAAGCTGGCCGGCTTCGCCCGCACCCGCATCGGCGAGGAGCTGGACCTGATCGAGAAGAACGCCTTCCGCTTCTGCTGGATCGTCGACTTCCCGATGTACGAGCTGGACGAGGAGACCAACAAGGTCATCTTCAGCCACAACCCGTTCTCCATGCCCCAGGGCGGCCTGAAGGCGCTGGAGACGATGAACCCGCTCGACATCAAGGCCTATCAGTACGACATCGTTTGCAATGGCGTGGAGCTGTCCTCGGGCGCCATCCGCAACCACCTGCCGGAAGTGATGTACAAGGCCTTCGAGATCGCCGGCTATCCGCCGGAGGAGCTGGAAGCCCGGTTCGGCGGCATGCTGAGCGCGTTCAAGCTGGGCGCCCCGCCGCACGGCGGCTCGGCCCCCGGCATCGACCGCATCGTCATGCTGCTGGCCGACGAGCCGAACATCCGCGAGGTCATCGCCTTCCCGCTGAACCAGCGGGCCGAAGACCTGCTGATGCAGGCCCCGGCGCCGGTCGATACCGCCCGCCTGCGGGAACTGCATCTGAAGCTCGACCTGCCCAAGCCGAAGGTGGCGGCACCGTCAGCGCCGCAGGCGTAAAGGAACTTTTCCCACTTCTTGGCGGTTTGGTGAAAAGGCCATCCGGACACCGATCCGGGTGGCCTTTTTCCTTGTCAACATACGCGCGCGGGGCTATGTAAGCGCCGTCGTCAAAACCTCACGCGGGCTGGCGGACCCTCGGCTTTACCCCGATGGCCCGATCCGGTGTTGTGGGCCATGGACTCCATGAGCTCGCGACAATGCCCGCGGCGGAGCAACCGGAAAAAGGGAATTTTTCCACATGACCATGCCCACCTTCACCATGCGCCAGCTGCTGGAAGCCGGTGTCCACTTCGGCCACCACACCCGCCGCTGGAACCCGAAGATGAACCAGTACATCTTCGGCGTCCGCAATGGCGTGCACATCATCGACCTCGAGCAGACCGTCCCGATGCTGCACCGCGCCCTGCAGGCCGTGCGTGACGTCGTCGCCGGCGGTGGCCGCGTCCTGTTCGTCGGCACCAAGCGTCAGGCCCAGGAGCGGATCGCCGAGGCAGCCGCCAAGTGCGGCCAGTACTACGTCAACCACCGCTGGCTCGGCGGCATGCTGACCAACTGGAAGACGATCTCCCAGTCGATCAAGCGCCTGCGCGAGATGGAAGAGCGTCTGGGCGGCGACACCTCGGGCCTGACCAAGCGCGAAGTGCTGGAACTGACCCGCGAGCGCGACAAGCTGGAGCGTGCGCTGGGCGGCATCAAGGAGATGGGCGGCCTGCCGGACGTCATCTTCATCATCGACACCAACAAGGAGTCGATCGCGGTCAAGGAAGCCAACAAGCTGGGCATCCCGGTCATCGCGGTCCTCGACAGCAACTCCGATCCGGACGGCGTGGCCTTCCCGATCCCCGGCAACGACGACGCGCTGCGCGCCATCGAGCTGTACTGCGACCTGACGGTCGGTGCGGTGCTTGACGGCCTGCAGGCCGAGATGAGCGCCGCCGGCATCGACGTCGGCGCCGCCGAGGACGCCCCGGCCGAGCAGCTGCCGGAGGAAGAGACCGCCGAGACCGCCCAGGCCTGACCCTGACGGTTGAAGGGCAGCCGGGCCTTATGACCTATGGCCCGGCTGCCTTTTTTATGGGTTGCCACCCGTTTTGACTTTGTGACTCAATCCGATCCGCCTGCCGGATCGCTTGGAAGGAAGAGGGCGCAACATGGCCGAGATTACCGCCTCGCTCGTCAAGGAACTGCGCGAGAAGACCGGCGCGGGCATGATGGACTGCAAGAAGGCGCTGAACGAGACGCAGGGCGACCTCGAGGGCGCCGTCGACTGGCTGCGCAAGAAGGGCCTCGCCGCCGCCGCCAAGAAGTCGGGCCGCATCGCCGCCGAGGGGCTGGTGGCCGTCGCCACCGCCGGCACCAAGGGCGCTGTCGTCGAAGTGAACGCCGAGACCGATTTCGTCGCCCGCAACGACAAGTTCCAGGCTTTCGCGGCCAAGTCCGCCGAGCTGGCCCTGGCCACCGGTGGCGATGTCGAGGCTCTGAAGGCCGCTGCCTATCCGGGCACCTCGCACACTGCCCAGGACGAGCTGACCAGCCTGATCGCCACCGTCGGCGAGAACATGAACCTGCGCCGCAGCGTCACCCTGTCGGTTTCGGCCGGTGTCGTCGTCAGCTACGTCCACTCGGCCATTGCGCCGGGCCTGGGCAAGATCGGCGTTCTGGTCGCCCTGGAGTCGACCGGCGACGCCGGCAAGCTGGCCGATCTCGGCAAGCAGATCGCCATGCACATCGCCGCCGCCCGTCCGGATGCGCTGGACATCGCCGACGTCGACAGCTCGTCGCTGGAGCGTGAGCGCAACGTCCTGGCCGAGCAGGCCCGCGCGTCGGGCAAGCCGGAAGCCATCATCGAGAAGATGGTCGAAGGCCGCGTCCGCAAGTACTACGAAGAGGTCTGCCTGCTGGAGCAGACCTACGTGATCGACGGCGAGACCAAGGTCCGCAAGGTGGTGGAGAACGCCGCCAAGGACATCGGCGCCCCGGTCAAGGTCACGGCCTTCACCCGCTTCGCTCTGGGCGAAGGCATCGAGAAGGCCCAGTCGGACTTCGCCGCCGAAGTCGCCGCCGCCGCCGGCGGTCAGGGCTGAGCCCGGTAAGGTCGAACGCTTAGGTCCGCAAGCCGCATTCCGAAACAGCAAGGGAGCGTTCCCCCCATGGTCGAAGCCACCGGGACCACCGCGCCGGCTGAGGGCGTCCGCTACAAGCGCGTCCTCCTCAAGGTGTCGGGCGAGGCGCTGATGGGTCAGCGCGACTATGGTCTCGACCCGGAGATGGTGAACCGCATCGCCGGCGAGGTGAAGGCGGTCATCGCGCTCGGTGTCCAGGTCTGTCTGGTCATCGGCGGGGGGAACATCTTCCGGGGTGTAAAGGGTGCGGCGAGCGGCATGGAACGTGCCTCGGCCGACTATATCGGCATGCTCGCCACCGTGATGAACGCGCTCTCCATGCAGAGCGCGCTCGAACGGATGGGTGTCAGCACGCGGGTGCAGTCGGCCATTCCCATGTCGACGGTCTGCGAGCCCTATATCCGGCGCCGTGCCGTCCGCCACATGGAAAAGGGCCGGGTGGTGATCTTCGCGGCCGGCACCGGCAACCCCTTCTTCACGACCGACACCGCCGCGGCGCTGCGCGCCTCGGAAATGGGCTGCGACGGTCTGCTGAAGGGGACGCAGGTCGACGGCGTCTACACCGCCGATCCCAAGAAGGATCCGTCGGCCCAGCATTACGAACGCCTCACCTACATGGATGTCCTGACCAAGGAACTGCAGGTGATGGACGCGTCGGCGATCGCGCTTTCGCGTGAGAACCACATTCCCATTCTGGTCTTCTCGATCCACACGCCCGGCGCCTTCGCCGAAGTGATGCAGGGCCGTGGCAAGCACACCATCATAACGGAAGAAAGGGAGTAGGCCCGTGGCTGCGCCCGACCTATCGGATCTGAAGCGCCGCATGGAAGGCGCGCTCGACTCATTTCGCAAGGAACTGGGCGGTCTGCGCACCGGCCGCGCCTCGTCGAACCTGCTGGAACCGGTGATGGTGGAGGCCTATGGCAGCCGCATGCACCTGCGCGAGGTTGCGACGGTCTCCGTTCCGGAGCCGCGCCTGATCTCGGTTCAGGTCTGGGACCGCGGCATGACCAAGGCGGTCGAGAAGGCCATCCGCGACAGCGGCCTGGGTCTGAACCCGCAGGCCGAAGGCCAGGTCATCCGCGTGCCGCTGCCCGACCTGACCCAGGAGCGCCGCGCCGAGTTGGCAAAGGTCGCCCACAAGTACGCCGAACAGTGCCGTGTCGCCATCCGCAACATCCGCCGCGACGGCATGGACGGACTGAAGAAGGCCGAGAAGGCCAGCGAGATCACCCAGGACGAGCACAAGGTCCAGGCGGACAAGGTGCAGGTCCTGACCGACCAGCACATCAAGATGGTCGACGACTCGCTTGCGCAAAAAGAAAAGGAAATTATGCAGGTCTGATCCGGAATGCGCGACGCGGACGACAACCGGTCCAACACGGCCCCTGCGCACGTCGCCATCATCATGGATGGCAACGGACGTTGGGCCAAGGCGCGCGGCTTGCCGCGCACCGCCGGTCACAAGAAGGGCGTGGACGCCGTCCGCCGCACCGTGGAAGCGGCGCGCGAACTTGGCATCGGCACTCTGACGATCTTCAGCTTCTCTTCGGAGAACTGGCGCCGGCCGGAAGAGGAAATCAGCGACCTGATGGGTCTGCTGCGATTCTATCTGCGCAGCGAGGTCGCCGAACTGCACCGGGCGGGCATCCGGCTGCGGGTCATAGGCGACCGCAACCGGCTGTCAGACGACATCAACCGTCTGATCGACAACGCCGAGGGCCTGACCCGCGACAACAGGGTGATGACACTGGTCGTCGCCCTCAGCTACGGCTCGCGGCTGGAGATCGTCCATGCGGCGCGGCGGCTGGCGGAAGAGGCTGCGGCCGGCCGCCTGTCGCCCGACGCCATCGACGAGGATGCCCTGTCGGCCCGCCTCTACACCGCCGACATTCCCGACCCCGACCTGATCATCCGCACGAGCGGCGAGAAGCGGATCAGCAATTTCCTGCTTTGGCAGGCGGCCTACGCCGAGCTGGTTTTCGTGGACACGCTCTGGCCCGATTTCACCAAGCGCGATCTGGAGGCGGCGATTGAAGAGTTCCACCGACGGGAACGCCGCTTCGGCGCCACCACCGCCGGGTCCCGCTGACGCCCAGGCTTCGGCCTCGACCACCGCGCCGGTGACGCCTTCCAAGGCCGGGGACCTGAAGGTCCGCGCCCTTTCTGCGCTTGTCATGGCGCCTGCCGTGTTGGGCGCCGTCTGGCTTGGCGGTTGGGTTTTCCATGCTCTCATCGCCTTCGGATCGGTTGTTGCCGTATCCGAATGGACCAACATCGTCCCCAGCGCTCGCCGCCTTCCGGCCCGCTTGATGGCGGCAATCGGCATTGCCGTCGCACTGATGGCCCAGATCGCGGCAGGGCCCGCCGCGGCCCTGGGCGTTGCCGCGGCCTTCTCCGTTCTGACGGCCATCGTCGGCGGCGGCAGCGACCGCGGCCTGCTTGGGTTCGGCGTCTTCTACGTCGCCGCCGGCATGGCGGGGCTCATCTGGCTGCGCGATCTGCCGACTGTCGGGCTATCGCTTTTCCTGTTCGTGCTCCTCGCCATCTGGGCGACGGACATCGGCGCCTATGCCGCTGGCCGCAGCATCGGCGGGCCGAAGCTGGCTCCAAGGATCAGTCCGAAAAAAACCTGGGCGGGCCTGATCGGCGGCATGCTGTCCTCCGCACTGTTCGGCTGGCTTGTGGCGATTGCCTTCGACGCGGCGCGCCCGGATATCGCCCTTCTGGTCGGCGCCGCCGTCGCGGTGGTGGGGCAGGCCGGCGACCTTTTCGAATCGGCGGTCAAGCGGCGTTACAATGTGAAGGACAGCGGCCAGCTCATTCCCGGGCATGGCGGCATCCTCGACCGCATCGACGGGCTTCTGGCCGCGGCCCCGGTGCTGGCCTTGTTCCACGCGGCCGTTGGAACGGTTCTTTCATGGTGGTGAAGGCGGAAGCGGCGCCGGGTGCGCCGCGCAGCGTGACGATCCTTGGCTCCACCGGCTCGGTCGGAACGCAGACCGTGGACCTCGTCGCCCGCGATCCGGAGCGTTTCCCGGTGGAGGCTCTGACCGCCAACCGCAACGTCGCCCTGCTGGCCAGGCAGGCCCGCGACCTGAAGGCCCGCCTGGCCGTCGTCGCCGATCCCGCCGGCTACACGCAGTTGAAGGACCTGTTGTCCGGCACCGGCATCGAGGTTGCCGCAGGGCCCGAGGCGGTGGCAGCCGCTGCCGAACGGCCGGCCGACTGGGTGATGGCCGCCATCGTCGGCGCCGCCGGACTGGAGCCGACGCTCGCCGCCGTGCGCCGCGGGGCCATCGTCGCCTTCGCCAACAAGGAGGTTCTGGTCTGCGCCGGCTCCCTGATGATGGAGGAGGTGAAGGCGCATGGCGCGACCTTGCTGCCGGTCGACAGCGAGCATTCCGCCATCTATCAGGTCTTCGATTTCGAGCGGACCGACAGCGTCGCCCGCCTGATCCTCACTGCGTCCGGCGGCCCGTTCCGCACCAGGGACCGCGTCTTCATGGCGGCGGCGACGCGGGAGCAGGCGGTGGCACATCCGACCTGGGACATGGGCGCCAAGATCTCGGTCGACAGCGCCACGATGATGAACAAAGGGCTGGAACTGATCGAGGCCCATTTCCTGTTCGGCATCCCGGAGGAGCGGATCGACGTCCTGGTCCATCCGCAGTCGGTCATCCACTCCCTGGTCGAGTATGTCGACGGCTCCGTCCTGGCGCAGCTCGGCACGCCGGACATGCGCACGCCCATCGCCTATGCGCTCGGCTGGCCCGCCCGCATCGCCACTCCGGCGGAAAGGCTTGATTTGGTCAAGGCGGCCACCCTGACCTTCGAGGCCCCGGATCCCGTGCGTTTTCCGGCACTTCGGCTTGCCCGGGCCGCCTTGCAAAGCGGTGGGGGCGCTCCTACTATACTCAGTGCCGCCAACGAGGTGGCTGTTCAGGCGTTTCTCGACCGCCGGATCGGCTTCCTCGACATCGAACGGATCGTCGAGGAGACGTTGACGGCGTTGCCCCACCGCCCGCTGCGCGATCTCGCCGCCGTGCGGGAGGCCGATGCGGAGGCCAGGCGGGTTGCCGCCGACCGCATTCAGGCCAGCGGTGCGACGGCGGTTGGCAGCCGATGATCCGCGTTCGAGGCGCTGGAAGGCGCAAGGGTTGACATGGACATAATCGGCGGTTTCTGGACCTCGGTGCTGGCTTTCCTGCTGGTCCTCACCGTGCTCGTCTTCGTGCACGAGCTCGGTCACTATCTGGTTGCGCGCCGCAATGGCGTGCGGATCGAGACCTTCTCCATCGGCTTCGGACCGGAGCTGTTCGGCTTCACCGACAGCGCCGGCACGCGCTGGAAGTTCAGCGCGCTGCCGTTAGGCGGCTACGTCAAGATGTTCGGCGACGCCGACCCGGCCAGCACGCCCGGCGCCCATCTGACCGGCATGACGGAGGATGAGCGGGCGGTGTCCTTCCACCACAAGCGGGTGGGTCAGCGCGCGGCGATCGTCGCCGCCGGACCGATCGCCAACTTCCTGTTCTCCATCGTCGTGCTGGCCGTGCTGTTCATGACGGCCGGGCAATCCTTCACCCCGCCCGACGTTGGCGGCATCCAGCCGGGCAGCGCTGCCGAGCGTGCCGGCATCCAGCCGGGCGACCTGATTCTGTCTGTCGACGGCACCGATGTGCAGCGCTTCGAGGAAATCCGGCAGATCGTCTCCATCCGGCCAGGGCAGCCTCTGGCAGTCGAGTTGAAGCGCGATGGCCGGGTGATGACGGTTACAGCGACGCCTGATTCGCAGTCCGTCACCGACCGACTCGGGAACAGCCACCAGATCGGCCTGCTCGGCATCAGCCGCGGCAGCGTCGGAATGATGCGCCACGACCCGCTGACCGCGGTCTGGCAGGCGGGACGAGAGGTCGCAGGCATGATCACCGGCACCTTCACCGCGCTGGGCCAGATGGTCCAGGGATCGCGCGGAACCGAGGAGCTGGGGGGGCCGCTGCGCATCGCCCAGATGTCGGGCGAGGTGGCGCAATCCGGCTGGTATCCACTGATCTGGTTCATGACCTTCCTGTCGGTGAACCTTGGGCTGATCAACCTCTTCCCGGTGCCGATGCTGGACGGCGGCCACCTGCTGTTCTACGCCTTCGAGAAGCTGCGCGGCCGGCCGCTCGGAGCGCGAGCGCAAGAATACGGTTTCCGAATTGGATTGGCCTTGGTATTAACGCTCATGGTCTTCGCCACGTGGAACGACCTGGTTCAACTGCGCGTGGTCGATTTCTTCCGGGGACTGGTCTCCTGAGCCCAGCCCCTTGCCAGGGAGCGTGATTTGCCGGTGTCGAGCAAAGTTCTGGTGGCGGGCCTGCTGGCTGGCTGCGCCATGACGACGGTGTCTGTCGCCCACGCCCAAACCGCGGCCGCGCCCGGACGGGCGCCTGCGGGGTCCGGGTCCATGGTCGCCCAGGTGTTCAGCGGCGGTACGGTGCGCGATATCCGGGTCGAAGGCACCCAGCGAATCGAACCGTCCACGGTCCGCTCCTATCTGACGATCCAGCCCGGCGACCCGTTCGATCCCGACCGGATCGACCAGTCGCTGAAGGCGCTGTTCAACACGGGCCTGTTCGCCGACGTGGTTCTGAAGCGCCAGGGCGACGCGCTGGTGGTGACGGTGGCCGAAAACCCCATCATCAACCGCATCGCGTTCGAGGGGAACCGGCGCATCGACAAGGAGACGCTGGAGAAGGAAATCCAGCTGCGTCCCCGCGTCGTCTATACGCGCACCCGCGTCCAGAGCGATGTTCAGCGGATCCAGGAAATCTACCGGCGCCAGGGTCGATTCGCCGCGACGGTTGAGCCGAAGATCGTCCAGCTCGACCAGAACCGTGTCGATCTGATCTACGAGATCAATGAGGGGGTGCGCACCGGCGTGCGTGGCATCACCTTCATCGGCAACGAGCATTTTTCCGACGGGACGCTGCGCGAGACCGTCCAGACCAAGGAAACCGCCTGGTGGCGTTTCCTGTCGTCCGACGACAACTATGATCCGGACCGCCTGAACTACGACCGCGATCTGCTGCGCCGGTTCTACCTGAAGGAAGGCTACGCCGATTTCCGCGTGGTCTCGGCCGTGGCAGAACTGACGCCTGACAAGTCGGACTTCTTCATCACCTTCACGATCGAGGAAGGCGAGCGCTACAAATTCGGCAAGGTCGACATCAAGACTTCGCTCAAGCAGCTCGACCCGACGGTTCTGCAGAACAGCGTGATCACCACCGAAGGCGACTGGTACAACGCCCAGAAGGTGGAAGACACCATCACCAAGCTGACGAACGCCGTCGGCGATCTGCAATATGCCTTCGTCGATGTGCGGCCGAGAATTTCGCGCAACCGCGATGCGCACACCATTGATATCACCTACGAGATCAATGAGGGGCCGCGCACCTTCGTCGACCGCATTGATATCAGCGGTAACGTCCGCACTCTGGACAAGGTGGTGCGCCGCGAGATGCTGTTGTCTGAAGGTGATCCCTTCAACGCTTCCAAGTTGAAGCGGTCTGAGCAACGCATCAAGGATCTGGGCTTCTTCGAGCGCGTGAACATCACCACCGCCGAGAGCAGCGCGCCCGACCGCACCGTTGTGAATGTCGATGTGGCCGAGCAATCGACCGGTGAAATCTCGATCGGCGCAGGTTTCTCGACCTCTGACGGTCCGTTGGGTGACTTTTCTATCCGCGAGCGCAACCTGCTCGGCCGGGGGCAGGATCTGCGCCTGGGCGCTACGCTGTCGGGTCGTCGCCAGCTGTACGATATCTCCTTTACGGAGCCGTACTTCATGGATCGGGACCTGTCGGCGGGCGTCGACATCTTCCGGACGCGTTACAATTATCAGGACGAAAGTTCGTTCAACGAGAAGAACACCGGCTTCGCTCTGCGCCTGGGTTATCCGCTGACTGAGCGGCTGCGCCAGCGCGTCTATTACCAGCTGCAGGACACGCTGATCGAGGAAGTGCCGACCACCGCGTCGAAGTACATCCAGGAGCAGCGCGGCGAGCGCCTGACCTCGCTGATCGGTCAGGAGCTGACCTATGACGTCCGCAACAGCAAGCTGACGCCGACCGAGGGCTATTTCATCCGTCTGACCAACGACATCGCCGGATTTGGCGGGTCTGTTCGCTTCCTGCGGAACAAGTTGGCCGGTGGCTACTACATTCCACTCGGCGAAGACCAGTGGGTGCTGAGCACAACGGGCGAAATCGGCTACATCCATGGCCTCGGCCAGAAAGTACAACTGGGCGACCGCTTCTTCATCGGCGGCGATACACTGCGTGGCTTCAAGACCGCTGGTATCGGTCCTCGCGATCTCAGCACCGGCGATGCGCTGGGCGGCACCCGCTATGCCCGCGCCTCGGTTGAGATGAGCTTCCCCTTTGGCCTGCCGGAAGAGTTCGGCCTGCTTGGCCACGCCTTCACCGATGTCGGCACGCTCGGCAAGGTCGACATCAGCGATCCGAACGTGAAGGATGACGAGACCATCCGCGTCTCCGTCGGCACCGGCGTGTCGTGGAAGTCGCCGTTCGGGCCCATCCGGCTCGATGTCGCACTGCCGATCCGCAAGGAAGGCTACGACAAGAAAGAGCTCATCCGCTTCAGCTTCGGAACCAGGTTCTAAGATGCAATTCACCCAGACGAAGGCGCCATATCGCGTCGCCGCCCTGTCGGCCGTGACGGTCGCCGGCCTCCTGTTCGCCGTCACGTCGGCCCAGGCACAAACCCAGCCGAAGGCCGAGCCTCCCAAGGCGGCCGCTGCCACCCCCCCGGCTCCGGGTGCGGAACTGAAGGCACCGGTCATCGCGGTGATCGATGTCCAGAAGATCATGCAGGAATCAGCTGCCTCGAAGGGCATTACCAAGTCCTTCGAATCTCTGCGCGATTCCTACCAGAAGGAAATCTCTGCGCTGGAGGACAAGCTCCGCAAGACCGAGGACGAGCTGCGCAAGCAGCAGACCGTCTTGTCGCCTGAGGCGCTTGCCACCAAACGACGCGATTTCGAAAAGCAGGTTGCCGACGTTCAGAAGACTGTCCAGAACCGCAAGCGCGCCCTTGAGACCAGCTTGAACGAAGCGATGGCTGTCGTGCACAAGACGATGGTCGACGTGGTCGCCGAGATTTCCCGCGAGCGCGGCGCCAACCTCGTTCTGGCCCGTCAGCAATTCGTCTTGGTGGATACCCAGCTCGATGTCACCGACACGGTGATGGAGCGGGTCAACAAAAAGCTTCCGCAGGTTGCGCTGAACGTTCCGAAGCAGTGATGCCTTTCTGATCAGGGCCGTCGCCGTCCCGACCGGGGAGGTGACGGCCCTGTTGCATTTCCGGGTTCGGCGGTTGCGGTCGCCGCGGAAATGGGGCAAGAAAGCTGAGCGAACAATAAGGTGCCGGCGTTTCTTCAATGGAGCGGCGGCGCCCGTTCTCCGGGAACGGAGAATGATGAACCCTATCGGTTGTGGTGGAAAGGCGGGCGGCCGGACAATGGACGTGACGGCGGACAACAACGCGCAAAGCAAGAAGATCGACGACATCGACATCACGCGGATCATGAAGATGATTCCGCATCGCTACCCGATCCTGATGATCGACCGGGTGATCGATGTGACGCTGGGCGAAGGCGCAACCGGCGTGAAGAATGTCACGATCAACGAGCCCTTCTTCCAGGGCCATTTCCCGTCGCGTCCGGTGATGCCCGGCGTGCTGATCATCGAGGCGATGGCGCAGACCTCCGCCGTGCTGGTGGTTGCCACGCTCGGGCCCGAGGCGGAAGGCAAGCTGGTCTATTTCATGACCGTGGATGAGGCGCGCTTCCGCCGTCCGGTTACTCCCGGTGACACGATCCACATCCATGTGACCAAGCAGCGTCAGCGCGCCAATGTGTGGAAGTTTAAGGGCGAGGCCAAGGTCAATGGCGTCCTCGTCGCCGAAGCCATCTATTCCGCCATGATCCTGGACGAAAAATGACCGTCACCATCCATCCGTCCGCCATCGTCGATCCCGCGGCCAAGTTGGGCGAGGGAGTCGCCATCGGCCCCTTCTGCGTCGTCGGCCCCGACGTCACGCTGGGCGACGGCGTTCGGCTGGTTTCGCATGTGGCTGTGGACGGGCGTACCAGCATAGGCTCCGGCACCGTCATCTATCCGTTCGCGTCCATCGGCCATCGGCCGCAGGACCTGAAGTTCCACGGTGAGCCGTCCGAACTTATCATCGGTGCCCGCAACCAGATTCGCGAGCATGTGACGATGAATCCCGGCACCGAAGGCGGCGGCATGATCACCCGCGTCGGCGACGACGGGCTGTTCATGATGGGTTCGCATGTGGCTCATGATTGCATCGTCGGCGACCATGTGATCATGGCGAACAATGCCACCCTGGGCGGCCATGTGACGCTGGGCGACTATGTCATCATTGGTGGGCTTTCCGCCGTGCGTCAATTCGTTCGCATCGGCTCCCACGCCATGATCGGCGGCATGTCAGGCGTCGAGAATGACGTGATCCCCTTCGGTCTGGTCATGGGCGACCGTGCCCGACTGGCGGGGCTGAACCTCGTCGGACTGGAGCGGCGCGGCTTCAAGAAGGACGACATCCACGCCCTGCGAGCGGCCTACCGCATGCTGTTCGGGCCGGAGGGGACCTTCGCCGAGCGGGTGGAGGAGGTGGGTCGCGACTTCGGTGAGCGTGCCCTGATCTCTGACGTGCTGTCCTTCATCCGTGCCAAGGAAGCGCGCTCCCTCTGCCAACCGCGCGAGAGCTGAGGCGACCGGCCGATGGCCGATATCCTTAAGGCTACCGGTCCAAAGCTGGCGATCCTGGCCGGTGGCGGCACATTGCCGGCCAGGATCGCCACCGCGGTGCTTGGGCAGGGGCGGGAAGTCTTCGTCGTCGCCTTCCACGGTCACACCGATCCTGAGACGGTCGCCGGGTTTCCGCATTTGTGGAGCCGCTTCGGTGCCGCCGGCAGTATCCTGCGCCGCCTGCATGAGGAGGGCGTGGGGGAGGTCGTGCTCGCCGGGCCGGTGAAGCGTCCATCCTTTACCGAACTGATGCCCGACTGGCGCACCGCACGTTTCCTCGCCCGTGTCGGCACGCGCGCGCTCGGCGACGACGGCCTTCTGCGCGCCGTGGTGCGCGAGGTGGAGGAGGATGGCTTCCGTGTCGTCGGCCTGCATGAGCTGCTGAAGGAACTGCTGACCACGCCCGGCCCGGTCGGCCGTCTGGTCCCGGATGCCGATGCGGAGCGCGACATCGCCCGCGCGGTGGAGGTCGCCCTTGCCCTGGGAGCGCTCGATGTCGGGCAGGGGGCGGTCGTCCAGCAGGGCATCGTTCTGGCGGTCGAAGCCATCGAGGGCACCGATGCGATGCTCGACCGCTGTGCCGGCCTGTCGCGTCCCGGACCCGGCGGGGTGCTGGTCAAGGTGAAGAAGCCGAAACAGGACCGCCGCATCGATCTGCCGACCATGGGCGTGACCACCGTCGAGAAGGCCGCCGCCGCCGGGTTGCGCGGCATCGCGGTGGAGGCCGGCGGCAGCCTGCTGGTCGACCGCGCCGCTGTTGCGGAGACCGCCGACCGGCTCGGCCTGTTCGTCACCGGCATCGAGAGTCCGCAATGAGTGCCGCATCGGTGGACGGCGACGTCCCGATCCTGTTCCTGATCGCCGGCGAACCGTCGGGCGATGCGCTGGGCGCGCGGCTGATGGCGGCGGCGAAGCGGCTGACCGGCGGCAAGGTGCGCTTCCTCGGCATTGGCGGCGAGAAGATGACGGCGGAAGGTCTGGTCAGCCTGTTTCCCATGGGCGAACTGACACTGTTCGGCATCTTCGAACTGCTGCCGCATCTGCCGAATCTGCTCCGCCGGATCGACCAGACCGTCGCCGAGATCGTCAGACTGCGGCCGGACGTCGTCGTGGGCATCGATTCGCCCGGCTTCACCGTCCGGGTGGCGAAGAAGGTGCGCGCTGCCGAGCCCGCCATCCCGTTGGTCCACTATGTGGCCCCCACGGTCTGGGCCTGGAAGCCAAAGCGGGCAGCCAAATATGCCGCCATCTACGACCATCTCCTCGCCGTTCTGCCCTTCGAGCCCCCTTATTTCGAGAAGGAGGGGCTGGCCTGTACCTTCGTGGGTCACTCAGTCGTAGAGGGGCGCGCAGGGAAGGGCGACGGCGCGGCTTTCCGCGAGCGGCATGGCATTGCGCCAACTGAGCGGATTGTCGCCATGCTGCCTGGAAGCCGCAAGGGAGAGGTGTCGCGCCTGCTGCCGGACTTCCGCGCGGCGCTGGACCTGCTGCGTCCGTCCCATCCCGATCTGGTGGCGGTGGTGCCAACGGTGGCGACGGTGCGCGATCGCGTCGCCGCCGCCATCGCCGACTGGCCGGTCCGTACCCTGCTGGTCGAGGGGGACGCCGAGAAGTACGACGCCTTTGCGGCGGCGGAGGCGGCGCTCGCCGCATCGGGGACTGTCGCATTGGAATTGGCGCTCGCACGGTTGCCGACAGTTATCGCCTACCGGCTGAACCCGATCACTGTCGCGCTCTATCGCAGGCTGATCCGGGTGAAGTACGTCAATCTGGTCAATCTGATGCTCGATCGGATGCTGGTTCCGGAACTGCTGCAGCAGGACTGCCGGCCGGATAGACTGGCGGCCGAGTTGGGGCGTCTGCTCGACGATCCTGCGGCGCGCCAGACACAGATCGATGGCGTCGCCGAGGTGGCACGCTGGTTGGGGCAAGGCGATACCCCGCCCAGCGAACGCGCCGCCCGTACCATCCTGAACGTCGTTGTCCAACGCCGCCCTGTAAGCACCTGAACAACCGCCCAGTCAACCGCCAAGCGGGAGAAGAGAGACAATGAGCGAATTCCGTCTGCTGCACACGATGCTGCGTGTTCTCGATCTGGAGAAGTCGCTGGACTTCTATACCCGTCTGCTCGGCATGAAGCTGCTGCGCCGCAACGACTATGAAGGCGGCCGCTTCACCCTGGCCTTCGTCGGCTATGGCGACGAATCCGACACTGCCGTCTTGGAACTGACCCACAATTGGGACCAGAAGGAGCCGTACGAGATCGGCACCGCCTATGGACACATCGCACTCGGCGTTCCCGACATTTACGGCACCTGCGAGAAACTGGCCGCGGAAGGCGTGACGATTCCGCGTCCGCCGGGGCCGATGAAGCACGGCACCACCGTGATCGCCTTCATCGAGGATCCCGACGGCTATAAGGTCGAGTTGATCGAGAGGAAGTGACCGTTCAGCCGGTCATTGGCTTCGGACGGGGGGCGTGGTCGGCAACGGCCGCGCCCTTGTCATATGTGGACGGCGCCGGATCGCGGCGGAAGCGGGCGCGGTAGCTGGCTGGGCTGATGCCCAGCCGCTGGCGGAAATGATGCCGCAAGGTGGCGGCGGATCCGAAACCGGCGAGAGTCGCGACATCCTCCACCGGCAGGGTGCCGCGTTCCAGCAGGTCGCGGGCGCGGTTCAGCCGCTCCGCCGCCAGCCAGTCGCCGGGCGTGGTGCCGGTCAGTGCCTGGAACCGGCGCAGGAAGGTGCGCAGGCTCATCCCGGCCCGCGAGGCCATGCTGGACAGGCTGTGGTCCTCCGCCAGCGTCTCCCGCAGATGGTCGAGCAGCGGGCCCAGGCGGGCGCCCTCGCGGGCGGTGGGCACCGGCGCCTCGATGAATTGGGCCTGGCCGCCCTCGCGGTGGGGCTGGACCACCAGACGGCGCGCGACGCTGTTCGCGGCATCGGGTCCGAAATCGCGGCGCACCAGATGCAAACAGAGGTCGATGCCGGCGGCGCTGCCGGCGGAGGTCAGGATGTTGCCCTCGTCCACATAGAGCACGTCGGGCACCACCCGGATGTCCGGATAAAGCTCCCCGAGCGTTGCGGCATAGCGCCAATGGGTGGTCGCCCGGCGGCCCGTCAGCAGACCGGCCGCAGCCAATACGAAGGCACCGGAACAGATCGACAGAATGCGCGCTCCGCGGTCATCGGCCCGGCGCAGCGCCTCCGACAAGGGGGCGGGCACCGGTTCGCGCGCGCCGCGCCATCCCGGAACCACGATGATGTCGGCCTGGTCGAGCAGATCGAGCCCGCCATCGGCCTCGATGCGGATGCCGCCCACCGCGCGCAGCGGGCCGGGATCGAGCGCGGCCACGGCGAAGCGATACCAGCTGGGGCCGAGTTCCGGGCGCGGCAGGCCGAACACCTCGACGGCCACGCCGAACTCGAAGGTGCACAGACCGTCATAGGCGAGAGCGACGGCAAGCGGTGGCGTGGCGTTTGGCATGATCTGAACGATAGCTGTCAGTCACGCCACTTTCCAGCGGAAGCGGCGGTTGGAATGATGTGGCCGGCAACCGATCAGGAGAGTTCCATGGCCAGTTCAGTTACCGAGATTCCGGCCGCGTCGCCGGAAGATGCCGCCGCCCATTTCGCCCGCAAGCTGTCGCTGGAGACCGACTGCTGGGACGTGCATGAGTCGTTGAAGTCGGGCAGTCCCGACTTCGTCCTGCTCGACGTGCGCGGACCGGCGGCTTTCGCCGGCGGGCATGTGCCGGGAGCGCTGAACCTGCCGCATGGCAAGATAACGGAACGGCGGATGGCGGAATGGGATGATGGGACGCTGTTCGTCGTCTACTGCGCCGGCCCCCATTGCAACGGGGCGGATCGCGCGGCCTTGCGGCTGGCGCGGATCGGGCGGCCGGTCAAGCTGATGATCGGCGGCGTGACGGGCTGGATCGACGAAGGCTTCGCGCTGGAAAGCGCAATCTGAGCGGCTTGCTCAGATAAGAACGATCCCGGCGATCAGGGCAAGGATCAACACATAAACGACCATCCGGCGCACCCGCCAGCCAAGCGGTGCCCGGTTGTCGTTGGCCGGCGAGCGCAGACGCACGCGCCGGGCCGGAACGATGTACGCAGTGGGATCCTGGGCGGCTCCGTTGGAGCCGCCCATTCCCATATGGGCTGTGGGCCGGTTAGCCACGCTCGGCCAGCGGCACGAAAGGCCGCTTGGTGTCGCCGGTGTAGAGCTGACGCGGACGGCCGATCTTCTGCACCGGGTCTTCGATCATCTCCTTCCACTGGCTGATCCAGCCGACGGTGCGGGCCAGCGCGAACAGCACGGTGAACATGCTGGTCGGGAAGCCCATCGCCTTCAGGATGATGCCCGAATAGAAATCGACGTTCGGGTAGAGCTTCTTCTCGATGAAGTACTCGTCCGACAGCGCGATCTTCTCCAGTTCCATCGCGATGTCCAGCAGCGGCTCGTCCTTGATGCCGAGCTCGCCGAGAACCTCGTGGCAGGTCTGGCGCATGACCTGGGCGCGCGGGTCGTAGTTCTTGTAGACGCGGTGGCCGAAGCCCATCAGACGGAAGCTGTCGTTCTTGTCCTTGGCGCGGCGGACGAACTCGGGGATCCGGTCGACCGAACCGATCTCCTCCAGCATCTTCAGCACGGCTTCGTTCGCGCCGCCATGGGCCGGACCCCACAGCGAGGCGATGCCGGCGGCGATGCAGGCGAACGGGTTGGCGCCCGACGAACCGGCCAGACGGACGGTGGAGGTCGAGGCGTTCTGTTCGTGGTCGGCATGCAGGATGAAGATCTTGTCCATCGCCTTGGACAGGATCGGGTTGACCTTGAACGGCTCGCAGGGCGTTCCGAAGGTCATGTAGAGGAAGTTCTCCGCGTACGACAGGTCGTTGCGCGGGTACATGAAGGGCTGGCCGGTCGAATACTTGTAGGCCATCGCCGCGATCGTCGGCATCTTGGCGATCAGACGGTGCGCGGCGATCTTGCGCTCCTGCGGATCGTTGATGTCCAGCGAGTCGTGATAGAAGGCCGACAGGGCGCCGACGACGCCGCACATGATCGCCATCGGGTGGGCGTCACGGCGGAAGCCGCTGTAAAACTTGGTCAGCTGCTCGTGCACCATCGAGTGGCGGCGCAGGATGTTTTCGAAATCCGTGCGCTCTGCAGCGGTCGGCAGGTGGTTGTTGAGCAGGAGGAAGCAGACTTCCGGGAAGGTGGAGTTCTCGGCCAGCTCGTCGATGGCGTAGCCGCGGTGCAGCAGGACACCCTCGTCGCCGTCGATGTAGGTGATGCCCGACTCGCAGCTGCCGGTGGAAGTGAAGCCCGGATCGTAGGTGAAATAGCCGGTCGCGGCGTAGAGCTTGCGGATGTCGATCACGCTCGGCCCGACGCTGCCGTGCAGGATCGGCATCGTGACCTGCTTGCCCGTTTTATTGTCGATGAGGGTAACGGTGTCCTTGCCGTCCTCGGTCTGGGTCATCTCGGCACGTCCTTATCGTTGAGGGTCGGGCTTGGTGCCCTTTTTTCGTCGGCGCAGCATAGTTCCATGGCAGCCCGATGGCAACGCACGGAAATGACCATTATGCTGCACCCGCTGCATCGCGGATGCGAGAAAGCGTCGCCTCACGGCCCAGCAACTCAGCCACCTCGAAGATCGGCGGCGACACCGTCGAACCGGTCAGCGCGGCGCGCAGCGGCTGCGCCACCTTGCCCAGTTTTTCGCCTCGTGCCTCGGCGAAGGCGCGGACCTGAGCCTCCAGTGCAGCGGCGGTGAAGTCCGGTTCGCCGGCAAAGGCTTCGGCCAACTCCCTCAACAGCCCGCGGCCCTTTTCGTCCAGCAGGGCGGATGCTTTTTCGTCATAGCCGAGCGGCTGCGCAGCGACGTAGAAGCGGGCGCTCTGCGCCAGATCGACGACGGTGCGGGCGCGCTGCTTCAGGCCGTTCATCGCCCGTGTCAGAAGGTCGCGATCCGCATCGGTCAGACTGCGGCCCAGGTCCGCCTCCAGCCGCGGGGCGATCAGCCCGACCAGCCGGGAATCGTCAGCCAGACGCATGTAGTGGGCGTTCAGGTTTTCCAGCTTGGCGAAATCGAACCGCGAGGGCGAGCGGCCGATGCTCTCCAGATTGAACCATTCGATGGCCTGTTCGGTCGAGATGATCTCGTCGTCGCCATGCGACCAGCCGAGCCGCAGCAGGTAGTTGCGCACGGCTTCCGGCAGATAGCCCATGTCGCGGTAGGCATCGACGCCCAGCGCGCCGTGACGTTTTGACAGCTTGGCGCCATCCGGTCCATGGATCAGCGGGATGTGGCCGAAGCGCGGCAGGTCCCAGCCCATGGCGTTGAAGATCTGGATCTGGCGGAAGGTGTTGGTCAGATGGTCGTCGCCGCGGATGACGTGGGTGACGTTCATGTCGTGGTCGTCCACCACCACCGCCAGCAGATAGGTCGGCGTGCCGTCGGCGCGCAGCAGGATCAGGTCATCCAACTGGGCGTTCTGCACCGTGACCTCCCCCTGGACGAGATCGTTCAGGACCGTCTGGCCTTCCTGCGGCGCCTTCAGCCGGATCACCGGAGCGACGCCGGGAGGCGCGTCGGATTCGGGACGGTCGCGCCAGCGGCCGTCATAGCGCATCGGCTGGCCGGCGGCCTTCTGGGCGGCGCGCATCTCCTCCAGCTCTTCCGGGCTGCAATAGCAGCGGTAGGCCTTGCCGGCAGCCAGCATCTGGTGCGCCACCTCGGCATGGCGGTCCTTGCGCTCGAACTGGCTGACCGCGTCGCCATCCCAATCCAGGCCCAGCCACTGCAGCCCGTCCAGGATGGCGTCGACCGCCGCCTGGGTCGAGCGTTGCCGGTCGGTGTCTTCGATCCGCAGCAGGAACTTGCCGCCGGTGTTGCGGGCGTACAGCCAGTTGAACAGGGCGGTGCGGCCACCGCCGATGTGCAGAAAGCCGGTCGGCGACGGAGCGAAGCGGGTGACGACGGTCATCGGTCTCTCAATTTCCGGTTCGGCGCTGGTATGATGCGCCGGTGGTTCGACACCGTGGTTTAACACAGCCACCGGGTTGGGAGGCAATGCGATGCGCGCATGGACGGTCGTTGAGGGGCACGCGGGCGGCATCGCTGCGCCGGGAGGCCGTTGCCGGTGACCGTCGCCGGATGGCCGGACGAGGAGACGGACGGTCCCGCTGCATCCGGTGGGAGGTGGCGGCGCCTGTGGTTTCACATCGGGCGGCGACTCGCGGCTGTGGCGGAGGCGGAGGGCGACCGGTGGGTCCTGTGGCTTCCGGTCGCCTTCGGGGCGGGAGTGGCGCTGTATTTCGGCTTGATGAGGGAGCCGGACTGGTGGGCCGGAGCGGCGGCCTGTGGGGGCTGCACTGTCCTGCTTCTGGTCCTGCGGCGCTGGTTCGCGCTGTTCGGTGCGGTGATGGCATTGATGATGGTGGCGGCGGGGTTCCTGGTGGCGCAGGGCCACAGCGCGCGGGTGGCGGCGCCGGTGCTGACCCGCGTCATCACCAGCGCAACCGTCACCGGACGCGTGATGGCGGTGGAGCGCCGGCCGGGTGCCGTCCGCATCACCCTGCGGGATCCGACCGTCAGCCGCCTGCCGCCGGAACAGACACCGGCTGCCCTGCGCATCCGCCTGTCGGATCGCCATGCCGGGCCGGAGCCCGGATCGGTGGTGAGCCTGCGCGCCACGCTGCTGCCGCCCCAGGCTCCCGCCGAACCGGGGGCCTTCGATTTCCAGCGGCGGGCCTGGTTCATGGAACTGGGCGGCACTGGCTTCGCCACAGGTGCGGTGGACGTGGTCGAGGCGCCGCCGGTCACGGGCTGGCGCGTGGTGACGGTTGCCTTCGAGCGCGCGCGCGGTGCAATCGCCGAGCGGGTGACTGCGGCCATCGCCGACCCGGTGGAGGCCAGCGTCACCACGGCGCTGCTGAATGGGGAGCAGTTCGGCATCCCGGATGGGACGCTGGAGGATTTCCGCAACAGCGGGTTGGCGCATCTGCTGTCGATCTCCGGCCTGCATGTGGGGATCGCTGCCGGCATCCTGTTCTATGTCGCCCGCGCCCTGCTGGCGCTGGTGCCGTATGCGGCCCTGCGCTGGCCGATCAAGAAGATCGCGGCGCTGTTCGGCATCCTGTCGGCGCTCGCCTATACGCTGCTGGTCGGTGCGCCGCTGCCGACGGTGCGGTCAGTGCTGATGACGGGCATGATCATGGGCGCGATCATGCTGGACCGCCACCCGCTGAGCATGCGGCTGGTCGCCTTCGCCGGACTGGTCACCATCGCCATGGATCCGGAGGGGATGCTCGGCCCCAGCTTTCAGATGTCATTCGCGGCGGTGGTGGCGCTGATCGCCGCCTTCGAGCGCGGCAGTTCGCGGATGGCGGAATGGCGCAGCGAGGCGGGATGGCTTCTGCGCGGCCTGCTCTATGTCGGCGGCATCCTGTTGACCAGTGTGGTGGCGACGCTGGCGACGCTGCCGTTCGCGCTCTTCCATTTTCAGCAGATCGCCTTCTATGGCGTGCTGTCCAATCTGATCGCCATTCCCATCACCTCCTTCTGGGTCATGCCATGGAGCCTCATCGCCTATGCCCTGATGCCCTTCGGGCTGGAGGCGCCGGCACTGATCGCGATGAACTGGGGCGACCGGGCGGTGATCTGGACGGCGGAGTTCTTCGGCCGCCTGCCCTGGGCGTCGATCACCGTGCCGGCGATGCCGGTGGAAGGCTTTGCGGTGCTGGTTCTGGGTGGAATCTGGCTGTGCCTCTGGACGAGGCGGTGGCGCTGGCTGGGGCTGCTGCCGATCATGGCAGGGTTGGCGTCACCGGCATTGGTGACCCGGCCGGACGTGCTGGTGGCGGCAGATGGGACGGTGATGGCGGTGCGGACGCCGGACGGTCGCCTCAGTGCTTCGGGGAAGACCGGCGGGCGGGTGACGGAGACATGGCGGGAACGCGATGGCGAACGCACCGCCGCCGATCCCTGGCCTGTGGCGGGGGGGTGGAGCGAGGGGGAACGGTCGCTGAGTTGCGACCTGCTGGGATGCCTGTACCGGGTGAAGGGGAGGACGGTCGCCCTGCCGCGGTTGCCGGATGCACTGGACGAGGATTGCGGGACGACCGATGCGGTGGTGACGGCCGCGGTGGCTCGGGGATGCCGGTCCGGGGTGGTGGTCGACCGCTGGTCCCTGCGGCATGAGGGAGCGCATGCGCTGAGGGTGACGGCGGGCGGAATAGAGGTTGAGACGGTGCGGGGGCTGCGGGGGGAACGGCCTTGGACCGGGGGGAGGTGATGTTGCCCCCTTCCTAACGCTTGCCCCCTCCCCATCCCTCCCCCGCTTTGCGGGAGAGGGGGCAACAGCAACTCAGTACTTCCGCACCAGACCGACCAGCTTGCCCTGCACGCGGACGCGGTCGGCGCCGAAGATGCGGGTTTCATAGGCGGCATTGGCGGGCTCCAGGGCGATGGTGTTGCCCTTGCGGCGCAGGCGCTTCAGCGTCACCTCGCCCTCGTCCACCAGCGCCACGACGATGGTGCCGTTCTCCGCCGCGTCGCAGCGCTGGATGATGATGGTGTCATGGTCGAGGATGCCGGCCTCCACCATCGAGTCGCCGGACACCTCCAGGGCGTAGTGGTCGCCGCCGCCGAGCATGGAGGCGGGGACGTCCACGAAGGCGCTGTTGTCGCGCAGCGCCTCGATCGGCGTACCTGCGGCGATGCGGCCATAGAGCGGAAGCTGCACCGTCTCGTTCCCCGCGGTCCTGGCCGGAGCTTGCGGAGCCGCATCGCGGCCGGCGAAGGCGAAGTCGCCCTTGATGACGTTGGGCTGGAACTTCGGCTTGGGCGCGGTGCGGGAGCGGGCGGCATCCAGTCCCTCGGGCAGGCGCAGAACCTCCAGCGCGCGGGCGCGGTGGGGCAGGCGGCGGATGAAGCCGCGTTCCTCGAGACCGGTGATGAGGCGGTGGATGCCCGACTTGGACTTCAGCCCCAGGGCGTCCTTCATCTCGTCGAACGACGGCGAGACGCCACCCTGGCCAAGCCGTTCGTGGATGAAGAGCAGCAATTCGTGCTGCTTGCGCGTGAGCATGGATGCCTCCCGGCCGTCGCCAGACTGAAGATGGAACAAAAACTAAACGTTGCTCCATGTTCTAGTTTGGTTCCTGCCACGCGTCAAGTCCCCCATCGCCTTGTTTTAGAACTTGAACGGAACATTTGAAACAGCGTGAAACGGTTTTCGGGATGCTGTTCAATTGTTCCATCCGCCGTCCGGGGGTTGTCTCCCAAGACTATATGCTGAGCGCTCCATCGGTCAGGGGAAGCACGGCCACCATGGCGCCGGCCGGTTCCGGGTCGGCATGGGCTGTGCGTGGGATCAGGCAGTCGGCCTTGGCGTAGAGCGAGGTGATGGCGCTGTCCTGCCGGGCGAAGGGCGTGACGGCCAGGACACCGTCCGGGCCGGCGGCGAGCGTGGCGCGCAGATACTCCTCGCGCCGGTCGTTGGCCTTCAACCCGACGGTCAGGCGGGCGCGCAGCGGCAGGCCGTCGTCTTCGGGCGACAACCCCTGCAGCAGGCGTAGGATCGGGCGCAGGAACAGGACGGCGGTGACGCCGGTGGACACCGGATTGCCGGGCAGGCCCAGCAGAGGCACCGACCCGGCCCGGCCGAACATCAGCGCCTTTCCCGGCCGCATCGCCACCGTCTGCACCTCCAGCGCCACCCCACGCTCGGCCAGCACGTCGCGCACGAGGTCGTAGTCGCCATGGGCGGCGCCGCCGGTGGTGACCAGCAGGTCGCAGCCGGCGGCGCCCTTCGCCAAAGCGGCGACACTCTCCGGCGTGTCCTTGGCGACGCCCAGATTGTGGGCCAGCCCACCCTGTGCGGTCACAAGCGCGCAGAGGCCGAGCGCGTTGGTGCTGACGATCTGGCTCGGCCCCAGCGGGTCGCCGGGCAGGGCGATCTCGTCGCCGGTGGCAAGAATGGCGATGCGCGGCCGGCGGTGGACCGACAGCCAGGGCACGTTGCCGCCAGCGGCCAGCGCGATGTCGCGGGCGGTCAGGCGGCGGCCTTTCGGCAGAAGCTCCTGCCCATGGACAAAGTCGAAGCCGGCCTCGCGGACAAAGCGGCCGGCAACCACGGCGCGGCCGACCTGGACGCTGGATTCGTCGGCGCTGCAATCCTCCTGCATCACCACGGCGTCGGCGCCATCGGGCATCGGCGCGCCGGTGAAGATGCGCACCGCCTCGCCGGGGCCGACGCTGCCGCCGAACGCATGGCCGGCGGAGGATTCGCCGATGCGGCGCAGGGGGACGGGAGAGTTGGCGGCCGCGGCGGCGATGTCGTCGGCGCGCACGGCCCAGCCATCCATCGCGGCGGCATGGAAGGGCGGCTGGGTCAGCCGGGCGACCACCGGTTCGGCCAGCACGCGGCCGAGCGCGTCGGGCAGGGCCACCGTCTCCGCCGGCAGGGGAGCGAAGGCCGACAGGATGCGGGCGCGCGCCTCTGCGACGGAGATCACGGCGTCAGGCTCCGGTTGTGGGAGCGGTTGCGGCAGACCCCCACTCGCCGCTCTTGCCGCCGGCCTTGTGCAGAAGGCGGACATCGGTGACGGTCATGCCGCGGTCCACCGCCTTGCACATGTCGTAAACGGTCAGCGCGGCGATCGTGACCGCGGTCAGCGCCTCCATCTCCACCCCCGTCTGTCCCTTCAGCTTGCAGGTGGCTGTCACGTCCACCGCGTTGCGCGCCGGATCGCAGGACAGGTCGACCTTGACCGAGGTCAGCATCAGCGGATGGCAGAGCGGGATCAGGTCCGGCGTGCGCTTGGCCCCCATGATGCCGGCCAGCCGGGCGACCGACAGCACGTCGCCCTTCTTCACCCCGCCTTGCATGATGAGCGCCAGGGTTTCCGGCTGCATCAGCACGGTGGCGGCGGCGGTGGCCGTGCGTTCGGTGTCCGCCTTGTCGGAGACGTCCACCATCACCGCCTTGCCCTCGGCGTCGAAATGGGTGAAGCCGCTCATGCGACGGTCTCCCGCAGGGATTTTTCCATGAAGACGCTGACGCCGTTGTTTTCGTAGCAGGCGTAGGGGCCGCGGTCGGTGAAGCCGGCCTTGCGGTAGAGCGCCAGCGCCTCGTGCTGGTGGATGCCGGATTCCAGCAGCAGGGCGGCCAACCCCTCCGCCCGCGCCTGTTCCTCCAGCCGGGCGAGCAGGCGGTCGCCGATGCGATGGCCGCGGGCGGCGGGATCGACATACATCCGCTTGATCTCGCCATAGCCCGAGGGATCGACGCGGAGCGCGGCGCAGCCGACAGGAACGCCATCCTTGCGGGCGACGAAGAAGCGCAGGTCAGGCGCCTCCCGCTCCCCTATGTCGAGCAGGTGGCAGGTATCGGCCGGATAGAGGTCGAGCAGATAACGGTCCAGTGCGGCGACCAGCGCGATCACGGCGTCCTGGCGCGGGCTTTCCGCCGCGATGGTGACGTCGGTCATCGGTTTAGACCGGAGCCAGCAGGGCGCGGGTCGCGGCGGTCACGTCGGCCTGCCGCATCAGCGATTCTCCGACAAGGAAGCAGCGCGCCCCGACCTTCGCCATCCGGGCCAGATCTGCGGGGGTGTAGAGCCCGCTTTCGGCGACCAGCATGCGGTCGGCCGGCACATTGGCCGCCAGCTCCTCCGTCGTCGCGATATCGACGGCCAGAGTCTTGAGGTTGCGGTTGTTGACGCCCAGCAGCGGAGTCTTCAGCAGCAGCGCGCGGTCGAGTTCGGCGCGGTCATGCACCTCCACCAGCACGTCGAGGCCCTGGGATATCGCGGCGTCCTCGATCTCCGCCGCCTGGGCATCGGACAGGGAGGCCATGATGATGAGGATGCAGTCGGCACCCAGCGCGCGGGCCTCGACGATCTGATAGGGATCGACCATGAAGTCCTTGCGCAGCACCGGCAGATCGACAGCGGCGCGGGCGGCGACCAGATACTCGTCCTTGCCCTGGAAATAGGGCTCGTCGGTCAGAACCGACAGGCAGGTCGCCCCGCCGTCGCGGTAGGCGCGGGCGAGCGCCGGCGGATCGAAGTCGGCGCGGATCAGGCCCTTGGACGGGCTCGCCTTCTTGATCTCGGCGATCAGGCCATAGCGCCCGGCCTCGACCGCGGCGCCGAGCGCCCGGATGAAGCCGCGCGGCGGGTTGGTCTCGTTGGCGGCCCTGGCGGCGGCCTCGACCTCCGACAATGGGCGGGCGGCCTTGCGGGAGGCGACCAGCGCGCGCTTGTCGTCGTTGATGCGGGTCAGAACGTCGCTCATCAGGCCACCGCCTCGTTGGTGATGGCGACCAGCCGGCGCAGGCGGTCGCGGGCGCCGCCGCTGTCGATGGCGTCGGCGGCCATCGCCACGCCCTCCTTCAGCGTCGCGGCCTTGCCGGCCACCAGCAGGGCGGCGGCGGCGTTCAGCAGCACGATGTCGCGGTAGGGGCTGCGCACCCCGTCGAACAGGGCGTGGATCGCCTCGGCATTGACCTGGGCGTCGCCGCCCTTGAGGTCCTCGATCCTGGCGCGGGGCAGGCCGGCATCCTCCGGTGTCACCTCGAACACCGTCACCTCGCCGTCCTTCAGCTGGGCGACGGTGGTGGGGCCGGTGGTGGTGATCTCGTCCAACCCGTCGGAGCCATGGACGACCCAGGCCGTTTCTGAGCCCAGCCGCTTGAGCACATGAGCCAGCGGCTCCACCCACTGCTTGGAGAATACGCCGAGAACCTGCCGCCTGGCGGTCGCCGGGTTGGCGAGCGGACCCAGCAGGTTGAAGACGGTGCGGGTGCCGAGCTCGACGCGGGTGGGGCCGACGTTGCGCATGGCAAGGTGGTGGCGCGGCGCCATCAGGAAGGCGATGCCGGCATCCCACAGCGCCTTGCGCACCAGCGCGAAGTCGCAGTCGAGATTGACGCCCAGCGAGCCCAGCACGTCGGCGGCACCGGACTTCGACGAGATGGCGCGGTTGCCGTGCTTGGCGACCGGCACGCCGCAGGACGACACCACCAGCGCCGCGGCGGTGGAGATGTTGTAGGTGCCGACGCCGTCGCCGCCGGTGCCGCAGGTGTCGATGGTGCCGGGAGGTGCCTCGACCGGGATCGCCTTTGCGCGCATGACGCGGGCGGCGCCGGCGATCTCGTCCACAGTCTCGCCACGGACGCGCAGAGCCATCAGGAAGCCGCCCATCTGCGACGGGGTGGCGTTGCCGGACATGATGATGTCGAAGGCGAAGCCGGCCTCGGCCTCGGTCAGGGCGGCGCCGGTGGCGACCTTGCCCAGGATGGCCTTCATATCGCCGAGATCGCCGCTCATGCCGCGGTCTCCAGGCCCGCGCGTTCCGGGCGGGGGCGGGTCAAATCCAGGAAGTTCTGCAGGATCTTGTGGCCGTGCTCGCTCTCGATGCTCTCGGGATGGAACTGCACGCCGTGGATCGGCAGCTCGCGGTGGGCCAGCGCCATGATGAGGCCGTCGGCGGTCTCGCCGGTCACTTCCAGGCAGGCGGGCAGCGTCTCGCGCTCGACGATCAGCGAGTGGTAGCGGGTGGCGCGGAACGGGCTGGGAAGTCCGGCCAGAACGCCGCGACCCTCGTGCCGGATGTTGTCGACCTTGCCATGCATGGGGACCGGCGCGCGGATCACCCGGCCGCCGAAGGCCTGGCCGATGGACTGGTGGCCGAGGCAGACGCCCATCAGCGGCAGGCGGGCCTTGGCGGCGGCGTCGATCAGCGGAAGACAGATGCCGGCGCGGTCGGGGTCGCAGGGGCCGGGCGACAGCACGATGCCGTCGGGCCGCAGCGCCATCGCCTCCTCGACCGTCAGGGCGTCGTTGCGGCGGACCTGCACGTCGGCGCCAAGCTCGCCCAGATAATGGACGAGGTTGTAGGTAAAGCTGTCGTAGTTGTCGATGAGCAGCAGCATGCGCCTTCCGCCTTCCACCTTTGCCCGGCCACCTTCGCCCGGGTCGTCCGAGCCGTTCCGGCCCTGTTCCAACGACCGACACCCTAGCCGCTGAGTGGGCGGATTTCCAGCCTCCGCGCAGAACTCCGGGGCATCAACGGCAGTCGAGCTGCGGCAGTGTCTTCGGCTCGTCCAGGACGGCGCCGCGGATGTCGGTTTCCAGCGTCAGGGTGCAGCGGCGGATGTGGCGCGGCAGGTCGGCGGCCAGCGTCGCCTGGGTGTTGCGGTAGCGGCAGAGCAGGAAGACGGTCTCGCGCCGCGAGCCGGAGAACTCCCAGACCTGGACGATGCTGCGCCCGCGCCGCACCTCGCGGTCGGGGGCGAGCGTGGCGGGGGCGGCGGAGGTCATCTGACTGGCGCGGTCGCCCTCGACGATGGAGATGCCGGCGAAGCTGTGGCTGTCGCGGCCGGGGTAGGGCGACCAGCCGCCGGGGGCATCGGGCTGCGCCTGGACAGTGAGGCTGGCCGGGCAGTCCAGCCCCTGGGCGGCCGGCGCCGGAGTCGCGGCGGCGGTCGGAAGCAGGGCGGCGATGACAAAGATGGGACGCATCTGGCGGACTCTTCGGGTGGACTCTTGCAAATGGGCTCGGCCGGGCAGGACAGGCAGCGCCGCAGCGGCGTCCTGCGCCGATTGGGCGATTGCGGTCGCGGCGGCAGGGTGCCACTGTGCGGCGCCCCGGTCGCAGGATGGACATCGTCACCATGGCCCGCAAGGCGCCTTTGAAAGCCCGCAAGTCTCCGCTTCCCCCCGTCCTGTCCAACCCCTTCGTCCTGGCGCTGTTGGCCGTCGCCGCGGTGTTCGCCGTGGCGATGGGGGTGGCGACGCTGACCGGCGGACTGTCCGGCGGCGAGGCGGTCAAGCCGGCGCCGGTGCAGCAGGCGGCCCAGCAGACTGTCCAGCCGCCTCCGGTGCCGATGACGAAGGCGGAGCCGCCTGCCGCACCCCCGCGCTCTGCGGCTCAGCCCGAAGCCGAAGCTCCCGGCCAGACGGCGGCGGAGAAGCCGGCGCAGGCCGACTCCCGTCCGGCGGCGACGACCGTGGCGATGCTGCCGCCGCCCGCTCCGCCCAGCCAACCGCCGCAGGTGCAGGCTCCGCCCGGCAACGCCGCGCTGTGGCGCAAGAACGCGCTGCCGGCCGAGGTGCCGCAGGGCAGGCCGATGATCGCCATCGTCATCGACGACATGGGGCTGGACCGCAAGCGCTCGACCAGGATGGCGGGCCTGCGTGGGCCGCTGACGCTGTCCTGGCTGCCCTACGCCCGCGACCTCCAGGTCCAGGCCAGGGCGGCGCGGGCCAATGGGCACGAGCTGATGCTGCACATGCCGATGGAACCCAGCGTGATGGCCGATCCCGGCCCGAACGCGCTGCTGGTCTCGCTCGACCGGGGGGAGATCGTGAAGCGGGCCCGTGCGGCGCTGGACAGCTTCGACGGCTATGTCGGGGTCAACAACCATATGGGAAGCCGCTTCACCGCCGACCGTGCCGCGCTGGCGCCCGTGCTGGCCGAGCTGCATCGCCGCGGCCTGCTGTGGCTGGACAGCCGGACGACGCCCAACAGCGCCGGAATCGGGCTGGCGCGGGAGATGAAGATGCCCTGGGTCGGCCGCGACATCTTCCTCGACAACCAGGAGACGGTCGCCGCGGTCAAGGCGCAGTTGGCGAAGACGGAACAGGTGGCGAAGCGGCAGGGCTACGCCGTCGCCATCGGCCACCCGCATGATGCGACAATCGATGCCCTGGCGTCCTGGCTACCGGAGGTGCAAAAGCGTGGCTTCGTACTTGTCCCGGTCAGCGCGGTGGTGCGGACGCACCATGCCGGCGGCTGACCCGACCGTGAGGGGAGCCCTGTGACGATGGCCGATGCTTACAAGGTGGATGGAATGACCTGCGGCGGCTGCGCCCGCTCGGTATCCAACGCGATCATCAAGGCGGCGCCCGACGCGGCCGTGACCGTGGACCTCGCGACCGGCACCGTGCTGGTGGATGGAGGCATCGCGGCCGAGGTGGTCCGGCAGGCGGTGGAGGCCGCAGGCTTCGACTTCGGCGGCGTGGCAGCCTGACACCGCCGCGGTTCGCCGCGCTTGGTGCGGCGCAACAAAACCTTTTTCAGAATGTGGATATTGCGGGATACTCGGTACGACGCGATTCGTGCCGGGAGGTTCCGATGCCGCTTTACTCGTACCGTTGCAAAGCCTGCGACCATGGGTTCGAGAGCCTTGTGCGCTCTGGAGAAACGCCGGTCTGCCCCTCTTGCGGCAGCGCCGATCTGACCCGTCAGCTGTCGAACGTGGCGCCGGAGGGCAAGTCCGGCGCCGTCGTCCAGTCGGCCCGCCGGATGGCGGCGAAGGAGGGGCATTTCAGCAACTATTCGCGGGCGGAACGGCCGAAGGGGTGAGGGTGGGGGCGTAACGGCCCCCTCCCTAACCCTCCCCCACTTTCAGTGGGAGAGGGAACTGCCGCCGCCATGCAAACTCTCCCCTCTCCCGCTGAAAGCGGGGGAGGGAGGGACCCGCGGCAAAGCCGTGGGAGGGAGGGGTCACCATCCCCCTACCGCCGCAGATCCCTGTCCAGATTCGGCTCCACCCGGTCGCCACCAAGGCGGCTGCGGTAGACCTGGACGGCCTCCAGCACGCGCTGGACATAGTTGCGGGTCTCGGAGATCGGGATCAGCTCGATCCAGTCGACCACGTCCACCGTTTCGGTCCGCGGATCGCCATAGGTCTGCAGCCACTGGCGCACCCGGTTCGGCCCGGCATTGTAGCCGGCGACGGCCAGCACCCAGGAGCCGTTGAAGCGGTCGATCAGCTCCGACAGATAGGCCGAGCCCAGCGTGACGTTGTAGCCTGGATCCGAGGTCAGCCGGGCGTTGGTGTGCTTGAGCCCCAGCTTGCCCGCCACCAGCTGCGCCGTGGCCGGCATCAGCTGCATCAGGCCGCGGGCGCCGGCCGACGAGACGATGGTGGGGTTGAAGGTGCTCTCCTGCCGGATGATGCCGTGGATCAGCGCCAGATCCGGCGCCGCCGGCCGGGCGTCGATCATCGGGTAGCCGGCCTCGACCAGGAACACCTCGTTCTGCGCCGCGTCCTTGGCCGCGGCGACGGCGAGGTCGCGGCGGCCGACCTCGCTCGCCAGCCGGGCGGCGAGAACATAGTCGGCGGGGGTCTTGGCATCCAGGCTGACGCGGCGGACGAAGCTGCCCAGCCGGTCGTCGGTGCTGCCGCCGATCTCCGCCAGCAGGCGGGCGACGCGCACCACCTCGCGCCGGTTGAAGGCGGCGCTGTCGGCGCTGGACACCGACGGCGGCGTCGGCAGGGTGACGGCACCGTTGGAGACATGGCGGAAGGCCAGCTGGCCGTAGAAGGTGGTGGGGTAGGTCGCGGCCTTGGCATACCAGTCGCGGGCGGGCTCCGTCTGTCCCAGCGCCTCCGCCGCCCGTCCGCACCAGTAGGCGCCGCGCGCCTTGCTGATCGGGGCCGAGACGGAGCGGTAGAGCTTGTGGAAATGGGCGAAGGCCTCCGACGGCTTGTCGAGGAAGCGCAGAGCCAGGAAGCCCGACAGGAACTCGGCGTCGGCGAAGGCGCTGCCCTCGGTCATGCCGTGGGTGCTGACCAGACGGTAGGCGAGGTTGAAGTCGCCGCGTTCCATCGCCCGGCGGGCCAGCAGATGACGCTCCGGCCACCAGGCCTGCGGACGGCCGAGGTCGGTGCCGGCGCGGGCCATGATCTCCAGCGCGCCGGCATCGTCGCCCTTCCGGCGCAGATAGCGGGCGCGGTCGAACATCAGGCCGGGATCGTCCCGCAGTGCAGGGGCAACGCGCGACAGCGCCGCGTCGGCGTTCGGGCTGTCGCCGTCCAGCGCGATGCGTGCCTCGATCAGCGTGTCATAGGCCTCGTCGAAGAAGGGCAGCATCCGGCGGACCGGCGCCTCCTGCTTGGCCCACAGCAGCCGGTCGATGCGCGCCTTGTGGTCCTGCGGGCGCAGATAGGGCGTGTAATGGGCAAGGAAGGTCGCCTCCTCGTCCGGGGTGAAGGTGGCGTCGGTCCATTGCTTGCGGATCAGCGCGGTCGCGCGCTCCACGCTGCCGGTGGCGATCAGCGCATCGGCATGGCGGACGAAGCCGTCGTTGGTCTGCGGCGGGCTCTGGCGGAACCACTCCACCACCTCGGCCGGCGGGATATCGGGCATCGCCAGCTCGGCCTGACGGCGCAGCGCCGCCATGTTGGGCCAGTCCGGATTGTCGCGGATGAAGGCGGTGATTTCGGCGAAGCTGCCGCCGCCGGGAGTGGCGAGCGCCATCCAGCGCAAAACCTTCGCCGGTAACGGGTCCTGCGCACGCGTCGCCGTTGCCAGCGCCTCGGCAAGCCGGTCGTTGTCGGCGAGCTTGAAAGCCTCGCGATAGATGGCGATGTCCTGTGCGCTCAGCGCCGCGGCGGGCAGGGCGCCGGGAACCGCGGCGATAAGGGTGAGGAGACCCGCGAAAACAGCGGTCCGGGCGCTCTTGCCGAGGGCGGCGGGGAGGGATAATGTGCGCAACTCTTTTTTCCAGCTAAGCCGACTGAGGAGGCAGCCATGTTCCACGGTTCCATCGTCGCCCTTCTGACTCCGTTCAAGGGCGGGAAAGTGGACGAGAAGGCCTTCCAGTCCTTCGTGGAGTGGCAGGTCGCCCAGGGCACGCATGGTCTGGTGCCCTGCGGCACCACCGGCGAGTCGCCGACCCTGTCCCACGATGAACACAACCGCGTCGTGGAGTTGTGCATCGAGGCCGCCGGCGGCAAGGTCCCGGTGATGGCCGGGAGCGGTTCCAATTCGACCGACGAGGCGATCGCGCTGACCCGCCATGCCAGGCAGGCCGGCGCGCAGGCGGCGCTCGTGGTCACGCCCTACTACAACAAGCCGTCTCAAGAGGGTCTGTACCAGCATTTCAAGGCGATCCATGACGCGGCGGATTTGCCGATCTTCATTTACAACATTCCCGGCCGCAGTGTCGTGGATATGTCTGTGGCGACGATGGCCCGGCTGGCGAAGCTGCCCAACATCGTCGGCGTGAAGGATGCCACCGCCGACCTGTCCCGCCCGTCCCGCCTGCTGCAGGAGGTCGGCCGCGACTTCATCCAGCTGTCGGGCGAGGACGCCACCGCGCTGGCCTTCAACGCGCAGGGCGGCGTGGGCTGCATCTCCGTCACCGCGAACATCGCGCCGGCGCTGTGCTCCGCCATGCAGAACGCTTGGGCCAAGGGCGATCTGAAGGAGGCCTTCCGCCTGCGCGACGTGCTGTCGCCGCTGCACGACTCGATGTTCGTCGAGACCAGCCCGGCTCCGGTGAAGTTCGCCGCCAGCCTGCTGGGTCTCGCCACCGACGAAGTGCGCCTGCCGCTGGTTCCGGCCTCCGACAACGCCCGCGCCGCCGTGCGTGGAGCCATGACCAAAGCCGGCCTGTTGTCGTAACCGACAGCAAGGGCCGTAGAGGAGAGAGACTTGGCGACGCGCGAGGAAGCTAAAAAATACGCGGCGCAGAACCGCCGCGCGCGATTCGACTTCTTCATCGACGATGTTCTCGAAGCCGGGATCATGCTGACCGGGTCGGAGGTGAAGTCGCTTCGCGGCGGCCGCGCCAGCGTGAACGAGGCCTATGCCGGCCTGAAGGGCGGGGAACTGTTTCTGTTCAACGCCTACATCCCCGAATATCTCCAGGCCGGCCGCGTCGATCAGCATGAGCCCAAGCGCCCGCGCAAGCTGCTGGTCCGCCGCCGCGAGTTGGACAAGCTCGCGGCCGGCATCAAGCAGAAGGGCGTGACGCTCGTGCCGATGTCGGTCTATTTCAACGAACGCGGCTTCGCCAAGGTCGAGATCGGTCTCGCCACCGGCAAGAAGAAGCACGACAAGCGCGAGAGCGAGAAGGAACGCAGCTGGCAGCGCGACAAGGCGCGGCTGATGCGCGACAAGGGCTGATCCAGGTGGCACGTCTCGACAACCGGGCCACGGACCGCGACTCCACCGTCGCCGCCGTGGCCGCCGAAGCCCTGTCCGACATCCGGCCACAGGGCCGGATTCTTGTTGCCTTCGACAGCGACGGCGCCATCGCCGACGCGCTTCGCGACGGCGGGGCGGAGGTGGTGGTGTGGAACCGGCTCGCTGTCGGCGGGCAGGTTGCCACGCCCTGGCCGGCAGAGGGGCCGTTCGACGGCGCCGTGCTGCGCCTGCCGCGCGGCTGGGCCGGATTCGAGATGGCGCTGCATGCGCTGGCCTCGCGCCTTGCCCCCGGTGCGCCTCTGTGGATCGCCGGCGGCAACGACGAGGGCGTGACCAGCGCGCCCAAGCATCTCGACGGGCTGGCCGGAGAGCCGGAAACGCTGATCATCAAGCGGCGTGCCCGCTTGCTGCTGACCCGGCGCACCGATGCGCCGGCCAAGGGCGCGCTGGAGGATTGGCGGCAGACCGTTCCCCTGACACTGCCGGACCGGACGCTGGAACTGGTGTCCTATCCCGGCCTGTTCGCCCACGGACATCTGGATGTCGGCACCGAGTGCCTGCTGAAGGTGCTGCCGGAGGTGGCGGCCGGCACCCGTGTGCTGGACTTCGGCTGCGGTGCCGGGGTGATCGCGCGGGCGGTGCGGGAACGCCAGCCCGATGCACCGCTGACCCTGCTGGACATCGATGCGGTGGCTTTGCACGCCGCCCGCCAGAATGTGCCCGATGCCGAACTGGTGCTGAGCGACGGGCTGGCGGGGCTGGGCACCCGCGAGCGCTTCGGCCTGATCCTGTCCAACCCCCCGCTTCATCGTGGCAAGGATGAGGATTTCGGCATGCTCGACGCGCTGGTGGCCGGAACGAAGCAGTATCTGAAGCTGCGCGGCACGCTGGTGGCGGTGACCCAGCGGACGGCCGGCGTCGGCAAGCTGTTCAAGACGGCCTTCGGGCACAGCGACATGCTGCTGGAGACCACGCAGTTCCAGGTCTGGGCGGGGACGCCGAAGTAGGGGGGAGTGCCGGTGCCCCCTCCCTAACCCTCCCCCGCTCTCGGCCGGCCGAAGGCCGGTCCGATCGCGGGAGAGGGAACTCCGCCGCCCGCCCAAATACCCTCCTCCCAGCAAGCGTTCTACCCCCTCTCCCGCGAAGCGGGGGAGGGATGGGGAGGGGGCAATCCGTCACTGAGACTGCCTCACACATTCACCCCCCGCATCCCCTCCGCCGTATAGCGGTCGCCCGCTGCGGCACCCGGCGGCAGTGCGTCGCTCAGCGCCTTCACCTCCGCCTCGGTCAGCGTCACCGCGGCGGCGCCGACATTCTCCTCCAGATATTTGATCCGTTTGGTCCCCGGAATCGGCAGGATCTCCGGTCCTTGCGCCAGCAGCCACGCCAGCGCCACCTGTCCCGGCGTGCAGCCCTTCTGCGCCGCCAGCGCCTTCACCTGCTCGACCAGGGCCAGATTGCGGTCGAAATTCCCGCCGGCGAAGCGCGGTGCCACGCGGCGGAAGTCGTTCTCGGCGAACTGGTCGGGGCTGCTGACCGCGCCGGTCAGCATGCCGCGGCCGAGCGGGGCGTAGGCGACCAGCGAAATCCCCAGCTCCCGGCAGGCCGGCAGCACCGCATCCTCTACGTCGCGGGTCCATAGCGAGTATTCGCTCTGCACGGCGGCGATGGGGTGGACGGCATGCGCGCGTCGCAGGGTCGTGGCCGAGACCTCCGACAGGCCGAGCGCCCGGACCTTGCCGGCCTTCACCAGATCGGCCATGGCGCCGACCGTCTCCTCCACCGGGGTGTCCGGGTTGACGCGGTGGGCGTAGTAGAGATCGATGGTCTCCACCCCCAGCCGCTTCAGCGAGGCGTCGCAGGCCTGCGCCACATAGGCCGGGCTGGTGTCGATGCGGCGGGCGTACTCGCCGGGCTGGCGGACGATGCCGAACTTGGTCGCGATCACCAGCCGGTCGCGCTTGCCGGCCAGGAAGCGGGCGAGCAGCGATTCGTTATGGCCGCTGCCGTACATGTCGGCGGTGTCGTAATGGGTGACGCCAAGTTCGAACGCCCGCTCCAGCGTGGTGAGCGACTGGGAATCGTCGGTCGGTCCGTAGAACTCCGACATGCCCATGCAGCCGAGACCGATCTCGGAAACCGAGAGAATGCTGCCGATGTTGCGTTGTTTCATCGCTTTACCCCTCCCGTGCCGCGGCCGGGCGGATTACCCTGGGAGCCTGCGGCAGAAAATACACTACACGGTGCAGTGTACTTGGCGGCGGGGGAATGTCAATGTCTCGGGAGGGTGATGCTGTGCGCGGTTCGGCGAAGCGGGATGCGGTGGTGGAGGCGGCGACCCGCGCCTTCCTGACCCACGGGTACGAGGCGTCATCGATGGACGCCATCGCCGCCGACGCGAATGTGTCGAAGCGCACCGTCTACAATCACTTCCCCGGCAAGCGGGAGCTGTTCCAGGCCGTGGTTGCCGGCCTGTACAAGGGGTTCAACAGCGACGGCGACCAGACGCTTCGCCACGATCAGCCGCCGGAACAGGCGCTGCCCGCCTTCCTGCGGTCGCTGCTGGTCCATATGCGCCGGCCGGAGGTGCGCGGGCTGCTGCGCCTCGTCATCGCCGAGCATCAACGCTTTCCCGAATTGTCGCAGGACTATCTGGAAGGCGGGAAGGGGCAGGCCTATGCGCTGCTCGACGACTATATCGCCGCCCAGCATGCGCGAGGCCGGCTGAACGCCCCCGATCCGCATGTGGCGGCGACCCAGCTGTTGGGCGGCATGAAGGAGGTGCTGTTCTGGCCGACCATGCTTGGCCTGCCGGTCGCCGCCGATCCGGAGCGGGTGATCGCCGAGTCGGTGGCAGCGTTGGTGCGGGCCTATGGCTCCGCACCGGTCAACGGTCGCGAAGGTCCGATGGGTTGACGCCGACGGCGGCGCGGATGCGCCGGGCGAAGTGGGACCGGTTGGCGTAGCCGCAGGCTTCCGCCGCCTCCTGCACGCTCAGCCCCTCGCGTTCCAGGAGATCGCGGGCATGGGAGACACGCTCCTCCACCAGGATGCTGCGGACCGAGCAGCCTTCCTCCGACAGCCGGCGGCGCAGCGTGCCGGTGCTGAGGTTGAGCGCACCGGCGACGCTGTCCGCCGTCCAGGCGGTATCCGGCCGGGTGCGCAGCAGTTGGCGGACCGCGTCGGCGGTGCCGGTCGGCGCGACCGGACCCAGCCACCAGACGCCGTCCTCCAGCAGGGCCAGAAGCACCTCCATGCAACGATGCTCGGCCAGCTTCGGCGGCAGCGGCGGGTCTGCGGTCAAGCCGGCGGCGGCGTGGTGGATGGCGTCGGTCAGGGCCGGCGTCAGGGCGACATGCCAGTCGCCCGGCCGGGTGCGCTGGGTCAGCCCCTCCGTGCCGTGGGCGCGCAGAAGCCGCCGAACCATCTCCGCGGGGAACTCCAGCACCAGGGCGCGGTAGCGGCCGGCGGAACCGGGATCGTTCACCACCGACCCGCACCAGCCCGGCGGCAGCAGCATGGCCGTGCCGGCGGGAAAGCTGCGGGTGGTGCCGGCGGCGTCGGTCAGCTCCTTGACGCCCTCCAACACGGCGATCAGGGCGGTGCGCTCGATCCGCACCTCCGCCAGCCGCTCGCAGTCATGGGCGATGAAGGCCCACAGCTCCGGCCGGTGCGGACGGTCGCCCGCTCCCGGACGCTGGTCGCGGGCGGCGAAGCGGGACAGGCGGGCAAGGAGGTCTGGACCCATGGCATCATCCTATGGCGACGGCCAGCGGTCGATCAACGGCCGTAGCGGGCGGTCAGCGTCGCCTTCGCCAGAGTGGCGGCATTCAGGTTGAAGCCGACCATTGCGGCGGACGCATCCGCCGGCAGGGACAGGCTGTCGATCTTCAGCGCGTGAACGGTGACGATATAGCGGTGCGGCGTGTCGCCCTGCGGCGGGCAGGGACCGCCATATCCTGCGGTGCCGTAATCGGTGCGGCCCTGGACCGCGCCGGCAGGCAGCAGCGGCTTGGCCGGATCGCCGGCCCCGGCGGGCAGGCCGCGGCTGTCGGCCGGCAGGTTGTACAGCACCCAGTGCCACCATCCGCTGCCGGTCGGCGCGTCGGGATCGTAGATGGTGACGGCGAGGCTGCGCGTGCCGGCCGGCGGTGCCGTCCAGCTCAGGGCCGGCGACTGGTTGGCGCCGCTGCAGCCGAAGCCGGAGAAGACGTTGCGTTCTGGGATCGGCGATTTTTCGCTGAAGTCGGAACTGTGCAGTTCGAACGCCGCGGCGGGGGAGGCGGCCAGCAGCAGAGCGCCCATCAGGGCCGGGCGGAAGAAGGCGGTCAGGGTCATCGGGAGCGTCTCCGTTGGGTTGGATGCCTCCGACGATAAAGGGCCGCTGATCGCTCTGCGGCCCCGTACGGCTCAAAGATGGCTCCGAACCGCTCAGCCCCGCTGGAGCAGAGTCGCGGCGTCCACCGCGCCATAGGTCAGGATGGCATCGCAGCCGGCCCGCTTGAACCCCATCAGCGTTTCCAGCAGCGTCTTGTCGTAGTTCAGCCAGCCGTTGGCCGACGCGGCGCGCAGCATCGCGTATTCACCCGACACATGATAGGCGAAGGTCGGAACCGCGAACTGGTCCTTAACCCGGCGGATGATATCGAGATAGGGCAGGCCGGGCTTCACCATCACCATGTCCGCCCCTTCCTGCAGGTCGCAGGCGACCTCGCGCAGGGCCTCGTCGCTGTTGGCCGGGTTCATCTGATAGGTGGTCTTGTCGCCCTTCAGGAAGCCGCCGGAGTTCACCGCGTCGCGGAACGGGCCATAGAAGGCGGAGGCGTATTTGGCGGCATAGGAGCAGACGCGGGTCAGCTGATAACCGTCCTTGTCGAGCGCGTCGCGGATGGCGCCGATGCGGCCGTCCATCATGTCCGACGGGGCGACGATATCGCAGCCGGCCTCCGCCTGCGACAGGGCCTGACGGACCAGAACCTCGACGGTCTCGTCGTTCTGGATGTAGCCGTCGCGCATGAGGCCGTCATGGCCGTGGATGGTGTAGGGATCGAGCGCCACGTCGCCGAGAATGCCGACCTCCGGGGCGGCCGCCTTCACCGCCCGGATGGCTCGGTTCATCAGGTTTTCGGGGTTGTAGGACTCCGCCGCGTCCTCCGACTTGGCGTCGGAGCCGACGACCGGGAACAGGGCGATGCAGGGAATGCCGAGCGAAGCGGCGGACGCCACCGCCTCGCACAGCAGGTCGATGGTCAGGCGCTCCACGCCAGGCATCGAGGCGACCGGCTCCCGACGGTTCTCGCCCTCGATCACGAAGACCGGCCAGATCAGGTCGTCGACGGTCAGCGTATTCTCGGCGACCAGACGGCGGGTCCAGGCGTCGGCGCGGTTGCGGCGCAGACGTGTGCGCGGGAAGGCGGCGGGGAGGGAGATCGGCATCGCAGGGACCATGCACTTAGAACGAGTGCGGCGATCCTACGCCTTCCCTCATCGTGAACTCAAGCCGTGGGGGCGGTCGCGGTCCTTTGGGAGGAGCCGCCTGCCTTGCGCGGGCTTCATGCCCTGTCCCGGTCCTGTCCCCGTGAAGGACGGTCGGCCGCTTCCAAGGCGGCGGCGACCGGATCGCCGCTTGCCGGACGGAAGCCGGTGTCCTGCGCCTGCAGGGCCCAGCGGTTCCCCTGCTTGCGGTAGGTGGAGACCAGCCCGCCGGTGAAGGCCGCACCCTCCCATGACCGCACCTCGAAGGTGACGGTCGGCTGGTCGACGATGATCAGGTTATAGGCGTTGGTCTCGTTCCGCAGGCGGGTGGAGGTCGCGGTTGAGGCCTGGGCGACCAGGATCGAGCGCGCGATCTGGGTGTGGAAGCTCATGATGTCGCCGGAATAGGCCTTGTGCAGATGGCCCGCCAGCAGCAGGTCGATGCCGCAGCTTTCCAACGCCGGCAAGGCCAGCTTGTGGCGCCCGACCAGCTGGGTCTTCGGCAGATCCGGCGGCGGCAGGAAGGGATGGTGGGTGAACAGCACCTTGAACATGGTGTCGGGCATGCCGCAGAAAACCTCGCGTACACGGGCGATCTGCCGCTTGTTCATCCGTCCTTCGGAGAAATCCATGATGACCGGACGGGCGGTGTTGATGCCCAGCACAGCAATCTCGTCATCGATGTGCAGCGGGCTGAAATCGCTGGTGATGTAGCGCCGGTAATGGCCGAACGGGTCGGTGAACCGCTTGAACACGTTATAAACCGGAATATCATGATTTCCCGGTACAGCTATGTAAGGAACGGGTAATTTCTGCAGGAAGGCTCGTGCTTCCTCGAAGTGGCGCGCCTTGGCCCGCTGCACGAAGTCGCCGGAAATGACGATCAGGTCAGGCGCCTGTGCCGTCAGGTCGGCCAGCAGCCCATCGACCACTCGGGGGTCGATCCGCCCGAAATGCAGATCGGAGATGTGAGCGAGCCGTTTCACGCCATCTTCATCCTTTCTCTCAGCCGGGTGCCAGAACCTTCAGGGCGCCTGGACGAATCCGGTACTGAAGCGGCGCATGCAGCTTCCGGATTTCGCCATCGTTGACCATCTTCAGGCGATGGCGGCGGCTGTGGACCGTCAGGCTGGTGACCGCATAGGTGTCGAGCGCCTCATCCTGCTTCCAGGAACCGGCGACCAGCCGTCCCATCAACCGGAGCATCGCAAAGGCGTTCCGTTCGCGGGCGACATAGACCCCAAGTTTTCCGCCATCCAGGGCCTGTCTGCTGAGGACGAGGCCGAAGCCGTCGTCGTAGACATTGTTGGAGACGACCAGGATCGGCGTGCGCATCCGCTTCGGACCCTCGCCCCAATCCAGACGGACATCCAGCATCGGCAGCCGGTACAGGGTCTTCGCCAGGGCCAGGGCGGCACCCGGCCATTTCAGCAGACGGTGGAGCTTGCGCTGACGTTCACGTTCCTGCACCACCTGGGGGTAGAAGCCGAGGATGGAGCTGTTGGTATAGGGCTCGCCATTCACCTCGGCGACATCGATGGCGCGGACACGGCCGGACGCCAGGGCTTCCGCCGCAGCCTCCAGTTCAAGTGGGATATGAAGATCCCGTGCCAACAGGTTGAGTGTGCCCAGGGGAATCACCCCCAGCGTCTTGCCGGTGGGCAGCGCCAGCTTCACCGCGCTGTGCAGTGTGCCGTCACCGCCGCCGACCACCACCGTCTCGGCGTCGGATTCCAGCACCCGCTGGATGGTCTCGGTGCATTGGGCGCCGTCAACGGTGTGCAGATCGACCTCGGCGCCATGCCGCTCGAAGGCGGTGCGGATCGCCTGTCTGGCCCCGTCCAAAGGGCGGTCGACCAGGGAACCGGCCTGCTGGTTCAGGATGACACCGACCTTCATGGCTGACCGGCCGGGTTGGGAAGCGGCATGGCATCGAACCTTCTATGGACTGCGTCTCGTGGCTGTGCTGATCAGATGAGAGCGTGAGCGCAACGGTCCAAGGGGGGCGAAGTTCCTTGATCGGAAATACGGTGGCGCTTGCGGCGGCGCCAGCGAACATCCGGTGCCGTATGGCCGGTTTGACAGGGGCGCAGGCTCCCGTATCATCTGCGGTGGCCGCTGGCTTCGCCCGATGTATCTGGGGATGCATCGGGGTTGGACGAAGCGGGTGGTCCGCCACCGCCCGACCTTCAACAATAATCGAGAAAATACAAAAAGATGAGCGACGCTGCTGAGATTCTGTTCGAACGTCGGGGCGCCATCGGCCTCGTCACGCTCAACCGGCCGAAGGCGCTGAACGCCCTGACGCTGGGCATGATCAGGCTGCTGGATCCGCAGCTGCGGGCCTGGAACGCGGACCCGGAGATCAAGGCCGTCGTGATCCGCGGTGCGGGCGAAAAGGCCTTCTGCGCCGGCGGCGACGTCGTCAGCCTCTATGAGGCGGGGAAGTCGGCGAAGGAGGGCCATGGCGACATGGCGTCGGTCCGCGCCTTCTTCAGCGAGGAATATGTGCTGAACCGGCTGATCAAGCGGCTGTCCAAGCCCTATGTCGCGCTGGTCGACGGCATTTCCATGGGCGGCGGCGTCGGTCTGTCGGTTCATGGCAGCCACCGCATCGTCACCGAACGGACCCTGTTCGCCATGCCGGAAACGGGCATCGGCCTCTATCCCGATGTCGGAGGCACCTATTTCCTGCCCCGGCTGCCGGGGCAGGTCGGCACCTGGCTGGGCCTGACCGGCGACCGGCTGAAGGCCGCCGACATGCTGGCCATCGGTGCCGCCGACGCCTTCGTGCCGAGCGGGAAGATCGACGCACTGGTCGATGATCTGGCGGCCGGCATCCCGGCGGACAAGGCGCTGGCGACCCATCGCGGCGAGGCCGGCGAGGCGTCGGTGACCGCGATTCGCGCCGCGGTCGACCGCTGCTATGGCTTCGACAGCGTCGAGGCGATCATCAAGGCATTGGAGACCGAGGGGACGGAGTGGGCGGCCGGACAGGCCGCCACCCTGCGCCGCGTCTCGCCGACCAGCCTGAAGGTGACGCTGGCGGCCCTGCGCCGCGGGGCCAAGCTGGATTTCGAGGCCTGCATGGTGCAGGAACTCCGCCTCAGCCTCGCCTGCCTTGCCGGGGACGATTTCTACGAAGGCATCCGTGCCGTGCTGGTCGACAAGGACAAGAACCCGAAATGGAAGCCGGCCGATCTGGCCGATGTCGGACCTTCCGACGTGGAGCGTCATTTCGCCGAGCCTGCAGGCGGGGATCTGGTGTTCCGTGACTGACCTTAAAGGGTGAAGGACGCGGCCCCGGCGCGGTCTCCGGGGCCACTCCGTTCCGGCTATGCCGGAGCCTCCGCCCGGTCGAAAACAGTCGGATGGGAGCACCCGGCGAAAGTGGCCTGTACAGACGGGTTGTGCCGGACTTTTTCCGGAATTATTAGGATGATTGCCGACGAATGATCGGTTAATCTCGCCTTAAGGTCCCGGTATCGTCCTTGCGCGGGGAACGGCCGGTTAGAGCCAAAGGAGACCGCGGTGCGCAAACCCTATTATGAGAGCATTCTGTTGATCGAGCGGCTTCACCGCCACTTTCTCGAAGTGCTCAAGACCGAACTCGACCGGCTTGGGATCCAGGACATCAACAACGTCCAGAGCCTGATCCTCTATAATATCGGTGAAGACGAGATGACGGTCGGCGAACTGACCGCGCGCGGCTATTACCTGGGCTCCAACGTCTCCTACAACGTCAAGAAGATGGTCGAGAACGGCTATCTCGGACAGGAACGCTCTCCGCACGACCGCCGGTCCGTCCGCGTCCGCCTGTCGGAGAAGGGCTTGGACCTGCGGGAGAAGATCAGCGTCATGTTCGAGCGTCATCTGGCCGCCCTGGAAAAGGCCGGTTTCAGCGACGAAGAACTGACCAAGGCGAATGAGACTCTGCGGAAGCTGGAACGCTTCTGGTCGGCCTCGCTCGACTATAGTGGCTTTCCGATGACCTCAGCGGCCTGAGAAAAGCCGGATTTGCGACGGCCCCCGCGGTTCCGGCTCCCGCGGGCGGCATCCAGGCACGTTTCCCCGACCATCACGCCCCTGTCTGGCGTGGACGGTTTCCGCCGGCAACAAGCGGAACGGGGCAGGAAAGCCAAGCTGAACGAGCCGGCACCTTCGCTGCCTTTCCACCATTCCATTTATCTCGCTGAATACTTCCGCGTCATTCTGCATCGACGGGAAGTGGACCTGCGCATGCCAGGAAGATGTCCGGACGACAGACCGCGTCGGGGGCATTTCTGAGGCAGGCAGCGCTGATCGTGCTTCTCTCGATTCTCGTCCACGGTGCGACGGTGACGCCGATCATGCGGCGGTTCGACCGCCGCAGGCTGGAGCTGGCCCCGTCGCCGGCCGGCGCCATACACCCCCGAATGGAAAAAGCGGGCGTTTCGTCCGACCCTCGATGAAAATTGTTTGGAAGACTGAAAATCTGCTTCGCTTACAAGGTGATGCCCCTGCATAGTGGTTGGGAAGCGGCGGCGCGGAAGGCCTGATGGTCCCGGAAAAGCGGACGGATGGGCCGGCGCGACCGCGCGGGGGAACAGCCTGACGAACCGGTCCGGCAAGTCACCCGAAACCATGCGCAATGCAACGCTGAGGGGGAGGAATTCACGCATGCTCGCACGTCTTTTGACCGGTGCCGCCCTGGCCGCCCTGACGATCGGTATCCTGTCCACGGGGCCGGCCAGTGCCCAGCAGGGCAAGCTGTCCGGCGACATGGTCAAGATCGGTGTGCTGAACGACCGCTCCGGCCTATATGCCGATCTCGGCGGCGAGGGTTCGGCAGTTGCCGCGCGCATGGCGGCGGAGGAGTTCGGTAACAAGATTCTGGGCAAACCGATCCAGATCATTACAGCCGATCACCAGAACAAGCCCGACATCGGGTCCAACCTCGCCCGCCAATGGATCGACCAGGACGGAGTCGACGTGATCGTCGACGTGCCGAATTCCGGCGTCGCGCTGGCGGTCCAGGAAGTGACGAGGGAAAAGAAGACGATCTTCCTGATGGAAGGCCCGGCCACCTCGCGCCTGACCGGCGACGCCTGCTCCCCGACCGGCTTCCACTGGCCCTACGACACCCGCGCGCTGGCGGTCGGCACCGGTCAGGCCATTGTGAAGGAGGGGGGGGACAGCTGGTTCTTCATCACCGCGGACTATGCCTTCGGCCACCAGTTGGAAGCGGACACCTCGGCCCAGGTGAAGAAGGCCGGCGGCAAGGTGGTGGGATCGGTCAAGGCGCCTCTGAACACCGCCGACTTCTCATCCTTCCTGCTGCAGGCCCAGGCGTCGGGCGCCAAGATCGTCGGGCTCGCGAATGCCGGCGGCGACACCATCACTTCGATCAAGCAGGCCTCGGAATTCGGCCTGACGCAGAGCGGTCAGCAGAAGCTGGCCGGTCTGCTGATCTTCCTGTCGGACGTGCATGCTCTGGGGTTGCAGGTCGCCCAGGATCTGGTTCTGACCACCGGCTTCTATTGGGACCGCAACGACGAGACCCGCGCCTGGTCCAAGAAGTTCTTCGATCGCCACGGCAAGATGCCGACCATGGTGCAGGCCGGCAGCTATTCCGCCGTGCGCCATTACCTGAAGGCCATCGAGGCAGCCGGCACCGACGACGGGCCGACCGTCGCCGCCAAGATGAAGGAAATGCCGGTCAACGACATGTTCGCCAAGAACGGCACCATCCTGCCCAACGGGCGCATGGTCCACGACATGTATCTGGCGCGGGTGAAGAAGCCGTCGGAATCGAAGGGGCCCTGGGACTATTACGAGATCCTCCGCACCATTCCTGGCAACGAGGCCTTCGCCACCTTCGAAGAGAGCGGCTGCAAGCTGCCCAAGTGAAAGAAACCCGTGAGTAAAGGCAAGACGTGACGAAGCGGCATCCCCGCCGCCGCAACGGTCGTCAGGCCGGCGCGGCGGCAGGGGGAGCCGCGGGGAGAGGGCGACGCTCATGATGGGGACGATTTTCGGCATTCCGCCCCAGGCGCTGTTCGGACAGCTTCTGCTGGGGCTGATCAACGGATCGTTTTACGCGCTGCTCAGCCTTGGGTTGGCGGTGATCTTCGGCATGCTGAACGTCATCAACTTCGCCCATGGCGCGCTGTACATGATGGGCGCCTTCGTGGCGTGGCTGCTGTTGACCCAGCTCGGCATCGGCTATTGGTGGGCGCTGCTGCTGGCGCCGCTGATCGTCGGGCTGTTCGGGGTGGTGCTGGAGAAAACGCTGCTGTCGCGGCTGTACAAACTGGACCATCTCTACGGCCTGCTGCTGACCTTCGGCCTCGCGTTGATCGTGGAGGGTGCCTTCCGCCACCAGTATGGCGTTTCCGGCCAGCCCTATCCGATTCCCGACGCGCTGAAGGGTGGGCAGAATCTGGGCTTCATGTTCCTGCCCAACTATCGCGGCTGGGTCGTGGTGGCGTCGCTGGTCGTCTGCCTCAGCACCTGGATCGCCATCGAAAAGACCAAGCTGGGCGCCTATCTGCGCGCGGCAACCGAAAACCCGGTTCTGGTCCAGGCGTTCGGCATCAATGTGCCGCGCATGGTGACGTTGACCTACGCCTTCGGCGTGGCGCTGGCCGGGCTGGCCGGCGTGCTGGCCGCACCCATCTATCAGGTATCGCCGCTGATGGGATCCAACCTGATCATCGTGGTGTTCGCGGTGGTGGTGATCGGCGGTATGGGGTCGATCCTGGGGGCGGTGCTGACCGGCTACGGCCTGGGCCTGCTGGAAGGGCTGACCAAGGTGTTCTACCCGGAGGCCTCGAACATCGTGGTCTTCGTCATCATGGCGGTGGTGCTGATGATCAAGCCCGCCGGCCTGTTCGGACGGGAAAGGTGAGCCTATGAGCCTCCATTCGCAAAGGGGCGGCCGGTCCCTCGCCAAGGCTCCCCGTACCGCCGCACAGGTGTCGGTTTCCGACAAGGGCCTGACGCTGTGGAGGACCGGTGCGCTGATGGTGCTCGCCGGCCTGCTGGCGGCTCCCTTCCTGCTTTATCCCGTCTTCCTGATGAAGGTGCTGTGCTTCGCGCTGTTCGCCTGCGCCTTCAACCTGCTGATCGGCTTCGGCGGCCTCTTGAGCTTCGGCCACGCCGCCTTCTTCGGCAGTGCCGCCTATGTCACCGCCCATGCGGTGAAGGTCTGGGGGCTGCCGCCTGAACTCGGCATCCTGCTTGGCACCGCCGCTTCGGCCTTCCTGGGGTTGGTGTTCGGGGGCATCGCCATTCGGCGTCAGGGCATCTACTTCGCCATGATCACTCTGGCGCTGAGCCAGATGATCTTCTTCCTGGCGCTGCAACTGCCCTTCACCCACGGCGAGGACGGCATCCAGGGCGTGCCGCGCGGCACCCTGTTCGGGTTGTTCGACCTGAACAACCCGATGGCGATGTATTACACCGTGCTGGCGATATTTCTGATCGGCTTCGCCATCATCTGGCGCGCGGTCCATTCGCCCTTCGGTCAAGTCCTGAAGGCCATCCGCGAGAATGAACCGCGTGCGATCTCGCTCGGCTACCGCACCGACCGCTACAAGCTGGTCGCCTTCCTTCTGTCGGCGACCCTTGCCGGGCTGGCCGGTGGCACCAAGGCCATCGTCTTCCAGCTCGCCAGCCTGACCGACGTGACGTGGCAGATGTCGGGCGAAGTGGTGTTGATGACGCTGCTGGGGGGCATGGGCACGATGTCCGGCCCTGTGATCGGTGCGGCGCTGGTGGTGACACTGGAAAACTATCTGGCGGCGACCAGCCTGCCGGTGCCGGTGGTCATCGGCTGCATCTTCGTCGTCTGCGTGTTGGTCTTCCGTCGGGGCATCGCCGGTGAAATCCAGGCGAGACTCGGAAAGAAACACGGATTTTGAGAAGATTTGCCGAGCGAGTGTGTCGGATAATATAAAAAACGTTTCGAAATAAAGACTCTAAGATTTCAAAATGCCGCGTACTCCGAAAGAAAGGGGGCGGAGCTATTATTTTGCGTCCTGGAACGTTCTGCTTGCCGGGTGTTATACGACTCAACTCATGCGGCGGTGCAGCAAAATGACCGACGCGAAGTTTGGGAAGAAGCGTCCGCCCGGACGAACCTATTCGAGGAGCATCCCGCATGGCCACGGACAAAGATATCTCGACCACCACGCGTGATACCGCCAACCGTGCGAAAGGCACGGTGGAAGAGTTGACCCGCACCGGGGAGACGACCACCCGCCGCGCCGCCGACGCTGCCCGTTCGATGGGCGAGGAAACCGCCGAGACCGGCCGCCAGGCGGCCGATGCCGGTGCGGAAGTCGGGCAGAAGGCGATGGACGCCGGCGCGGACATGACCCGCCGGACCGCCGACACTGCCCGTACGGTGATGGGAACGGCCAGCGACGTTGCCGGCCGTACGTCGGAGCAGTTGCAGCGCGCTCTCGGGCTGTCCAAGGAGGCCCAGGGCGAGGTCGCCAGCCAGACGCGTGAAACCATGGACGTCATGGTGCAGTGCGGCGGCGTGCTTGCCGACGGCTGGCAGACTGCCTGGCGCGAGTGGATGGGACTGGCTCAGGAAGTCGCCAGCCGCAATGCCGAGGGTATGAACGCCCTGATGCGCAGCCGGACGGTCCCGGATTTCTACGCGACGCAGAGCCGGATGCTGAAGGACAATATGCAATTGGTGCTGAGCCGCAGCGTCAGGATTTCCGAGCTGTCGGCGAACACCGCCAGTTCCGCCATCGGCAAGCTGAACGCCCGTCTGGAAGGTGCGGCCCAGCAGACCGAGCGCCGCTTCTAAGCGCCCAGCCATCCAAGAGGAACGGTCTCCATCCTGACCTGAACCCCGGTCCGCAAGAACCGGGGCTTTTTCTGTGCCCCGTGCGTCGACAACGACCTGTCCGGCCCTGCCAGGTCAGGACGCCTCAGGCGTCAGCCAACTCACCGACGCACCGCCGCCGGTGGAGGGCAGGGCGTCGTGCAGGGCCGGCAGCAAGTCACGCAGCGTCTCGTCAAGCTTCCAGGGCGGGTTGACGATCAGCAGGCCGGAGCCGTTCAGGCGCAGATGGGTGTCCTCCGGATGCCATGTCAGCTCGGCGATCAGCACCTTGGGGATTCCGGTCTTTTCCACCGCGTCCTGGAACCGCCAGACCGCGGCCCGCTCCTTGATCGGATACCAAAGGGCGAAGATGCCGGTGGACCAGCGGCGATGCGCAAGGGCCAGCCCTTCGGCCATGCGGGCGAATTCGTCCGGCTGTTCGAAGGGGGGATCGATCAGGACGAGCCCGCGCTTCTCCTTGGGCGGCAAATGCGCCTTCAGCGCGGTGTAGGCGTCGGACTGGTGAACGGACACGGTGCGGTCACCGGCGAACTCCGCCTTCAGGCTGTGGGCGTCTTCGGGATGCAGCTCAACCAGGACCATGCGGTCCTGTGGGCGCAAGGCGGCGCGGGCGATGCGGGGAGAACCGGGATACCAGCGCAAGGTCCCGTCCGGATTCAGCGCCTGCACGGCATCCAGATAGGGCGCAAGCCCCGGCTGGGCGGGCGGCTGTCTCCACAGGCGGCCGATGCCGTCGTCACTTTCGGCGGTCTTGCGGGCCTGCTCGGAAGTCAGGTCGTAGCGTCCGATGCCGGCATGGGTGTCGAGAACGCAGAAGGGCGCCGGTTTGGCGCGCAGATGATCCAGGATCAGCGCCAGAACGGCGTGCTTCATCACGTCGGCCGGATTGCCGGCATGGAAGATGTGGCGATAGTTCATGCGCCGGGGTTTACCCGATCACGCCGCTTCATGCCAGCGGTCATGGCGGCGCTCGTGCAGATATGGGGAACAGGTGCGCGATTCGAGGCGCAGGTCAGTTGATCGCAGCGACCTGCTGGGCATTGCGGAAACTGCGGCGGGTGCCGGGGGCGACGCTGATGGGATCGGTGTCTTCGCACCGGGAGGAGGCGAGCAGCTTGGCGCTCCGCTCATCCAGTTCTGACAGGCTCTGCCAAATCTTGCAGACATAGGCCTGGGCGCGGCGGCCCGAACCGCCATTGTAGCGGGCCAATGCGGTTTTCCAGTTGCCTTCCTCGCCATGGAAGCGAACCAACAGCTGTCCGGCGTAGAAGACGTTGTCGCGCGGTTCAACGATCCTTTCGACCGGCTGGAACTCACCGCGGTGCGAGGCGACGGAGAGCTGCATGCAACCGACAAAGGTGTTGGAGCGAAGCTGTCCGCGGTGGTCGCGAAGGTGCCGGGCGGCGTCGTTGACGTTGCGGGCGTAGTAGGGACGGCCTTGAACGCTCATCGCGAAGGGATGCGGCGCGCCGTCCTGTCCGCTTTCGACCAGGGCGATGGCCACCAGCATCCCGGACGGAATGCCCAGCTTCTGTTCGGCTTCCACTGCGTGGGTGACGCAGCTCTCCTTGGTGAGCGACGGAGTCGCGGACTGGGCCTGGGCGGGGTTCGCCATCGTCAGCGCCACCAGAGGGGCCGTCAGCAGTCCCGCAGCCAGTGCGAAGCGTCCACCCGCTGTGGCGCATACGCGCTGATTTCGTCCCCGCATCCCAAACCTCCTTCTGCTGTCGCCCCGTGTTCAACGGCGGCTGTTTGACCCCCCGCGCGGGGCCGTTGTTCCGGTCACCGAGTCGCTTACGGCGACCGCCTCCTACCCAGATGTTCGACGCCTCCCAATCGGGCGCCGCGGCCACACTTCCAAAAATTTGATCCATCGTCAACCGCCTTGCACCCTGGTAATACCACAGCTTTCCTCCCTCGGACGTCACGCAGGGGTGTCGGGCCGACGGCCTAGGCCATTCGGATGCAGGCTTAAGCCTTTGAATCGCCACATTTGCCGGCGAAATCGGAAGGGGTGCCGCGATGGTCTCGGTCTGTCTTCCGTGCAGGCGATGAAAAAGGGGCTACTGCGACCGCGTGTCGCCGGAATCACACGTCCAGATGATTTTCGCGACCCCCTTGCGCAGCGCAGCATGTTGGGGCAGTAAAATCCGCCGCCTTGTTTCCCTGGACTCGGGCGGGCCGGGTTCGAGGCTGCCGTCCCAGGCTGATCGCTGGCGGTTCGCGGCAGGCGGAAACCGAGCCTCACGGACCGGGGTATCCGGTCGTGCAGGCCCGACCTCAAAGGAAATCATCCCCTTGTCCGCGGACCCGTCCTTCGGCGGAGCATCGCCCGCTCCCGACCTCGATCAACTGTTCCGCTTCGGTTATGAGCGGCTCTATGCCGGGGATTTCACCGGTGCAGCCCGTGGATTTCGGATGGCGGCCGCCGCCGGTCCGGCGAGCGGCGAAGCCTGGGCGGCGCTGGCCGACGCCTGCGGCGGAGCGGGCCTGGTCGAGCGGACGGCTGTCTGCTACCGGCGCGCCGTGTTGCTGGATCCCGCCACTTGGACATGGCGGCTGATGCTGGCCGACGCCCTGCGGCAATGCGGCGAAATCGATGCTGCGCATGCTCTATATAGTGTGCTGGCCAGCGAGCGGAGCGATTCGGCTGCGGTGCGACTCGGGCTTGCCCATTGCCTGTCCGCGTCGGGCCGGCATGAGGAGGCGCTGGAGGAGTTCCGGGAAGCGTTGGCCCTGCGCCCGAACGACCGCGACGCCGCGCTGGCGCTGGCCGAGGCGCTGACCATGACGGGCGATGCGCTGGCGGCGGTGGAGCTGCTGCAGCCGCTGGGGCGGCGTCATCAGGATGACGCGGCGGTCCACCATGCGCTGGGCCGCTGCTGGCTGGCACTGCGCGAACCGGCGAAGGCTATGTCCGCGCTCCGCCATGCGCGCGATGCCGCCGAGGGGGAGGAGGTTGCTCCCATCGAGCGGCTGATCGCGGCCCTGGAGGCGGGTGCGGGCGCCGACCTGTCGGCCGCCTATGTCCGCGCCCTGTTCGACCGCTATGCCGATCGCTTCGATCAGGATCTCGTCGGCAGGCTCGGCTATGCGGCGCCGGACCTGCTGCGGGCGGCGGTGGATCGCGCGGTGCCGGGGACGGCTGGCCTGCGGATTCTCGATCTCGGCTGCGGCACCGGTCTGGCGGGCGTCACCTTCAAGCCGCTGGCGGCGCATCTGGCCGGCGTCGACCTGTCGCCGCGCATGGTGGAGAAGGCGCGGCAGCGTGGTCTTTACGATGACCTCGGCGTCGGCGACGTGGTGGAGGTGATGGAGCGCTCCCCCGGCGGCTGGGACCTGCTGGTCGCCGCCGATGTGCTGGTCTATATCGGCGACCTCGCCCCGGTCTTCGCCGCTGCCGCCCTTGCCTTGTCCCGGGGAGGCCACTTCGCCGCCACGGTGGAGCGCCTGCCGGCCGAGTCGGCGCTGGAGTTCGCTCTCGGTGCCACCCGCCGCTATGCCCATGCCGAGGCTTATGTCCGCCGCAGCGCCGAGGAGGCCGGTTTCGCCGTGTGCCTGATGGAACCCTGCACGCCCCGACGGGAAAAGGGCCTGCCGGTTTCCGGACTGCTGTTCGTCCTTGAGCGTGTGGCGTCAAGCCAAACAGGGTGACGCGCATTTCCGGCCAAATCGGTTGAAATGGGCTCGGTTCAGATGGCCTGGACGTAGCGGCCGGCATCGGCGGGCAGGCGCCAGCGGGCATGGAGTTGGCCCTTGCCATCGAAGCTGCAGGCGATCCATCCCGGACCGTGCAGCAGGCGCCGGCCGCCGTCGACGAAGGGCGGCATCTCGAACCTGTGGGCGGGCAGAGGGTGATCCGGCCGGGTCGCCAGCGGCTCCGCCAGCCGGGCACGCCAGCCCGGCCGGGCTGCGGTCGAGGGAGAGGCGGTGAATCGCGGGACATAGAGCTGCCACATCTCCAGCCCGCCGCCCCGCAGCACCCCCCGGCCGCCAGCGCCCGAAACGCCGCGCGACGCCACGGTGATGCGGCATCCGCTCCGCCGGGAAAATTCGGCGAGGGTGCGCAGCATCCGTTGCCACTCGGCATGGCGGGCCGGCGCGTTCCAATGATCGCCCGCCCGCCGCACCAGCCGGCGTTGCAGCGGAGCCGGCAGCACTGCGCCCAGCCGGTCGAACGCGACGCTTCCGGGGGCCAACAGCGGCGCACCGCTGACCAGGATCAGGTGCCGACAGCCGGCGAAGCGGTCGAGCCAGTCCGGCAGCAGGCTCCAGTCCCGCTCCGACAGGATGCGGCGGGCATTGCGGTCGGTCCACAGGTCGAGCGCCAGCAACCCGGCCTCTCCCATGATGAAGCCCTGCGCCAGGGTTCCGCAGGCTGCTCCCCACAGGCAGTCTGGCGGCGAATCCGCGACGGAGCCGGTTTGAAACAGCAGGGTCTGCCGGCGAGTCGCCACCAGCAGCGGGCGCAGGCTGCGCGACGCTGAGTCGCCGTCCTCCCGGCCACCCCAGGCGCCTGCCAGCAGCCGGCCAAGGTCGGAGCCATCCCACATCATCACCGACGGGATCGAGGCGAGCACGGTTGCCGCCGCGGCACCGCTCCACCCGCGCAGCATCCTATCGAAGCCGGCTGTCAGCAGTTCCTCCGTCACGCCGGGCAGGGGCGGACCGAGCCGGCGGGAGGCGTCGCCCAGAAGGGAGGCCGCCTGCGGGGCGGCCGCCACCACGGCGTCGCCATCGACCTGTCCGCCGGCCTGGATCAAGAGGTGATAGCGGTCGGTGGAATGTCCGGCGAGAAGATCGGGCCAGAGCGCGGCGGACGGCAGCGGCGCCCCATCATCCGACGATTCGGTGCCACTTGTCGGCACATTGATTCCGCTTCCGTATAGAATCGCCATACGTGGGGATGAATGACGGCCCGGAACGATCACCGTCCATCTGGCGCCGTCGGGAAAGCCGTAGGCGACATCGGTGTCGCGCATGCCGCGGGGGACGGCGAAGTCGAAGCGCCAGACATGGCGGCGGCGCCAGACGGTCAGGTGGCGCGGGGGAACCGGCAGGGTGACGCCGTCCACCCGCAGGTCGTCGGGCTCGACCTCCCCATCCAGTACGAACAGCGCCGACAGCCACCAGCGGTCGCGCTGTTCACCACGGAAATACAGGATGGGGCCGAGCAGGATGCTCGGCTCCGCTCGTCTGCGCGTCATGCCTCATCCGTCCGAACCGGGCCCCCGAAGGGAGCGTCAGCGCATCCCATAGCGCATGGCGGCGCGGGACGGAGAGGAAAATCGCGACGCCTCAGCCTTTCCGCTTGCGCAGCAGCTCCAGCATGCGCGGCGGCACCTCTTCCTTCAGGACCGGGTCATACAGGCGATGAAGTTCCTCCACATGCTGGCGATGCTGGGCAAGCAGCGCCTTCGCGTCGGGATCGCTTTCGACCACGCTTTCGAATGCCGCGCGCTCCCGTTCGTCGAGGGCGCCGTCCAGATAGGCGTTGATATCGGTCATCGTCACACGCTTCATCTCTGTCGTTCCCGGATGGGTCGCCGGGGTTTTCCCCTGGGACACGATCAACCGTGACACGTCCGGTCGCTCTGCCGTTTCCGGAAAGATCGGCCGAAAGGACGCCTGCCCGATCTTATGGGCATGATCCTCGGCCATACCAGTCCGACAAACGGCGCGATCACCGCTCCCTTTCGAGGCGAGCAATCCGGCATCGCCATCCTCTTTCGCGTCGCCCGGCCAAGTAACAGGCCGGTGTCGCTGATTGTTCCAGCCGGCGACGGGCGGAACGCGATGCAATCGCGGCTGTTGTGATCGTGCAACGCATCCCATCCGCGCCCCGAGGTGGGGACAGTCGAAGGAGAATGCCCGTGGCTCAGCAGGAGAGCAGGCAACCGCCGCAGCACCAGGACAGCCGGCCCGGCCATCAGGCTCCGATGGACCCACAGCCATCCGAAACCCGGCCCGGCTATCGCGGCAGCGGCAAGCTGCAGGACAAGGTGGCGCTGATCACCGGCGGAGACAGCGGAATCGGCCGCTCCATTGCCGTGCTGTACGCCCGCGAAGGCGCCAAGGTCGGAATTCTGTACCTGAACGAGGACGAGGACGCCCGCGAGACCCGCCGGCTGGTGGAGGCGGAGGGGCAGCCCTGCACCATCCTGGGCGGTGACGTCGGTCAGGAGGAAACCTGCCGCAAGGCGGTGGAGAGCATGATCGGCGAGCATGGCCGCATCGACATTCTGGTCAACAATGCGGCCGAACAGCATCCGCAGACGTCGATCGAGGACATCACCGCCGAACAGCTGGAGCGCACCTTCCGCACCAACATCTTCGGCCAGTTCTTCATGGTGAAGGCTGCCCTGCCGCACATGCACGAAGGCGCCTGCATCATCAACACCACCTCGGTCACCGCCTATAAGGGAAATCCGGAACTGCTGGACTATTCGGCGACCAAGGGCGCAATCGTCGCCTTCACCCGGTCGCTGTCGATGGCGCTGGCCGACCGCGGCATCCGCGTCAACGCGGTGGCGCCCGGTCCGATCTGGACGCCGCTGATCCCCTCAACCTTCGACGAGGAAAAGGTGGTGACTTTCGGCGGCAACGTCCCGATGAAGCGGGCCGGCCAACCCGACGAGGTGGCGCCGTGTTTCGTCTTCCTGGCGTCGGACGACTCTTCTTATATGTCGGGCCAGGTCCTGCACCCGAACGGCGGCACGGTGGTGAACGGCTGACGCTCATCGGGCCATCTCCCCCAGGCAACAAAAACGCCCGCTGCGTCCTTGGGGCGCAGCGGGTCCGTCCCTTGATGGCGTATGCCCGCCGGAATCAGGCGGTCATCAGAGTGTTCAGCCGTTCCCGCGCGCGGCACAGGCGGGAGCGAATGGTGCCGATGGAGACATTCAGCGTTTCCGCCGCCTCCTGATAGGGCCGGCCTTCGATGGCGACCAGCTTGACCACCTTGCGCTGGCTGGGAGTGAGAGAGGAGAAGGCGCGGTCGACGTCGCGGAAGACCAGACGCGACATCTGAGCCGCATCGACGGACATGGCGCCGTCCCACAGCTCCACCTTCGTCACATGGCGGTCGCGCTGCAGGTTGTTGAAATGCAGGTTCTTCAGCATGGTGGTCAACCAAGCCTGCATATTTGTGCCCGGTTCGAAACGATGTTGGCGCGAAAGGGCTCGGGCCATGCAGTCCTGCAGCAGGTCCTCTGCGGCGTTGGCGTCGCGGGTCAGTTTGCAGGCATAGCGCTGCAGGTTCGGCATGCAGCGGATCAGTTCGTTTTCGAACGAGTACGCCATGGTCATTCCTTCCTCCACGGTCTGTTCGTCCCGGCCGGCCGGTCGAACGGCGGCGCCCTTCTATCGGCGGCGGGGCGCAAAGCAGGGACGGCGTTTGGTGTTCCGGCGCGCGAGCGGGGCGCTGCCGGTTCGAAAGGCTGAGGATCGATGCTGCTTTTCAGGTCTTGCGGCGTGCGGCGGCCTGGGGGGATGCCATCTGCCGGCCCGTCATGGGAGCCCGGCCAGCAATCTCTTGGGCAATCTCTTGGGCAATCCCAGCGGGATGTCGCGGAACGATCCGGTCGGCGGTGGCGTCATTGAGGCGGTCCCGTTGTTGCCCGTCGTTGATCGTGTCGGGAGCTAAACGCGCTGTCCGCCGCGTATGTTCCACCGCCGGAATCGGAAAGAGTGACATCGGGGGCAGATCGCGGCGATTCCGGTCGCGGTTCCGGTTGCCGGTCTTACCACCATCGAACGCGCCGAACGGTGCCGGATCGCAACAGTCAGGATGTGGCCGGGAAACGCGCGGTGAGCGGCTTTTCCAGGCGCAGCGCCGTCATGTCGTCCTCGTAATAGGCTGGGTAGACGGCGAAGCGGCGGTAGCCGGCGGCGCTATAGAGGGCGATCGCCGCCATGTTGTCCGCCCTGACTTCCAACCGCAGCCCGGCGCAGCCATGGGCCGCTGCGGCATCCTCAAGCGCCGACAGCAGGCGGCGGGCGATGCCCCGGCTGCGGCTGGCCGGTTCCACGGCGAAGGAAGTGAGGCGGGCGAAAGGGGTTCCGGCATGAAAGCCGAGCACGCCATAGGCCACCGGCCGGTTCCCTGCACCGGATGGGCAGCCGGCGGAGCTGTCGCCCTGCCAGTTCTCCGGCCAGTTCTTCGGCCGGTCTCCCTCTTGGCGCTCGGCCACAAGGACCACACCTTTTGCTTTCAGGATCGCATAGCGGAAGTTGCGCCATGTCATCCGGTCGGTCGCGAAGCTCTGCTCCTCGATCGCCAACAGCGCGGGTATGTCGGCCGCCCTGGCGCGGCGGATGACGATGAATGCTGCATCGCAGTGGACAGGATCGATTTCGTGACGCATCGTTGATGGGAAGAAAGGGAGGGGGGTGCCACTCTACTCCCTTTTGCCACAGTGAAACGACGGTATGGTCCGCCTGGGGAAAGCTTTGTTTAACCAACAGCGCCGAAACTTCTCACCATGTCGGCCCCCTGTTGGAGCGCTGTCCTTCCAGCCGCCCGCTCCCATTGGCCTTTCAAGCAGAAAGTCAGGACATGGACGCTCGGTTTAAATCTCGCGACATCGAACGCCGCAGCCTGGATGTCGACGGCCTGAAACGGTCGTTCCTGGAATGGCTTGTCTATTCGGTCGGCAAGGATGCCCGCGCCGCCACCCGCCGCGACTGGTTCCACACCGTGGCCCTGGCCGTGCGCGACCGCGTCGTCGACCGTTGGATGGACACGACGCGCAGCTATTATCAGGAAGACGCCAAGCGCGTTTATTATCTTTCCCTGGAATTCCTGATCGGGCGTCTGCTGACCAACAGCCTGTCGAACCTGGGCATCGTGGATGAATGCCGTCAGGCGCTCGACCGCCTTGGCCTGTCGATGGAGGATGTGGTCGACGCCGAGCCGGACGCGGCGCTCGGCAACGGCGGCCTCGGCCGTCTCGCCGCCTGCTTCCTGGACAGCATGGCGTCGCAGGGGCTGCCCGGATACGGCTATGGCATCCGCTACGAGTTCGGCCTGTTCGAGCAGCGGTTCGAGAATGGGTGGCAGGTCGAATATCCGGAACAGTGGCTGCAGTTCGGCAATCCGTGGGAATTCGCCCGTCCGGAGGTGCTCTACCCGGTCCAGTTCTATGGCCGTGTCGAGGAGTTCCGCGACAGCGTCGGCGAGCGTGCCTATCGCTGGGTCGATGCCGACCGCGTGCTGGCGATGGCCTATGACACGCCGGTCGTCGGTTTCGGCGGCGAGACGATCAACACGCTGCGCCTGTGGTCGGCCCGCGCCACCCGCGACTTCAACTTCGGCCACTTCAACGACGGCGCCTATATGAAGGCGGTCGAGCAGAAGATCCTGTCGGAGAATCTCAGCCGCGTCCTCTATCCCAACGACGCGACGGAGACCGGCAAGGAGCTGCGGCTGAAGCAGGAGTATTTCTTCACCTCCGCCTCGCTGCAGGACATCCTGCGCCGTTACCTGCAGCACCACACGACATTCGACAACCTGCCCAACAAGGCGGCGATCCAGCTGAACGACACCCATCCGGCCATCGGCATCGCCGAGTTGATGCGCCTGCTGGTCGACCAGCACGCCCTGCGCTGGGACAATGCGTGGGAGATCACGCGCGCCACCTTCGCCTACACCAACCACACCCTGCTGCCTGAGGCGCTGGAAGCCTGGCCGGTGCGGATGATCGAGCGGGTGCTGCCGCGCCACATGCAGATCATCTACGAGATCAACGCCAAGTTCCTGAACCGCACCAAGGCGCGGGCCGATGGCGACAATGCCAAGCTGTCGCGGTTGTCGCTGATCGACGAGCGCGGCGAACGGCGCGTGCGCATGGGCAACCTGGCCTTTCTCGGCTCGCACAAGGTCAACGGTGTGTCGGCCCTGCACACCGAGTTGATGAAGCAGACGGTGTTCGCGGACTTCCACCAGGAGTTCCCGGACCGCATCAACAACAAGACCAACGGCATCACTCCGCGCCGCTGGCTGAAGCAGGCCAACCCGGCCCTGTCCGAACTGATCACCACGCGAATCGGCGAGGGCTGGATCTCCGACCTGTCGCAGATCGCGGCGCTGCGCGAGAAGGCCGACGACGTGGTGTTCCGTGAGGAGTTCCGCCGGGCCAAACGCAAGAACAAGAAACGCCTTGCCGCCTATATCACCCGCCAGACCGGCGAGGAGGTGCTGGTGGACAGCATCTTCGACGTCCAGGTCAAGCGCATGCACGAATACAAGCGCCAGCTGCTGAACGTCCTGCACACCATCGCGCTGTACAATGAGATGCGCGACAATCCGACGGTCAGCTGGGTCCCGGTGACCAAGGTGTTCGCCGGCAAGGCGGCGCCGTCCTACCATATGGCCAAGCTGATCATCAAACTGATCAACGACGTCGCCAAGGTGGTGAACCACGACCCGTCGGTGCACGACAACCTGAAGGTCGTGCTGCTGCCGAACTACAACGTCACCGCCGCCGAGATCATCATCCCGGCCGCCGACCTGTCGGAGCAGATCTCCACCGCCGGCATGGAGGCGTCGGGCACCGGCAACATGAAGCTGGCGCTCAACGGTGCGCTGACTATCGGCACGCTGGACGGCGCCAACGTCGAGATCCGCGAGCATGTCGGGCCGGACAACATCTTCATCTTCGGCATGACCGCCGACGAGGTGAACGACCTGCGCGCCAGCGGCGGCTTCAACCCGCGCGAGGTGATCGCCTCGAACCCCAGCCTGAAGCGGGCGCTCGACATGATCTCCACCGGCGCCTTCTCGCCGGACGACCGCAACCGCTACCATCCCATCGTCCAAGCGCTGACCGACGGTGGCGACCATTTCCTGGTGACGGCGGACTTCGCCGACTATTGCCGGGCCCAGGATGCGGCGATGCAGCTGTACCGCGATTCGGAGGAATGGACCCGCAAGGCCATCCTGAACACCGCCAACATGGGCTGGTTCTCGTCCGACCGTACGGTCAACGAGTATGCCGGGGAGATCTGGGACGTACACCCGGTGCATCCGAACCATGACGGCGAAGGGTTCCGGTAATCTTCGATCAGGCGAATGCGCAGGCGCTTTACAATGTCTGCGCATTCGGATATGAAGGCGCCATGAACCGCAAGGCCATCACCACCACTACGACCAAAAAAGCGACTCGCTTCGGCGGGAAGCGTCGTGGTGCGTGCTGATCGGATCGACCAGCGTTTCTTCCACGAGGCAGGCCCCGCCGGACAACGGACGGGGCCTCGTCGTATCCGGGGTCCGCTGTCCGAACGACCGATAGGCCGGTCCGATCAACAGTGCGATAGACAGGACGGAACCCCGCCATGAGCAGCAGCAACGCCTCCGCTTCCTCCAAGTCCCTCCGCGTCGCCGTGGTCGGCGCCACCGGCGCCGTCGGCCGCGAGATGGTCAAGGTCCTGCACGACCGCAACTTCCCGGTCGCCGAACTCGGCCTGTTCGCTTCCGAGCGGTCCGCCGGCAAGGTGCAGGATACCCCCTATGGCGCCCTGACCCTGAAGGCCTTCGACGCCGCGGTGGTGAAGGGCTATGACGTTGTCCTGCTGGCGGTGTCGGGTGACTTCGCCAAGGCGCATGCCAAGGATCTGGCGTCGGCCGGTGCGCTGGTGATCGACAACAGCTCCGCCTTCCGCTACGACGCCGACATCCCGCTGATCGTTCCGGAAATCAACGCCCACGTCTTCCGCGAGGCGTACGCCGCCGGGTCGCGCCTGATCGCCAACCCGAACTGCACCACGGCCATCGCCGTCGTGGCGCTCGGCCCGCTGCACAAGGCCTTCGGCATCAAGCGCGCCATCGTCTCCACCTATCAGGCCACCAGCGGCGCCGGCGCCGAGGGCATGGCCGAGCTGGAGGAGCAGACGCGCAACCAGCTGGATGGCAAGCCGGTCACCAACAGCGTGTTCCGCCACCCGATCCCCTTCAACCTGATCCCCCAGATCGACGCCTTCCAGGAGAACGGCTACACGAAGGAGGAGATGAAGGTGACGTGGGAGACGCGGAAGATCATGGAGGTTCCGGATCTGCCGGTCAGCTGCACCGCCGTCCGTATTCCGACCTACCGCGCCCACTCCGAAGCCATCACGCTGGAGACCATCCAGCCGGTTACGCCGGACGCTGCCCGCGCCGTCCTGGCCGATGCCGCCGGCGTGAAGGTGGTGGACGATCCCGCCAACGGCGCCTATCCGATGCCGCTGAACGCCACCGGCCAGTATGATGTCGAGGTCGGTCGCATCCGCAACAACATCGTCTTCGGCGATCATGGCCTCGACCTGTTCGTCTGCGGCGATCAGCTGCTGAAGGGTGCCGCCCTCAACGCGGTGCAGATCGCCGAGCTGGCTCTCTGACTGGTTTCATTCTGCGGGGCGGCTCTCCGTCCCGCAGAATTCTTCAAATGCATGCGTCCGGTTTTAATTTCCCGGTTGCACTCAATTTATTGCGCGTCTCGTATGGTTTTGACAGGGCTTCTGACCGGCCGGGGTAACCGGCAAGTCGGTCGCCGTCGAACCGGAACGAGAGGCGATCTTGGAATATCTGATCAGCGACATCATTCTGCTTGCCTGCAGCTATGTCCCCGAAAACTTTCTGCCCTGCGATGGCAGCCTCGTCCCCATTGCGAAGTATCAAGCGCTCTTCACCCTGATCGGAACCCAATATGGCGGCGACGGCAAGACGACCTTCGGCCTGCCGAACCTGAAGGGCAAGGAGCCGCTACCCAGCCTCCACTATGTCATCTGCTACAACGGCTATTATCCGCCGCGGCCCTGACGGGCCTTTGCCGGGACCGGACGGGCGGAACGCTCTGGAATCCGCCTGACGCTGCTGCTATCTAATCGACGGGGGCCGATGGGCGTGTTTCGCCTGTCGGCCCTTTCGCCGTTCTCACGATCACCTTCTCTTGTCACGGGACCCCGCGCATGTCCGAACTTCAGGACGCCGTCTCCCGCCGTCGGACCTTCGCCATCATCGCGCACCCCGACGCCGGTAAGACCACGCTCACCGAAAAGCTGCTGCTGTTCGGCGGCGCCATCCAGATGGCCGGCGCCGTCAAGGCGCGCGGCGAGCAGCGGCGCGCCAAGTCCGACTGGATGAAGGTGGAGCGCGAGCGCGGCATCTCGGTGACGGCCTCGGTCATGACCTTCGATTATGAAGGGCGGACCTTCAACCTTCTCGACACGCCGGGCCACGAGGATTTCTCCGAGGACACCTATCGCACGCTGACCGCGGTCGACAGCGCGGTGATGGTGATCGACGGCGCCAAGGGCATCGAGGCGCAGACGCTGAAGCTGTTCGAGGTCTGCCGTCTGCGCGACGTGCCGATCATGACCTTCTGCAACAAGATGGACCGCGAGGCGCGCGATCCCTTCGACCTGATCTCCGAGATCGAGAGCGCGCTGGCGCTGGAGGTCACGCCGGCCAGCTGGCCCATCGGCATGGGCCGCGATTTCCTCGGTTGCTACGACCTGATCCGCGACCGGCTGATCCTGATGGACCGCAGCAAGGGCGACGAGATCGACGAGGGCATCGAGTGCAACGGCCTCGACGATCCCCGTCTGGACGAGCTGCTGCCCGCCCATGCCGTCGCCAAGCTGCGCGAAGAGGTGGAAATGGCGCGCGGCCTGATGCCGGCCTTCGATCTGGAGGCCTATCGCGCCGGCCATCTGACGCCGATCTATTTCGGCTCCGCCATCAACAATTTCGGCGTGCGCGAGCTGCTGTCCGGTCTGGCGGAGAACGCCCCGCCGCCGCGTCCGCAGCCGGCCGATCCGCGCACCGTCCAGCCGGACGAGGAGAAGGTCACCGGCTTCGTGTTCAAGGTCCAGGCCAACATGGACCCGAACCACCGCGACCGCATCGCCTTCGTGCGCCTCTGTTCCGGCCGGTACAAGCGTGGCGCCAAGCTGAAGCACATCCGCTCCGGCAAGCTGATGGCGGTGAACAATGCCGTTCTATTCCTCGCCCGCGACCGCGAGGTGGCGGAGGAGGCCTGGCCCGGCGACATCATGGGCATCCCCAACCATGGCTCCTTGCGCATTGGCGACACGCTGACCGAGGGCGAGGATCTGCGCTTCACCGGCGTGCCGAGCTTTGCGCCGGAACTGTTGCAGAGAGTCCGCCCGGACGACCCGATGCGGGTGAAGCACCTGCGCAAGGCGCTGGAGCATTTCGCCGAAGAGGGCGCCTCCCAGGTGTTCAAGCCGCTGACCGGCGCCGATTGGGTCGTCGGCGTCGTCGGTCAGCTGCAGTTCGAGGTGCTGGCCTCGCGCATCGAGGCGGAATACGGCATCGCCGCCCGCTTCGAAGGGGCCGGACTGGACGCAGCCCGCTGGGTCGAGACCGACGACAAGGTCCAGCTGGAGAAGTTCATCGAGCTGAACCGCTCGGCGCTGGCGGAAGACCATGACGGCGCCCTGGTGTTCCTGGCCCGCAATGCCTGGCATCTGAACCGCGCGCAGGAGGATTTTCCGGCGCTGCGCTTCCTGAAGACGCGCGAACAGAACCGCAAGGTCCACACCGCGGCCTGATTGACGGACAAGACGCCTTTCCTGTCGCCCGCCCCCGGTTGACCCCGAGGGCGGGTTCTCTTTTGTCGAGTGAGACACGGACCGGACTTCCCAGCTGGATGGACGGCTTGACGGCGCCGATCCGGTGTCGGAACGTGTGCGAGTGCACTTAACAGTTTCGACACGTAATAAACGGCCTCCGTCGGACGGGCAGGGTCGGAAATGAGGCGGTCATGGCGTGGGGATTGGACGAACTTCTGGACACCAGCGGCTTGGTGCCGCATGGCGTCTGCCTGTTGTGGCGGCCCGACATTCTGGCGCTGCATGTCGCTTCGGACATGCTCATCGGCCTGTCCTATTTCTCCATCCCGGTGGCGCTGGTCTATTTCGTCATGCGCCGGCGCGACGTCGAGTTCGGCTGGGTGGCGCTTCTGTTCGCCCTTTTCATCATCGCCTGCGGCACCACCCATTTCCTTGGCGTCTGGACGCTGTGGAGCCCCGACTATGTGCTGGAGGGGCTGGTCAAGGTGATCACCGCGTTCGCGTCGCTGGCGACCGCTGCGGCGCTGTGGTGGCTGATGCCGCGCCTTCTCACCCTGCCGAGCCCGAAGGAGTTGGAGGCGACCAACCGCGCGCTTCAGCAGGAGATCGCCATCCGTCGCCAGATGGAAATGCGCTATTCCAGCTTCTTCAACAATCTCGCCGAGTCGCTGTTCATCGTCCAGGTGTTGCCGGATGGCGATTTCGCCTTCGAGGCCATCAACCCGGCGCTGGCGCGGGCCACCGGTCTGGACCCGGAAGGACTGCGTGACCGGCGCGTCAGGGATGCGCTGGGGCCGGAGGTGGCTGATTCGATCATCCCCCGCTACACCGCCTGCCGCGACGGGGGCGAGAGCATCGATTACGAAGAGACCCTGGACCTGCCGGTCGGCCAGCGGGTCTTCCACACCATGCTGGTTCCGGTGAAGGATGCCGCCGGCCGCGTCGTTCAGATCCTCGGCAGCGGCCGCGACGTGACCGAGCGCAAGCGTCTTCAGGCGGAGGTGATCCAGACCTCCAAGCTGGCGACCCTGGGCACGCTGGCCGCGGGCATGGCGCATGAGATGAGCCAGCCGCTGAACGTCATCCGCCTGTGGACGGAGAACATGCTGTCCCGTCTGCACGACAATCTGCTGGAGACCCAACGGGCCGAACGGTCGCTGACCCTGGTGATCGAGCAGACCGACCGCATGGCCAGGCTGATCGACCATGTCCGTACCTTCGGCCGCCGCGACGGTGGCGGCATGCAGGCCTTCGCCCCCGCCCATTGTGTCCAGAGCGCGGTGGAATTGGTGCGTCACCAGTATGCTTTGGAAGACATCGAGATCATAGAGAGTGCCACGTCGGCGCAACTCCCGGTGACCGGGCGTCCACTTGAATTGGAGCAGGTGATCCTCAACCTTTTCTCGAACGCGCGCGATGCGATCATCGCTCTTCGTGCAACCGGCCGGGAGGCGGGACGCATCATGGTGGCGGTCTGCGACGAGGCCGATGGACAGACCGTCGCCATCCAGGTGACGGACGACGGTGGCGGCATCGACCCGTCGGTTCTGCCCCAGATCTTCGATCCCTTCTTCACGACCAAGGAGGTCGGCAAGGGGTCGGGACTTGGCCTGTCGATCGGTTACGGTATCATCGACGGCATGGGTGGCCGCATCGATGCCCGCAACATCGATCTGGAGGGCGCACGCCGTGGCGTCCGCTTCACCATAACCCTGCCCAGCCAGCCGGTTTCCTCCTCCGACAGGGAGCTGTCGCATGCATGATCCATTACACATCCTGATCGCGGAGGACGAAGTCCTCGCGGCGATGGCGCTGGAGGATTTCCTGTCGCTCAAGGGCTTCCGTGTCACCGTCGCCGCCAATGGGGCGGAGGCGCTGGAGCACTATGCCAGTGAGCAGGTTCATGCTCTGGTGACCGATCTGCGCATGCCGCGCATGGACGGCCAGACCCTGATCCGCGAAATCCGCAATCGCGATGCCGCGTTGCCGGTGGTGGTGATGACCGGCTATCTGACGGAGGACAGCGACCTGAAGCATGAGCGCTGGAAGCCGCTGGAGATCCTCAGCAAACCGGTGAACCCGCGCATCATCTGCCAGACTCTCCACCGCATGCTCGGCCTGCCGCAGGAGGCGTGAGCGGGACGGCGGCGCGGCTCAGTCCGCCAGCGGCTCGACGTCGACGCTGACCGTCAGGCCATGGCCGGCCCCGCCGACGAGGACGCCGCGCGCCGGGCTGACATCGTCATAGTCGCGGCCCCAGGCGATGGTGATGAAGTCGCGGTTGGCGATGCAGGCATTGGTGGGGCAGATGTCCAGCCATCCGGCGGCAGCCCCGCACCAGACCGATGCCCAGGCATGGCTGACATCCGCGCCCACCAGCCGCGGCCGGCCCGGCGGGGGCAGGGTGCGCAGATATCCCGACACATAGCGGGCAGGCAGCCCCATGGCACGCGCGCAGCCGACGGCGATGTGGGCGAAATCCTGGCAGACGCCGCGGCGGTTGCGCATCACCGCCGCCAACGGCGTGGCGACCGTCGTGGCCGTCGGGTCGAAAGCGAAGTCCCGGTTGATGCGGTTCATCAGGTCGATGGCGGCGGCGACGGCCGGACGGCCGGGGGAGTAGCTTCCCCGTGCATAGTCCAACAACTCCGGGCTGGATGCGACAAGAGCACTGTCGAAGCAGTATTGCGTGATCTCCGCCCCGTCATCCGGTCCGGACAGGCCGCGCAGGCTGTCGCGCACATGCTCCCACGGAGCCGAATCGCCGGGTGCCAGTGCCGGCGGCTCGAACACCTCCACCTCGCTTTCGGCAATGACCGAGAAGGTCCGGTGCGGTTCCTGCACGGCGACATAGGTGACAGTGTTGCCGAAATAGTCCACCCGGTCCGACCGCACCGCCGGGACCGGATCGATGGTCAGCAGGCTGCGCCGGATGCGTTGACGCGGGTGCGGGCGGGCGGTCAGGTGCAGCAGGTGGTGGGAGATCGGCACATCCTCGCCATAGTCGTACGAGGTGGCATGGCGCACGCGGTAGCGGGTGGAGGTGCCGCTGCTGCCGGGAAGCGGGGTGGAGGAGGTCATCGGGTCAGGCCGATCGTGCGAAGGCATGGCTGAAATAGGCGTGCGCCAGGAAATTCGACACGTCCGGCAGCGACATCGCCAGCGTGTCCAGCAGCGCCCGCAGCGCATCGCCGGAGGCCAGAGCGTCGGTCCGCTCCAGCCCGTTGCGGGCGGCGGCGACGATGGCCAGCGCCCCGCCGGTGGGATCGGTGCCTGTGCCGACGCCTTGGTTGGGCAGTGCCCGCAGATGCCGGTCCAGCGCGGCCAATTGGAAGGCAAGCGCGCGGGGGTTCGCCTCCTCTCCCAGCAGCAGGTCGAGCACGGAGCTGCGCTGGACGCTGGTCAGATGGCGGGCGCGGTAGGTCATGACGCTTTCGCCCAGCTCCAGCAGGACGGCCAGGGTGGCTGCCTGCATCGGTTCGTCCAGGCGGTCGAGGTCGGCGACATGGACGCCGCGCATCAGCGCGATCATGTGGAGGGAGCGTTCGATGCGCCGTCCGATGTCGAGGAAGCGCCAGCCGGCGCCCCTGGTCATGCTTTCCTGCTCCAATCCGGAGAAGGCGGCCAGCGTGATCATCACGTCGTCCAGCCGCAGCAGGAGCGACGCCGGGTCCATCCGTCCCTTCGGCGGCTGGGTCTGGCGGTCGATGGCCGACACCACCCGCCACATGTCCATCGACAGGCGGTCGCGTACCGAATAGGCGGTGCGGTGAAGGCGCAGAACCTGGGCGCGCAGGCTGTTGGGGTGGTCCGGGTCGTTCACCGCCGCGTGCAGCGCCTCGCGCAGGCCTCGGTTGGCGCCACTTTCCGTCACATGCGCCATATCGGCCGGGATCATTCCCAGGGAGCTGAGGAGATCGAGCAGCGGGCGGACCTGCAGGGTGGCGCCGGGCATGTTGCTGTCGATCAGCCGGCTCTGCGTCGCACGCAGCAGGCGCAGCGCCCCCTCCGCCCGTTCCGCATAGCGGCCGAGCCAATAGAGGCCGTCGGCGACGCGGCTGGGCAGATCGTTGGCGGACGGACGGGCGCCGCTGGCCGTCGGTTCCGTCGCCAAGGCCGGCCGCGGCTGGGTGGAGGAGACGTCGGCGCGCCGCGGCGCCAGGATCCAGGTGTCCTTGCTGCCGCCGCCGCTCTGCATCGACACCACCAGCCGGCCGGATTCGCTGGACACGCGGGTCAGCCCGCCGGGCATGACGGCATAGCCGCCGCTGGGGGTGGCGCAGAGGAAGACGCGCAGCACCAGCGGGCGCGGCTGCAACCGGCCATCCTGCCAGACCGGGGCAGTGGACAGCGCCATCTGTTCCTGCGCCACGAAATACCAGGGACGGCGCTTGATCCGCTCGATCAGGGCCGACCGCTCGCCGGCCGACAGCTGGGCGCCGAAGATCGGTTCGAAGGACAGGGACGGGAAGGCCGGCTTGACGACCAGACCGTCGAGATGGTCGATGACGTAGGCGCGCTCCGCATCGTTGCCGCACCACCAGCTGGCGACGCCGGGCAGGCGCAGCTCCTCCCCCAGCAGATGGCGGCAGAGCGTCGGCAGCGACGACTTCATCGCCATCGATTCCATCAGGCCGGAGCCCAGCGCGTTCGCCATCACCACAGTGCCGGCGCGCACTGCCTCGATCAGCCCGGCCACGCCCAGCGAACTGTCGGCGCGCAGTTCCAGCGGATCGGCGAAGTCGGCGTCGAGCCGGCGCAGGATCACGTCCACCTGCTCCAGACCCGACAGGGTCTTCAGGAACACCGTCCGGTCGCGCACCGTCAGGTCGGCCCCCTCCACCAGAGTCAGGCCGAGGTAGCGGGCGAGATAGACATGTTCGAAATAGGTCTCGTTGTAGGGGCCGGGGGTCAGAAGGACCACGCGGGGCAGGCCGCCCGTACCGTTGCCCCTTGGGGCGAGGGACAGCAGCGTCTCCTTGAAGGTGTCGAAGAAGCCGGTCAGCCGCTCCACCTGGCAATGGCGGAAGCTGTCGGGCAGCACCTTGGCGATGACCGCGCGGTTTTCCAGCGCATAGCCGCTGCCGCTCGGGGCCTGGGTGCGGTCGGACAGCACCCACCAACGACCGTCCGGCGCGCGGGCGAGGTCGGCCGCGTAGAAATGCAGGTGGACGTCGTTGGGAACGCGGATGCCATGGACGGCCCGGCGGAAGCCAGGGTCGGCATGGATCACCGAGGGCGGCAGCCTGCCGTAGCGCGTCAGCGTCTGTGGCCCGTAGAGATCGGTCAGGATGGCGTTCAGCAGCGAGGCGCGCTGGATCAGCCCCGACTCGATGGCCTTCCATTCATGAGCCGGCAGCAGCAGCGGCATCATGTCGAGCGGCCATGGCCGCTCCATCCCGTTGGGATCGCCGTAGATGTTGTAGGTGACGCCGTTCTGGTGCAGCAGCCGCCGCGCCTCCTCCCACCGTTCGGCCATCTGTTCGGCGTCGAGCGGGCCCAGCGTGCTCATGAAGGTCTGCCAGTGCGGCCGCAGCCGACCCTGGCCGGTCACCATCTCGTCATAGACATGGCCGGAGCCATAGCCGATGGCATCGGCCTCGCCGAACAGCGATCCCTGTGTGAAGGGAACCGGCGGCATCCCCGACGGGACCACGGACGTCGGTGCGCGGAAAGGCTGATCTGGCTGGGACAATGTCTGACTGATGCTTTTTGCCTATGAACGGAGCAACAGTCTGAACGTCCGCGTGATGCGATGCAAGGCCGGCGGCCGGCGGACCCATCCGAAAGAGGAAAGAGTTGGTGACGATCCATTCGGGCGCGGGCCGATCGGGAGCAGGTCGCCTCCGGCAAGGAAAAGCCGGAGCGCCGCGTGAAGCGACGCCCCGGCTTGCCGGACTGTGCGGATGAAAGTCCCGATCAGAGTGTCTTCAGATATTCCAGCAGCTGCCAGCGCTGCGCGTCGGTCAGGCCGGCGCCGAACTCGTGGCCGGTGTTGCGGTTGCCGGGCTTCGTCGTGTCATAGACGAAGCTGGCGCCCGCCGCCGAGGAATCCACCCCGACCTTGACCGGGTCGATGGAGGTGCTGCCCATGCGGAAGGCCGCCGACCGCTGCGAGGCCGGCAGCAGCATCTCATACAGGTTGGGGACCGAGCCGTTGTGCATGTAGGGCGCCGTCGCCCACACGCCGTCGAGCGGACGGGCCTTGTAGGCCAGCAGCTGCTTGATGGTCGCGGCCAGCGCCTCCACGTCGGACGTGACGGCTTTGGCGGGAGCGGCGGCCTTCGTCTGCGCCATTGCCGCGCTGCCGCCGGCCGGGACGGCGCCGACGGTCGGCTTGGTCTGGCCGCGGCCGGTCAGGGCGGCGATCACCTTCTGGTGGTCGGCGGTCTGCTTGGCGCCGGGCTTCACGAAGGGCGTGGTGTCGAGCGTACCACCCTTGGCCTGGGACTCCGGCGACCAGCTGGCGGGGGCGCTGGCGGTCAGCCACGGCGCCGGGGCGTTGTCACCCTTCAGCAGATCGAGCAGCAGGCCCGGTTCGCGCACCAGATCGCCGAGGATGGCGCCTATCACCGCGTTGGACAGCAGGTTGGCGGCAAGGTCGGGGTTCGCCAGCGGTTTGCCGCCGAGCAGCTGAGGCGGCATGGCGACGTTGGCGATGGCGCCGGTATCGACCTTTCGGCACAGCGCATCGACCGCCATCTTCGGATCGGCGTCGTAGTTGACGGTGATCATCTTGGCGGCCACCGCGGCATCGACGCCCTTGGTGCAGATGGTGGTGAAGGCCGTGACCACGGCGACGGCATTGTCCGGCTGCGCCCAGTTGAACAGCGGCACCATCTGGATCGGGGCCGTGGTGTAGGTTTCGCCGCGCGGCAGGATCGCGTGGCAGCTCTCGCAGTTTTCCTTGTAGATCGGCTCGCCGGCCGCGGCCTTGACGATGTCGACGTTGCCGGCGAGGCTGTCCGGCCACACCGGCGACCGCAGCTTGCGCAGCTGGTTTTCCATGTCGACCAGATTGCGGCCGCGGACCGTGGATTTGTAATAGTAGTGCGCGGCGTCGGCCGGCGGCTTCAGCGTCACCTTGCCGAACACGCCCAGCACCTCGCCGGCATTGCGGCCCAGCGCGTCGAAGGCGGTGGCATTCGGCAGCAGGCCGTTCCACTGCACCCGCGGCTGGTGCGGCGCGTCCCACAGATAGGGATAGCTGACCGGCGCGTTCGGCGCGCGGTTGTTCTTCGGCAGATTCAGGTCGATCGCCGACACGCGGTTGAAGATCATGCCGAAGGCGTCGGTCCGCATCGGCCCCCAGGGCGTGTCTGGGGTGCTGGCGGCGACGAATTCGGCGAAGGAGCGGTCGAAATCCTTCAGCGCGTTGTACAGCGCCAGCTTCTGCTGGTCGGTGGCGGTGGCGCCCAGCACGCGGGTGGCGAAGGGCTGGAAGGCGGCGTCGCTGATCACGGTGGTGTGGACCGCGTTGCTCAGCCCGCTGATGAAGCCGTAGAGGTCGCCGGTGGTGACCGCGCCGTCGATGCGCATGGTCTTGCCGTTCACCGTCACGTCGCCGGTGTGGCAGGCGGCGCAGGTCATGCCGAACCATTCGGTCTTGTCGGGATCGGTGTCCTTGACGAAGCCGACCGGCAGCAGATCGGGGTTCCAGGTGGCCGACGTGTTGGCCGGATAGCCGTAGCGGGTGATGCTCTTGACGAAGGGCTGCTTGGTCTGCGGATCCTCCAGCGCCATGAACCAGTCATAGCGCATGATCTGCGAGCCCTGCGTGGTGGTGTAGTACCACTGGCGGGCCTCCTGCGACCAGCCCTGGTCCAGATACCACAGGCCGTTGACCTCGGTCGGCGGCTTGACCGGCACGGGGCGGGGCGGCTTTGGCGGTTCGGCGCAGGAGGCGAGCAGCAGCGCTGTGGCGGCCAGGGTCGCGTAAACGGGAGTCTTCATCCCTGTTGTTCCCTTTTTCGGTGGCGTGGCGCATAGCCTTTCGACCGATAAGGGTAATTCCGATAATCTCATTGCGAGAAATAATATCGGGTTATTGTGCTGAAAAGTTGGTGTCACGCTGCTCATGCAGGCATCCCCTCTCCGATGGGAGAGGGGATGGGGTTTCAGGCGGGAGCGAGGCGGGCGCCCTATCCCCGCCGCAGGTCCAGAGTCATCGGGAATTGCGGGTTGCGTTCCTCCGCCGGGATGTCCATCGGGCCGGGAGTGTGGCCGAAGGGGAAGAAACGGGCCAGACGGCGCCCTTCCGCCTCGTTGGCGTTGACCGGGAAGGTCTCGTAGTTGCGGCCGCCCGGATGCATGACGTGATAGGTGCAGCCGCCGATCGACCGGCCGGCCCAGCTGTCGAGGATATCGAAGATCAGCGGGGTGTGGACGGGGATCGTCGGGTGCAGGCAGGAGGGCGGCTGCCACGCGCGGTACCGCACGCCGCCGACGAACTCGCCCTCCACCCCGGTCGGGATCAGCGGAACGCGCCGGCCGTTGCAGGTGATGACGTGGCGGGCGTCGATCAGGCCGGTGACGCGGACCTGCACCCGCTCGACCGAGCTGTCGACATAGCGCACCGTGCCGCCGCCTCCCGGCTCCTCGCCCAGGACATGCCAGGGCTCCAGCGCCATGCGCAGTTCCATGGTGATGCCGCGCTGGCTGACATGGCCGTAGACCGGGAAGCGGAAGTTGAAATGCGGCGCGAACCAGCTGTCCTCCAGCGGATAACCGTGGTCCCGCAGGTCCTGCAGCACGTCGGCCATGTCCTGCTGGACGAAATGCGGCAGCATGAAGCGGTCATGCAGGTCGGTGCCCCAGCGCACCAGCTTGCCCTTGTAAGGGTGCTTCCAGAAGCGCGCGACCAGCGCCCGCATCAGAAGCTGCTGGGTCAGGCTCATCTCCGCATGCGGCGGCATCTCGAAGGCGCGGAACTCGACAAGGCCGAGGCGGCCGGTGGAGCTGTCGGGCGAATAGAGCTTGTCGATGCAGAACTCCGCCCGGTGGGTGTTGCCCTGCACGTCGACCAGCAGGTTGCGCAGCACCCGGTCCACCAGCCAGGGCGGGCAATTGCCGCCGGCCGCCGCCTGGTCGATCTGGTTGAAGGCGATCTCCAGCTCATAGAGCTGGTCGTCGCGGGCCTCGTCCACACGCGGGGCCTGGCTGGTCGGGCCGATGAACAGGCCGGAGAAGACGTAGGACAGGGCAGGGTGGTTCTGCCAGTAGGTGATCAGGCTGCGCAGCAGGTCGGGCCGGCGCAGGAAGGGGCTGTCGGCAGCGGTGGCGCCGCCCATCACCACATGGTTGCCGCCGCCGGTGCCGCAATGGCGCCCGTCGATCATGAACTTCTCCGCCCCCAGGCGGGACTGGCGCGCATCCTCGTAGAGCGCGATGGTGTTGCGGACCAGATCGTCCCAGCTGTGGGCGGGGTGGATGTTCACCTCGATCACGCCGGGGTCGGGAGTGACGGCCATCGAGTTCAGGCGCGGGTCCTTCGGCGGCTGGTAGCCTTCGATGACCACCGGCATCTCAAGCTCGACCGCGGTCGCCTCGATCTCCGCCAGCATCGCCAGATAATCCTCCAGCGTGCTCATCGGCGGCATGAACAAATGCAGGCGGCCGTTGCGCGCCTCGCAGCTCAGGGCGGTGCGCACCACCCACCAGGCCGACTTGCCTTCTTCCGGCAGTTCGTCGCGGATTTCCGCCATGATGCGCTGGCGCTGGGCGATCCGCTTGTCGGTGTGGACGCCGCGGTCGGCGTCCTGGACGGCACCGCGGATCTCCTGCCGGCGCTGAACCGGATGCGGGGGCAGAGGGCCGCGATTCTCGAACGGATCGGTCTCCCAGCCATAGGGATAGTCGGACTTGGATACCCAGGGCAGCGAGCCCAGCGGCAGCCGGTAGCCGACCGGACTGTCGCCGGGGATCAGCAGCAGCTTTTCCTGGCGCAGCGGCCATGTGCTGGACAGCCAGACCGGCCCCTGCTGGGTCATGCGGCGGTTGATCGGCAGGACGAATCCCACCGGTTCCGCCAGTCCGCGGGTGAAGACGCGGGTCAGCCGCTCGCGCTCCTCCTTGTCGTCCAGCCTGCTGTTCAGCGGATCGACGTTGATGGGAAGCTGCGATTCCTTGCGCAGGTAGTGCCAGGGGTCCTCATAGGCGCCCAGCACAAGATTGGGGTCGAGGCCCAGCCGTTTCGCCAGCGCCATCAGGAAGACGCCGGCATCCTGGGCGGTGTGGCCGTAATCGGTGTCCTCGCGCGCCAAAAGGTCGCTGTTGGCCCACAGCGCCTCGCCGTCGCGGCGCCAATAGAGGGTCATCGCCCAGCGCGGCAGCGATTCGCCTGGATACCATTTGCCCTGGCCGAAATGCAGCAGGCCGCCGGGGGCGAAGCGGGCCATCAGCCGGTGGATCAGGTCGGCGGCCATCTTGCGCTTCTGCGGACCCAGCGCCGTCGTGTTCCACTCGGCCCCGTCCATGTCGTCGATGGAGACGAAGGTCGGCTCGCCGCCCATGGTCAGGCGGACGTCCTCCACCTTCAGATCCTCGTCCACCCGGTGGCCGAGCGCCTCGATGGCCGCCCATTGCTCGGGCGTATAGGGCTTGGTGACGCGCGGCGCCTCGTAGATGCGGGTGACCGACATCTCATGGCCGAACTCGACCTCCGCCTCGTCGACGAGGCCCGAGATCGGGGCTGCGGAGGAGGCGTCGGGCGTGCAGGCCAGCGGGATGTGACCCTCGCCCGCCAGCAGGCCGGAGGTGGGGTCGAGCCCGACCCAGCCGGCGCCGGGCAGGAACACCTCGGTCCAGGCATGGAGGTCGGTGAAGTCGCTTTCCGGGCCGGACGGGCCGTCCAGCGCCTTCTGGTCGGCGGTCAGCTGGATCAGGTAGCCGGAGACGAAGCGGGCGGCGAGCCCGAGGTTGCGCAGGATCTGCACCAGCAGCCAGGCCGAATCGCGGCAGGACCCGGTGCGCTTGGTCAGCGTCTCCGCGCAGCTCTGGATGCCGGGCTCCATCCGGATGACATAGCCGATGTCCTGCTGGAGCCGCTGGTTCACCGCGACCAGGAAATCGATGGTCGGCGTCTTCCCGCGCGGAATGTCCTTCAGATAGGCGGCCAGCTCCGGCCCCGGCTCCTCCGTCTCCAGATAGGGGCGCAACTCGCGCTGCAGCCAGTCTTCATAGGCGAAGGGGATATGGCTCGCCTTCTCTTCCAGGAAGAAGTCGAAGGGGTTGATCGCGGCGATTTCGGCGACCAGATCGACCTCGACGATGAACTCGCGCGTCTTTTCCGGGAAGACGAAGCGGGCCTGGAAGTTGGATTGCGGGTCCTGCTGCCAGTTCAGGAAATGCTGCTTCGGCGTGACCTTCAGCGAATAGCTGAGGATCGGCGTCCGGCAATGGGGCGCCGGGCGCAGGCGGATGATCTGCGGGCCGAGGGACACCGGCCGGTCGTAGCGATAGATCGTCTTATGGTTCAGCGCGACGTGGATCGCCATGGAAAACCCCGCCTCATGCCTGTTCGATGATGGTCGCGCCCTGGTTTGCTCCAGGGTCGCCAGCGCAACGGTAACACCGATAAATCGGCCCCGACAGGGCGGTCCCGATCCGATCCTACCGCAGTTGCGAAAAAGTCACGAAGTTGCCGATGACGCGCGCTGCGGCTTTCTTCCGTTCGCGTTACCCCTTATATCCTAAGCGGATGAGGTATTAGGCGTCGGCGGGGTTTCGCGTTTGGATGGTGTCGGTGGCGGCTTCTTCGATTTTCAGCGGCAACCGTGGGGCGGGTGGAATGGGCGACGCGGGCAATGGCGGCGCCGGACGGGGCGTCGTTACCGGGAAGTACTTCAATTTCAAGCCGCTGCCGCCGCCGGCGGACATACTGGGCAACCCGCTGGTCGTCCCCAACCTGCCGACGCACAAGCTTCCGAAGGAGACGTTCGGCAGCCGGGTGAAGCGTTTTTTTGCCCGGATGAACCTTGGCAGCCAATCGGCGGAAACCCGGTTGCGCTGGAAGCTGTACGACACGATCCAGGCGACCATGGCGTCGCTTTCTCCATCCGTGACGCTGGTGGCTGAAAAGCGGGTGCCGGTGAAGCAGAAGAAGCTGTCGGTTCCGGTGGTCGTCGTCCGTCATCCCTATCACCTGCGTCATGTGTTCGAGATGCTGCCCAACATCCCCGATGGGCTGGCGGCGGAACGACGGTTCATCGAATTGCTGATAACCCGCGCGCTGAAACGCTATGGGGAGCAGATGTCCCTTATAAAGGGCAGCCCCTTTTCCTTCGAACATGAGGCGCGGGAGTATTTTTTCGCAGGATTCCGGCTGGAAAAGCAGATCAAGAAGGTCAATAGCCCGGACGAACGCTTCGCAGCGCTCCAGGCTATCCACACAAACTATTTCCACGGTCGTAATTATTATTATTTTGCTCTACTGAGACGGGAGAAGCTGGCGCCTGACAACAAGCTGTTCATGCTGTTCGCCCGCGCTGTCTATTTCATGGCGCGGATCGATTGGAACGGCGAGCTGTTGGAGAAGCCGAACCCGCGCGCCCTGCCAAGCCGAGACGACATGTTGTTTTTCGTCGAGCGTGACAAGTCGGTCGTGACGCGCTATCGCACCGACCAGGATTTCCAGCGTCAGGTCAAGGCCGTGCTGGAAGCCTTTCCTGCCTCGTGACGTTCTGCTTCACCATTTCCCAAGGTTTCCTGCCATGAGTGCCCTGTCCCTGATGAGCGGTCTTGTGACCGCAGGCTCGATGCTCGCGGTACTGGCGCTTGCGGTTCCGGCGGCTCCGGCCCTGGCTGAGACGCCGGTCGCGGACACTGCGGCGGCGAACTGCGATGCGGCGGGGACGCCGTCGGCGCAACTGCTCTGCCGCGACGCCGGATTGGTGGCCGCCGGCGAGGCGATGGACGCGGCGCTGGCGGCGCTGGGTGCCACCACCGACGCCGCCGGCCTGACGGCGATCGAGGCGGGCCAGACCGTCTGGCGGGCACGGCGCGACGATGCCTGCCCGGTGACGGCCGCTGACCTCGCCGATGCCAAGGCGACCAAGTCCCGCACCGACTGCCTGCTGCGCGTCACCCGTCAGCGCACCGCGGCGCTCGAGTCGGAACGTCAGGCACGGTCCCGGCCGGTCGCCGATCTGCCTCTGGCCGTCACCGGAGCGGCTGCACCGCGGTTCGTGGCGCCGCAGACGCCGGTCCCGCCGATCAGCCGCCGGGCGACGCTGTCGGTTCTGACCGGGCGCTGGGCCAAGGCCGATCCGAACGACCGCACCGCCATCGACGATTGCCGCACGTCCTATCTGGAGATCGGTGCGGACCGGACCCTGTCCGCCGTTGACGCGCGGGTGCCCGAGTTCCCGCTGACCGGCCGGTTGCCAACCGAAGGCGACCCGGTGCAGCAGGTGCCGGTACAGCCCCTCCAGCCAGCCGAAGGGGCGACGGACGCTGTCCCCGCGCCGCTGGCAACCCTGCGGCTGCTGCCCGCCGACTCGGCGCGCTTCGACCGGCTGATCCTGCGCATGGCGGCGCCCGCCACCTTCGCGGCGGAATTTGTCCGCTGCCGGTAGGGGAAGCGAGCGGCGGCATTCGAAGCGCTTCTCCCACCGCTCGCGCCTTACGCGGTGGGTACGGTGCCGCCGTCGATGACATACTCGGTGCCGGTTATCGTCCCGGCACGATCGGAGGCCAGGAAGGCGATCAGGTTGGCAACGTCCTCCGGCTTGGAGGGCCTGCCGATGGGAATGCCGCCGAGCGACTCCATGATGATCCGCTTGCCGCCCTCATAGTCGGTGCCGGCGTCCTCTGCGAGCCGCTCCGCCAGCCGCACCGATGCCTCGGTTTCGATCCAACCGGGTGAAACGCGCACCACGCGCACGCCCTTGGGCGAGACCTCTTTCGAGAGGCTTTTGCTGTAGGTCGAAAGCGCGGCCTTCGCGGCGGCATAGGCTGTCGTCGACTCCGGCAACGGCAGCGCGCGCTGGATCGAGGTCACATGGATGACCACGCCATGGCCTTGCTCCACCATCGCCGGTACGAGGTCGCGGTCGAGCCGGATGGCTGGCATCAGATTGAGATCCAGTTCGCTTCGCCATTCCGTGTCGCTGAGCGCCGCAAAGCCGCCTGCCGGAGCGGACGAGCCGCCCAGCATGTGAACGATGACGTCGACCCCGCCCAGGCGCTCGCGCACTGCGGCGGCGAGCGTCGCGCACCCCTCCGCCGTCGTCAGGTCGGCGCAGACGAACATCCCCTCGTCCAGGCTGTCGGGACGGGATCGGGCAGCGGTCAGCACACGGGCACCGAGCGCGCGAAACAGCGCAATGGTTGCCGCACCCGCGCCGCGCGTGCCCGACGTGACGAGCGCTCGCTTGCCGTCGAGGCTGATGAAGGGGCTCATGGACTGTTCTTTCTGATCGGGATTGCTCTGTCCCGCAAAGGTAGGCCTGGACCCATGTTCCGATAATCGGGATAAAGCGTGATGATGAATTTCGATAGGCGGGACAATGCGGCGGGCCGATCTGAATGATCTGGATGCGGTCATCGCCATCGCGCGACGGGGCTCGTTTCGCGCGGCGGCGCTCGATCTGGGGATGTCGACGACCGCGCTCAGCAACGCGGTCGGAAAGCTCGAATCGGCTCTCGGCGTCCGTCTGTTCCACCGCACGACGCGGAGCGTCTCGTTGACCGATGCCGGTCGGGTGTTCATCGAGCAGGTCGGACCGGCACTGCAGGATGTTCACGGCGCCCTGGAAGCCGTGCGGTCGCAGCAGACGATCCCGTCAGGCACGTTGCGCATCAATGCCTTCGCCGCGGCGGGGCGGGAGATCCTGTCGCCGCTGGTGCTGGAGTTCATCCGCCGCCATCCGCAGGTGCATGTCGACCTCGTCACCGAAGGGCGGCTGGTTGATATCGTCGCCGAGGGCTTCGATCTTGGTGTGCGGGTGGCCGATCTCGTTCCCAGCGACATGATCGCCGTTTCCCTGGGGCGCCAGCAGCGATATGCCGTCGTCGGGTCGCCGGCCTATTTCGCGACGCATGATCGGCCGCGCGTGCCGCCTGACCTGCTCAACCACCCGTGCCTGCGAGTCCGCCTGCCGAACGGCGCCCTTTTCCGGTGGCAGTTCGAGAAGGACGGGCAATCGGCACAGATCGACGTCGATGGACCGATGACCCTTGACGAGGCCAGTCTGGCGCGCATTGCCGTCCTCGAAGGTGTCGGCATCGGCTTCTTCATGGAATCGGACGTGCGGGCCGACATCGAAGCGGGCCGTCTCGTTCGCGTGCTCGATGACTGGACGCCGCCGCGTTCCGGGCTCTGCCTCTATTATTCCGGACGGCGCAACCCGTCAGCCGCCTTCAGGGCCTTCATCGGCTTGGCCCGCGAACTCGGTGCAAAGAGCGGTTCCCCGGATTGATGACGGCTGGGAGCGTGATGCCTATGTTCGTGATACCAGGAAGCGCACGGTCATCGACAGCCGTTCTCCCGCAGGCAGGGCGATGACGCCGGCATCCGCCTCCTGCGGACGGTTCAGCGCGTCGGTCATGTGGGTGACCGGTTCCAGGCACAGATAGGATTCGCCGGGAGGTGCATAGACGATCAGGTGGCCGACCGGCCCGTCGGCGATCATGGTCAGGCGCAGCCGCTCTTGCGGTCGGTCCAGCGTCGCCGTGCCCGACCATCCGGTGAAGCCGTTGTCCAGCGCGGCATGGTCCATGACGATGCCGTGGCGGAAATCCCAGGCGGCGGGCAGGGGACGGCGCCGCGACGGCAGGATGGTGTCGTCATTGTCCCAGACGCCGCGAACATCGGCGGTGACGATGCTGCCGGGCGACTTGGCGAAATAGGGGTGCAGCCCCAGTCCGGCCGGCATGTCGCTGCCGGACTCGTTGACCAGGTCGAGGGTGACGGTCAGCCCCTCGCCGTCGAGCGCCAGGGTCTGGGTCGCGCGGTAGCTCCAGGGCCAGGCGTCGGCGCGGTGGCTGAAGCCCATGCGGAGCGCGTCCTCTGCCGCAGCCTCGACGGTCCAGGGGGTCGACCAGCCATGGCCGTGGATGCGATGCGGCGATCCGGGGTCGGTGGCGAGGACGACCTCCCGGCCCTGGAAGACGAAGCGCCCGCCGCCGATGCGGTTGGAAAAGGGAACCAGCGGGAAGCAGGCCATGTCCGGAGCGAAGTCGCCGGCCAGTGCCCTATCAGAGGCGGGACGGAACAGATCGACCGGACCGGCCGCGGTCGACAGGCTCCAGCCCGCCAGCGAACCGCCGATGTGCGGAGTCGCGGTGAGCGTCATGGCGCCGTGCCGCAACGCGATGATGGTGCCGGGCCGGATCATGCGCTTCTCCCATCGTCAGCCTTGCGATTCTTATCGCACATGCGAAGACCGAAGGGAACGGCCGCCGCCGTTGGCGCAACGCTGACACAGTTTGTGTGTGTTTGATGAAAAATGTGGGTATCGTACACCCCTCCTTTACCCTCCATCGGCGACGATGGGGCGCAAGCCGGGGTATGTTCAGCTGCGGATGTCAATGCGGCCGACGCCCCGTTGTTGCGGTTCTCCTTGCGTCCTCGGGCCTCGGGGGAATCGGCCGGGCATCTGCAGGAAAGGTCGCGAGTGTCCAGTTCACCGCTCAGCCGCGCGATGCCGTCAAATCAGGCCGCAATGGGCTCGCTCGACGAGGCGGAACAGTGCGGCGTCCTGGCGGATTACCATGCGCTGCCGGCGCGGATGGTGATCGGCGTCGTGCTGCGGCCGTATCTGGACCCGCTGTGCCTGACTCCCACCGAACTGATCCATCTCGCCAAACCGCTGAAATCCTGCCTGGACCAGGGAATGGTGGTGGAAGCCGCCATCACGAAGGTCGCCGCCGTGCAGGCCCGTGCACCCGGGCAGGAGCAGATGAGGCGCCGGCAGGCCATCCGCGGCGCGGTGGATGAAAGCTGGGCCAGGGCGCGTGCCGCCCAGGTCGCCTTCGCCGCGATGCCGCGCGGCCGCCGGCCGGTGGACTGGCTGCTGTCGCAGGGAACCGCGACGCCGACCGGCGACGCCGACTACGACCTGCGGGTGGCGGTCGCCCTGGAACTGGTGGAGATCAAGAACTGGGGCGGCAAGCTGGACCGGCTGCTGGAACTGCACCAGTGGGACCGGGACGAACGGCTGGCCGCGGCGGTCGATGGGGTGATCGGCGATATCCTGGCCTCCGTCGCCGCAGGAGCGGATCTGTTCGGCGCCAACCTGCTGCCCGGAACCCTGCTGTCCACCCTGTGCGACATGCTGTTCGGCCGTATCGGCATGGAGGCCATGGGGCCGAATCGCATCGGCGTGCTGAACGCGCTGTTCCGGCAGGGCAAGCTGCCGATGGCGAAAGCCGCCGTGCTGGACCGCATCCGCCGGCAGTTGAAGGCGCCCCAGCCGCTGGGCCGCGGTGCCTTCGACCAGGAGGCGGAGCTGCTGAAGACGCTGATAGGTCATCTGCTGACCCGCGACGGGCTGATCGGCGGGGCGGCGATGGCCGATGCACTGACGGTGCGCTATTCGCGCCGTCTGGAGCAGGGCGGGGCCAGCGCCTATCGCCGCTCCATCGTCGGGCTCAGCGAAGGTCAACCGGACCTGCTTTGCCGTATCCACTATCTCACCCGCATCGCGGCCGCACCCGCCGGGGAGCGCCATGCGGACGAAGTCCTCGCGTCGCTGGACGCCGCGGTCGGCAATGAGCTGCTGATCGAGAATATGCTGGTGCAGACGCCGGACACGGCGCTGCTGGAACGTGACTTCGGCCGCGCGCTGGCTGCCATCCGGTCCGCTCCGCTTTCGGCCGATGCCTGCGAGCGGATCGCCGCCCGTGCCGAACGCGCCGTCGACGAATATGTGAAGACCGGCCAGCTTGCCGCCCGGTTGAAGCAGGTGGAGCCGGTTTTGCGCCGCCGCACCATCCGGCTGGCGGAAGTCGCCTGCTCCGGACTGATCCGCGAGGACGGTGCCCTGCCTCTGATGCGCCAGCACATTCTGGAGATCGTCCGCCAGCCGCAGTTCCAGGCGGAGATCGCCCAGCCGGACAGCGACGTCGCCCAGGCGGAGGTGCGCCGGCTGCTCCACCTGCTCGACCGTCTGCGTCAGATGGCCACCGCGCCTTCCCCGCCACCGGTGGCGATGCCGGTTCCCGGCCCCGTGGCGCATCAGGCCGGACCGCGCAGTGCGGACACCATTTGCACCCCCGCTGCCGCCAGGCCGGTCGCCGCGCCTGCCGCCGCGCCTCCGGCAGCACGGGCATCCGCGGATACGATTCTGGTCGGTGTGCCGCCGCCTGCCGCCGCCCCATCTGCCTCGGATGGGCTGTGTCCGAGCTGCTACATGGCCCACGCAACGGGCGGTCCCTGCACCGCCTGCGGCTTTCCCATGAAATCGGACAACCGGCCGGGGGTGCATCTGATGCCCGGCACGCTTCTGCATGGCCGCTACCGCGCCGGGCGGGTGCTGGGGCAGGGCGGGTTCGGTGCCACCTATCTGGGGTGGGACGACCGGCTGCGGGTGAAGGTGGCGATCAAGGAATATTACCCGGCCAACCTGATCGCGCGGATTCCCAACGCCGCCGCCGTCTCCCCCTTCTCCGACGAGCATGCGGAGATGTTCACCGCAGGACTCACCAAATTCCTGGAGGAGGCGCGCACCTTGGCCCGCCTGCGCGACGTGCGAGAGATCGTCGGCGTCCAGGACTTCTTCGAGGAGAACGGTACGGCCTATCTGGTGATGGAACTGCTGGAAGGCCGGACCATGAAGAGGTATCTGGCCGATTGCGGCGGCCGGATCGACGTCAAGCGGACGCTGTCGGTGGTGACGCCCATCGCCAAGGCGCTGCAGGCCATCCACGAGCAGGGTCTGATCCACCGCGACGTCAGCCCGGACAACATCTTCCTGACCAATGGCGGGGAACGGAAGCTGCTGGATTTCGGAGCGGCGAGGCAGACGGCGAAGCCCGGCAACGGGCTTACCGTGATCCTGAAGCCGGGATATGCCCCGCCGGAACAATATTCGAACGAAGGGCGCCAGGGCCCCTGGTCGGACGTCTATGCCTTGTGCGCCACGATCTATCTGGCGCTGAGCGGCCGCACCCCGCCGGATGCCACGGCCCGCTTCATGAACGACAAGGTGCCGAGGCCGTCGGAACTTGGGGTGGCGCTGCCGTCGGGGTTCGAGAAGGTGCTGATGTCCGGGTTGGCGATGCGCTGGCAGGACCGGCCGCAGTCGATGAAGGACCTGTTGCGCGCGATGACCACCGCGTTGGCCGGCGGCTGATCGGGGCGTCAGCCGGGCATGGAAAGGGGGACCGGCGCACCGGTCCCCCTTCTTTTTCCCGTGCTGCTGCGATGCCGTTACTTGGCGTCGGCAGCGACCTGCATCTTGATGATCTTGTCCGGGTCGGTGACCTGACCGTTGCGGGACTGGCTGCCCTTCTTGATCATGTCCACGAACTCCATCCCCTCGACCACCCGGCCCCAGACGGTGTACTGGCGATCCAGGAAGTTGGACGGCGCGAAGCAGATGAAGAACTGGCTGTCGGCGCTGTCCGGATCCTGAGCGCGGGCCATCGACAGGGTGCCGCGGATGTGCGGCGCGCTGGAGAACTCGGCCTTCAGCTTCTTGCCGGAGCCGCCCATGCCGGTGCCGGTCGGGTCGCCGGTCTGGGCCATGAAGCCATCGATGACGCGGTGGAAGACGACGCCGTCGTAGAAGCCCTGGCGGGTCAGTTCCTTGATGCGGGCGACGTGGTTCGGCGCCAGGTCGGGCCGCAGTTCGATCACCACGCGACCGTCCTTGAGGTCGAGGTAAATGGTGTTTTCCGGATCCAAGGCCTTCGCCTCCCCTTGCGAAACTGTAAAGAACGAGACAGTGAAGATTGTGGCGAACAGGGCCGCCAGCAACGCGCGGGTCCACCGCTTCATGCGAAACACTCCGATGAGCCGAAATCCGCGCCCCGGACCATAGGGGAAAAGCGGCGGAATGCAAAGCCGCGCTGGCGGGGGGCGGCGATCCGCCAAAAGTCACGGATGACGGACGCTTGTCCGGGTGTTCATCGTGCCAAGGACATGGCAAGCCATTCGGATCGCAGGAGCGGAGAGGGGACGGCGGGTGAGGCTGGGACGGGCGATAGCGGGAACGGCGGCGGTCGCGGTGACGCTGGGCGTCACCGCCCTTGGCGGTGCCATTCTGGCCGGTCCCGCCCTGATCGGCGGCGCGGCGACGGACCTGCTGCACGACGCCGGCTTCAGTGGGGCCGGGCTTGCCGTCACCGGATTGCGGATTGCCGACGGCTGGGACGGGCTGCGGCTGGACTTCACCGCCGGCAGCGGACCGCTCGAGACCGCCGCCCCGACGTTGGACCTCCCGATGACCGGTCGGGTCACTCTGTCCGGTGCTCTGCGGGTGGGGATGGACGGCGGCACGCTGACCGTCAGTCCCGACGGCTGCCTGCCGGTCGTCGCCGACAAGTTGTCCATCAGCGGTCAGGCGCTGGAGCTGCCGCAGGGGGCAACGGTTTGTGCCATGCCGGATGGACCGCTGCTGCGCTGGTCGCCGTCGGCGATGACCGTCGCTGCGGAGGTGAAGGCGCCACGGCTCGACGCACCGGCCAGCAGCCTGCGTGCCGACCGGCTGGTGCTGCGGTTGGGGCAGGACGGAAACCGGCGGCAGGCGGACGCCACCATCGCCAAGCTGACCAACACCGCCAAGCCGGCGCCGGTCGTGCCGCTCACCGTGACCCTTCGTGCCGTCCAGGAGGGGGAACAGCCCTGGTCCATCGACGGCACCGCGAAGGATGCGCAGGGCCTGCTATCCGTCACGCTGACCGGCAGTTACGACCAGACGGCCGGCGCCGGCCGGGTGGAGGCGGTGGCGAAGCCGGTCGCACTGGCTCCGGACGGGCCGGGACTGGCCGCCCTTTCGCCGCTGGCGGCGAGCTTTCTTCAGAAGGCGTCCGGCACACTGTCGGGCAAGGCGACAATCGCCTGGGATGCCAAGGGCATGACCACAGCCGGGCAGGCGGCGGTGAAGGGGCTGGCCGGCGTCGCCGGGCCGGTGACCGTCGCCGGTGTGACCGGAACGATGGCCCTGGCGAGCCTGTCTCCGCCGGTGATTCCGGCTGGACAGAGGCTGTCCATCGGCCTGCTCGATGTCGGGGTTCCGCTGACGGATGGCACGCTGCAGTTCGGCTATGGGCGCGATGGGCGGCTGGATGTGGGCCGGGCGGAATGGCGCTGGGCCGGCGGCACGCTGCGCGCCGATCCGTTCAAGCTGGCGCCCGCCGCGCCCAAGGGAACCGTCACCCTGCATGCACATGGAATCGACGCGGCCAAGCTGCTGGAGCTGATCGCCGTCGACGGGCTGGAGGCGAGCGGCAGGCTGGCCGGCACCCTGCCGGTGGTCTTCGGCGACGATACGGTGACGCTGAACGGCGGCGTTCTGGAGTCCGCCGCGCCCGGCACCCTGCGCTACGATCCCGCCAACCCGCCCGCGGCGCTGAAGGGGGAGGAGGGAAGTCCCACCGCCATGCTGATGGGGGCGCTCACCGACTTCCGATACGACAGCCTGCGGATCACCATCGACGGGCAGGCAGGCGGCGAGCTCAGCGCCGGCCTGTTCCTGCGCGGCGCCAACCCGTCATTCTACGATGGCTATCCGGTTGCGCTTAACCTTAAGCTGTCCGGGGCGCTCGACCGGATTCTGCGCCAGAACCTCGATGTCTACCGGATCCCGGACACGCTGCGGGACCGCATGAGCGGCTCCGACCAGAAGGACCCCTGATCGCCACCATGGTAACCAAACTTGCACCCACCCATCTTATGGCCGCGCGCCTGACGGCTGCTCTGCTGTTGCCCGTCGCGGCGGCGGCCTGCGCCCCCACGGTCAAGATCGAAGCGCCCGACAAGCCCATCGAGATCAACCTGAACGTCCGCATCGAGCAGGAGGTGCGGGTCAAGCTGGAACGCGATGTCGACGACGCCATCCGCAACGACCCCGCCCTGTTCGGCCTGCCCGCGGAGTCCGTGCCCTCTCCTGCCAAGGGGAAGAAGTGATGACCAGCCTTCCCATCACCCGCCGCCGTTTCAACCGTCTGGCCCTGTCCGCCATGGCCGCGGGGCTGCTGGCCTCGGCGGTTCCGTCGCTCGCCTTCGCGCAGGATGCGCTCGCCGCCGCCAAGGCCGCCGGGCAGATCGGCGAACGTCCGGATGGGTTGGTCGGCGCCGTTCCCGGCGCTCCCGCCTCGGCCCAGGCACTGGCCGAGCAGGTGAATGCCCAGCGTCTCGCCCGCTACCGGGAGATCGCCAAGGGCAACGGCACCGCGCTCGACAAGGTCCAGGCGGTCGCCGGCCAGCAGCTGATCGAACGCACCCCAGCCGGCCAGTTCGTGATGACCGCAGCCGGCCAGTGGCAGCGGAAGTGACCGACGCATCCGCCGTCGCCGACCTGCGCCGCCGTCTGGCCGGCAAGCCCGGCGACGGCGTGCTGCTGGCAGCATTGTTCGCGGCGCTCGACGCACAGGCGCTGGCCGGCACGCCCGAGGAGGCGGTCGCACGGTCCAATTACGGCGAGGCGCTGCGGCGGCAGGGCCGGTTGGCGGAGGCGGAGGCCCATCACCGCAAGGCGCTGGCGTGGCTGCCGGATTTCGGCGGCAACCATTTCAACTGGGGCGTGACCCTGCAGGCGCTGGGCCGCCCGGCGGAGGCGGCGTCGGCGTATGGCGAGGCGGCGCGACTGATGCCCCGCTTCGCCCCGGCACCCTGCAACCAGGGTGTCCTGCTGCGTGAGCTCGGCCGGCTGGGCGAGGCGGAGGCGGTGCTGCGCCGGGCCCTGGAACTCGACCCGATGCTGGTGCCGGCGCGGCTTGCCCTGGCGGCGCTGCACCGCGACCGTGGCGACCTGGACCATGCCGTCGCCGGCTTCCGCGCCTGCCTGTGCCTGCGGCCCGATCTGGCGGAGGGGCAGGCGAACCTCGCCTTGTCCCTGAAGGAGCGGGGGCGGCGTGGCGGAGCGAAGGACAATTCAGCCAGCGTGGCGGGATTCGAGCGTGCCTTGTGCATCGGTTTGCCCGATCCCGGCGGGGTGCTGGCACAGCTGATCCAGCAGCGCCGTCATCTCTGCCGCTGGGACGGGTTGGAGGCGCTGTCGGCACGTCTGGCGGCGCTGGTGCGGGAGGGGCGGAGCCAGCAGGTCCATCCCTGGATCTTCCTCGGCGCAGGGGCGGGGCCGGAGCTGGAGCGGGTCTGTGCCGAACGTTATGCCGCGTGGAAGACCCGAGGCATTGGTCCAGCCTTTCCGAAACGCACCAGCCGCGGCGCAAGGCTGCGCATCGGCTATCTCTCCGCCGACTTCCATGAGCACGCGACGGCGGTGCTGATCGCCGAACTGATCGAGCGGCACGACCGCGGGAGGTTCGAGATCGTCGGCTGCTCCCACGGTCCCGACGATGGCGGACCGCTGCGCCAGCGGCTTGCCGCGGGATTCGACCGCTTCCTCGAGCTGTCCGCCCTGACCGACGAGGCGGCGGCGCAGGCGATCCATGCGGCGGGGATCGACATCCTGGTCGACCTGAAGGGTCATACCCAGGGTGCCCGGCCCGGCATCGCCGTCCGCCGGCCGGCACCGGTGCAGGCGCAATGGCTGGGCTATCCGGGAACGACGGGCAGTGCGGCCTTCGATTATGTGATTGCCGATAAGGTGGTGGCGCCGGCCGACCATCAGCCCTTCTACAGCGAGCGCATCGTCCATCTGCCTGACAGCTATCAGCCAAACGACCGCCAGCGCGCCATCGGACCGGTGCCCAGCCGTGCCGACTGCGGCCTTCCCGCCGACGGCGTGGTGTTTTGTGCCTTCAACGCGCCCTACAAGATCGGGCCGGAGCTGTTCGGCCGCTGGTGCCGCATTCTGCACCGGGTGCCGGGATCGATCCTGTGGCTGCTGGAAGGGCCGGGGGAGGCGGCGGTCAACCTGCGCCGTGCCGCGGCGGAGCGGGGAATCGCGGCGGAGCGGCTGGTCTTCGCCCCGCGGCTGCCCGGCCCCGCCCATCTGGCCCGCCACCGGCTGGCCGATCTGTTCCTCGATTCGAGCCCGGTCGGCGCCCACACCACCGCCGCCGATGCGCTGTGGGCCGGATTGCCGGTGCTGACGGTGCCGGGCCGCTCCTTCGCCGGGCGGGTCGCCGCCAGCCTGCTGCGGGCCGTCGGTCTGCCGGAGTTGGCGGTTCCGGATTGGGAGGCCTATGAAGCGACGGCGCGGCGGCTGGCCGAAACCCCTGCCGAACTGACCGCGTTGAAACGGCGGTTGGAAGAGGCGCGCGCGACCGCCCCGCTGTTCGATACCGACCGTTTTGCCCGGTCCATCGAGGCTGCCTACCTCGCCATGTGGGATATCCACGCGGCGGGCGGGCCGCCGCGTGGGTTGGAGGTTCCGTCTCAGGGATAGGCGCAGCGGTCCGCCGTCACCTCCACGAAGGAGCGCTGGGAGGCGGCGAAGGTGAAGCGGTATTCGCTGTTGTCGACCACCAGCGACTGGTGCAGCGGCAGAACGCCGGCGACCGTTGCGGTCTTGCCGCCGATGCCGGTGATGCGGATCGTCACCGGCTGGCCCGGATCGAACCAGCTCTCGGCATTGCCTTGCGCGTTGTGGGCGGATTGGCCTTCGCCGGTGACGGTCACGGTGCCGTTGCCGAAGGTCACGCCGCGGGAGCCGCCCTTCAGCAGCGGGGTGCTCAGCGTGAAGCGTTTGGTGTCGGCCGGTTGGCAGTTGCGCTGAACCTGGGCCTGGGAGATGACGAAGGAGAGGCGGTTGGCGTCCAGTCCGCTCTTCAGCCGTTCGGACACCAGCTGCGTCAGCTTGGCGAGGTCGCCGGTCGGCACCTCCCGCTGCAGGCGGCCATCCAGCTCGGCGGCTCGCGCCTCCGCAGTGCGGGCGGCATGCTGCATCTGTGTGGCCAGAAGCTCCAGCTCCGCCTTCTGGCGCGACAGGGTGGCGATCTCCTCCCGCAGGGTGACGTCGCGGCCTTTCAGCTGCTCGATGCCCATCTGGTAGGAGAAGAGCCCGATGCCGAGAATCAGCGCGGCCAGCAGCAGGAACTTGATCAGGCCGGCCCGCATGCGCTTGCGATACCGTCGTTCGTAGTCGTAACGTCCCAGGGTCATGATGTCGGTCGCGGCGGGCTGTCTCGTCGGGCGATATGGCTAACGGCAACGGCCAAGGGATGCAACCCCCTGGCCGTCCATTCTGCCGTGATGCCTGGACGCTCCCGGCTTGTGTATGGGCGCGCGGATTCTACTGATTGGCCGAACCGCCCCCCAGGAAGCCGGCGTTGATGCCGGGGCTCTTGAACTCGCCGACATTCTTGAAGACCAGACGGAAGAAGATGGTGTTGCCGTCCTGCTCGCCTGTGGTGCTGACCGTGTAGTCGCGGCGGGCGATCGTCTGGAAGACAAGGCATTCGTCGGCATAGGACAGAACCGCCAGGCTGGAGCGCGGACCGGGCTGCGGTTCCATCGCCTGGCTGTGGCTGATGCCGATGCTCCAATAATCGCTGAACTGCGACGACACGCCGAACGACGCCTGCTCCACCCGGTCACGGGTGACCGCAGTGCGCGACGTGGTCTGGTCGACATAGGTGTAGGAGGTGGACAGCCGCAGCAGGGGCACGCCGGCCGAGGCGTTCAGCGAATGGCGGCGGGGCCGGAGCGTCTCATGGTCGATGCGGAAGCCGTAATTCACATCCAGCCAGTCGGCAGGCTGCAGGTCCAGGCGGCCGACATAGTCGGACACACTGTCCTCCAGGCCGGACCCGCCGGTGAAGCCGGCGCTGCTTTCCGTCAGGCGGCGGCTCTGGCCCAGGAACAGGCTGGCGGAGCCCTGGGTGTTGCCGTAGATCGCCGTGCGCAGGCCGTAGGTGATGCGCATGCCGTCGTCCAGCCGGTCGATGCCGGTAAAGCGGTTCGGCTGCAGCAGGTTCACGTCGTCGAATTCGATGTCCAGGCTGTCCTCGTTCGGGAACACCCGGCCGTTCGGCAGCTTGGGCGCGAAGGTCATCTGGCCGATCGGCTCGATCAGCTGGGACGAGTTTTCGCCATAGCGGACGAAGGGATAGCGGACGGTCGCCTGCCCCTGCGGGAAGAAGCGGAAGCGGCCGATATTGTCGTCCCCGCGCGCGGTCGGATTGGCGGAGTTGAACTGCTGCGCCGTATAGCCGGCGACCAGCACGCTGCCCGACAGGGTGGTGACGAAGCCGGCGTTGGAGACGATGTTGCGCTCCCACCCCGGCTGAACGACGACGCGCTGGGTGTCGGGCCCGGCATTCTTGAAACGCGAGACGCCCAGCAGGCTGGTGTCCAGCGACCAGCGGCCACCGAACAGGCTTCCCGGCTCGCCCAGCGCATTGTACTGCGCATAGGGCAGGGCGACCGGTTCGGGAATGGAGTTCCCGTAACGCATGTCCTGGAAGCTGTAGCCGGTGATCGCCGCATAGTTCCGGCCGCGGAAGCCCTCCACATAGGCCTTGCTGGTCAGATAGTCGTCGCGGAAATCGTAATAGCGGCGCAGGAAGGTCGGATCGCTTGCGCGCTTGATGTCGAATCCGGCGCGCCAGGTTTCGTCGATGTCGAACAGGCCGCGCGCGGCGATGTAGCCGCGGTTGCGCGTCTCCTTCGGCGCCGTGCTGCTGTTGCCGCCGTCGCCGCGGGTGATGGCGCCCTCCAGCTCCAGCCGGCCGTTCTCGAAACGCTTGCGGTATTGGCCGCCCAGCAGGGGCCCCTGCTGGGAGTAGTAATGCAGGTCGAAGGTGGCGTCCTGGTCCGGCCCGATGTCCCAGTAATAGTGGGTCTTGAGGATGGTGCCCAGATTCGAGTTGTTGCCGAAGGACGGCGTCAGGAAGCCGCTCTTGCGGTCGACCGACGGATCGGGGTGCGACAGGTAGGGCGTATAGGCGACCGGGATCCCGAAGATCTCCATCGTCGCATCGCGGTAGCGGACCTCGTGCTCCTCATTGTCGTGCACGATGCGCACGGCGCGGATCTGCCACAGCGGCGGACGGGTGGGGTCCTCCTTGCAGAGGTCGCAGGGGCTGTAGACGCCGCGGTTGACGCGTGTCAGCCGGCCCTCGCGCCGCTCGCCCTCGGTGCCGGCCATCCGGCCGTTGTCGGTCATCAGGACGCGGATGTTCTCGATGAACACGTCCTTCAGGTCGTCGGTCAGCTCGGCATAATCGGCGAAGACGATGTCGCCCGACGGCTCCACCAACCTGATCTTGCCGGTGGCGGTGACGACCTTGGTCTTCTGGTTGTAGGTGATCTTGTCGGCGCGGACGCTGCGCTTGCCTTGCGCCAGCTCGACGTTGCCGCTGGCGGTCACGAGGCTGTTCACCTCGTCGAATGTGACCTGGTCGGCGGTGAGCAGCACCGGGTCCTGCTTCTGCCCCGTCCCGTTCGCGGTTCCGCCGGCCGGCTTGGTTCCGGGGACCGGATTGGCCGGCGACTGGGCCTGCGCCATGTCGGTGAAGGCCAGATCCACGGCGGCGACCCCACACGCCACCATCAGCCCGACGATGCCGGAGCGCAGGATGGGATTGGCGGCGGTCGGAGCTTTGGCGCGGGCGCGCCGGGAGACGTGCTTGAGCATGTCGGAACGATTGGGGGAAGCGAAAGCCCAAGTCAACGGTTTCAAGACCCTACCGCGGGCAATGTCTCCGTGTCGCCGTCCGCCCTGTGGCAGCAACGCCGCAGCCCCCGCCGCCGGAGCGGCGGCAGGAGCCGCGGGACTTCACCCAACCTGTCTCAAACGACCCGGAAGTTCTTGAACTGCCACGGATCGTCCTCGTCGATGTCCTCAGGGAACAGAGTGTTGCGGTCCTGCAGCGGCGTCCAGTCGCCATAGGCGCCGACCACCTCGCCCAGATAGGGGGAGGCGATGGCGAGCACTCGGCTGAAGTCGACCTCGTCCGGTTCCACCACGCCCCGAGTCGGGTTCTCCAGCGTCCAGACGATGCCGCCCAGAACGGTGGAGGTCACCTGCATCGAGGTGGCGTTGTTGTAGGGAGCCAGCGACCGCGCCGTGTCGATGTCGAGCCGCGAACCGTACCAGTAGGCGCCCTTGGAGTGGCCCATCAGCAGCACGCCCAGCTCGTCCATGCCGCCGGTGATTTCGTGCATCATCAGCCGCTGTTCGGCCTGCATGTTGTAGTTCTTTCCGACCAGCTCGTGCAGCGACATCACCGCGTCGTCGCAGGGATGGTAGGCATAATGGCAGGTCGGCCGGTAGACGACCTTGCCGCCCTCGCGCACCGTGAAATAGTCGGAGATCGAGATCGCCTCGCTGTGGGTGATGAGGAAGCCGTGGAACGGTCCCTCCAGCGGGGTCCAGGTGCGCACACGGGTGGCTGCACCCGGCCGCATCAGGTAGATGGCGGAATCGCAGCCGAACTCGTGGCGCCGTCCATCGGGCGGCAGGCCCTTCTCATGCGTGCCCCAGCCGAGCTCGGCCGGTTGGCAGCCCTCGCCGACGAAGCCGTCGATCGACCAGGTGTTGACGAATTCGCCGATCTGCTTGGGCTGGTTCGACACCTGGGTGTCGCGTTCGGCGACATGGATGGTCTTGATGCCCAGTTTCTGCGCCAGCCGGCCCCAGCCGTCGCGGTCGGTGGGGACCTCGGTCTCGACACCGGTGTCGGCGGCGATGTTCAGCAGAGCCTGCTTGACGAAATGCGACACCAGACCCGGATTCGCCCCGTGGGTGATCAGTGCGGTCGGGCCGCCTTCGAAGCGGCTGCGCAGCGCCAGAGCCGTTTCGCGCAGCGCGTAGTTGGAGCGCAGCGACGGTGACAGGCTGGAATCGGTGTAGCCGCCCGCCCACGGTTCGGTGCAGGTGTCGGTGTAGAATGCGCCGACCCGCTGGCAGAACTCGATCAGCGCGACCGACGAGACGTCGACCGACAGGTTGACCAGGAAATCGCCCTTGTCGATCAGCGGCTTCAGGATCTGGAAGAAGTTGTCGTTGTCGAGGGGGTTGTTGTGGAAGGCGACGCCGTAATGCTCCGCCTCCTCGCGCCCGCGCTCCTCGGCGGTGACGATGGTGATTCGGTCGGCGGTAAGTCCGTCGATGTGACGCAGAAGCAGAGGCAAGACACCCTGGCCAATCGAACCGAATCCAACGATGACCATGCGGCCTGTGAACGTGCAGAGCTTCGTGTCCAGGGCCATGATTTTTTGTCTCCCCGAGGTAGTTTAGGCCAACGACATGGTCAGGCGCTTCCGCCCACTTCGGAGAAGTGGGAGCGGAACGCGCCTGACCGGTGAATGTTACGGGTGTCTTTACGCTTTATCCACAGAAACCGGCGGCGCGATCAGGCTGCGCAGGAGCGCAGTTGATAGCCGGGCGTGGCAAGCAGCGGCGCGTCGGACACTTCGACGACGCGCGCCTGGTCGAAACCGTTGAAGGCGGTGCGCAGGCAGGAGCCGTAGGCGCCGAGCTGACCCAGCTCGATCCAGTCGCCGGCCTTGACGTCGGCCGGCAGGTGGAAGGGGCCGTTCATCCGGTCGGCGCTGTCGCAGGTGGGACCATAGAAGCTGAAGGCGGCATCCTCGGCGTCGGTCATCGCCTCGAACGGTCGGATCAGCCGCGCCGGGAAGCGGAAACCCGGCACGCCGGCATCCGACAGGGCGCCATAGACGCCGTCGTTGATGAACAGCACGTCGCCGCGCCGCTTCACCACCTGGACCACCAGCGAGACGCCGGGTGCGACCAGGGCACGGCCAGGCTCGCACCACAGGCGGCACTGCGCCGGCAGGTCGATGGATGCGATGCCGCGGGCGATGGCGGCCATGAAGTCGCCAAGCGGCGGCGGGGTCACGCCCGGATAGGACACGGGAAACCCTCCGCCGATGTCGAGCACATCGATGGACACGCCGCTCTCGGCGATGACGTAGCCGGCGAGCGCGATGGCGCGCTCGTAGGCCGAGGGGTCGAGCATCTGAGAGCCGACATGGAAGGACATCCCGACCTTCGGCGCCACGGCGCGGGCGGCGCGCAGCAGCTCCACCGCATCGGTCATGGCCGCGCCGAACTTGCCGGACAGGTCGTAGACGGCATTGCCCTTCGGCAGGGCCAGACGCACGACGAGGCCGAGGTCGGCGGCGTTGTCCGTCTCCTCCAGGATCTTGTCCAACTCCTCGCGGCTGTCGAGAACGAAGTCGCGGACGCCATACTGGCGATAGGCGTTGCGGATCGCCTGACGGCCCTTGACCGGGTGCATGTAATGCAGGACGGCGTCGGGGAACATCTGGCGGAGCAGCCGGATTTCACCGGGGGAGGCGACGTCGAAATGGCGCACGCCACCGGCCCACAGGGCACGCAGCACCGCGGGTTCCGGATTGCACTTCACGGCATAGAGAACGTCGCCGCTGCGGGCGACGGCGTCCGTCGCCTCGGCGAAGGCGGCCAGGAAACTGCCGGCGGTGTCCGCCAGCACGCCGGGACGGATGCAGTGCATCGGCTCTTCCGGGCGGTGCAGGGCGACGGCCTGCATGACGGTGGACCGGCGGCCGCTGGACAGTGAAACGGCGCTGCTGTCGTTGAGGCCGACGCGGCGCAGCGGGGTGACGGCGGAACGGGAACGCAGGAAACCCATGGCGCACTCCTATCCCCGGACGGCGGCGTGCAAACCGGTCCGGTGAGCAGACGGCGACTCGCTGCCGCGCCACGAACCGCACAGCACAAGGCTGTTGCGGGGGTGGTGCAGCGGAATCGGCGATTGATCGGATATGGGAAGGGGGGAGACGGAAAAAGCCGGTGCGAGCAGCGGCCCCGGGCTGTGAAGCTCCAGGCAACAGCGCGTCGTTTACCGGCTAAAGGGCTACCGTCTCACAGCCCCACCGTGGGCAGCGTACATACTGACCTCCCTCTCGGGACCGGCCCACTGGAATGGCCGGTTCTGCCAAAAAGGACGCGGTACGTCGTAGCATAACCACAGAGGGCCATAGGCACGTGCGGGTGCGTCGTGCCGTCTGATTTACGCTTTTCCCGCCGTGATTCAAGTGAATTTTTTAGGGCAGGAACAAGGCGCAGTCAGGCCGCGTCCACAGCCGCGGGCTCGAACAGGGGAAAGCGTGCGGCGATGGTGTCGCCGGTGGGGCTGGCGATCCACCCCTCCGGCCGCGTGAAGAAGCGGATGGTGGTGAAGCGGGGCCGAGGTCCCATGTCGAACCAGTGCGGGGTCCCGGCGGGAACGCTCAGCAGGTCGCCTGCTTCGCAAACCACGCGGAAGACGCGGCGGTCGAGATGGATGTAGAAGGCGCCCGACCCTTCGACGAAGAAGCGAGCCTCATCCTCGTCATGGGTGTGTTCGTCCAGGAATTTGGCGCGCAGGGCGGTGACGCCTTCGGTTGCCGGCGTCACCCGCATCACGTCGACGGAGCGGAAGCAGCGCGCCTCCTTCAGCGCCTCGACCGGCGCGGCGTAAGCCGCCAGAACCGCATCCCCGTCGCCGGACGCAGGCAGGGGAGTGCTGGCGGTCCAGCGTTCGAACAGGATGCCGACATGGGCCAGATGCCCGGCCATCAGCGCGGGATCGGCGGTGCTCAGTTCCGGCCGCCGCGCGTCGCTTTCCAGATACACGGTCAGCTTGCTCAATATCCGAACTCCTGCCGAACCATCCCACACAGCCTGAAGTGATGCCGGTTCCGGCGCAATAAGCCGAATCGCAAGCGCGACCCTTCGCCGCGCGATCAGCGGCTGCGCTGGAGCCCTATGGTCACGGCGACCGCGATCAGCAGAAGCAGTCCGACAAAAGCCGCCACCCCCGTCCATCCGTGATCGTGCCAGAACAGGCCGCCCAGCGTCCCGGCCAGCGTGGACCCCAGATAGTAGCAGAAGAGGTAGATGGACGACGCCTGTCCCCGCGCCACCATGGCCCGGCGGCCGATCCAGGCGGACACGATCGAATGGGCGCCGAAGAAGGCGAAGGTGAACAGGGCGATTCCGGGGGCGATGGCGAACAGGCTGTCAACCTCCAGCAGGAGCAGACCGCCGACCATCAGCGCCACCGCCGCCGCCAGGCTGCGGTTCGACCCGAAGCGTCCCGACCAGCCGCCGAACAGCGGCGAGCTGACGACGCCGAAGCTGTAGACCAGGAACACCGCGCCGACGACCGCCGGCCGCAGCTCGAACGGCGGCTCGCTCAGGCGGAAGCCGATATAGTTGAAGACGGTGACGAAGCCTCCCATCAGCAGGAAGCCCAGCGAGAACAGCCCGAGCAGCGCCGGATCGGTCAGCAGCCCGCGCCAGGCCCGCACCAGCGCCTTCAGCCCGGCGGCGCGGCGGACGAAATGGCGCGACGGCGGCAGGGCGAACCAGACGGTGACCGCTGCGGCCACCGCCAGCGCACCCACCACCCCGACCGCCAGCCTCCAGGTGCCGAGATCGGTGACGATGGCGGTCAGCACGCGGCCGGACATGCCGCCGATGGCGGTGCCGCCGATATAGAGCCCCATGGCGACGCCGGCCGATTTCGGATCGACCTCTTCGGAGACATAGGCCATGGCGACGGCCGGCAGGCCGCTCAGCGCCAGCCCTTCCAGCGCCCGCACCGCCAGGAAGCCGTGCCAGTCCGGCATCAGCGCGCCGACGATGCCCAGCAGCCCGGCGGCGAGCAGGGCCGCCACCATCACCGGCTTGCGCCCGATCCCGTCGGAGATGGCGCCCGCCACCAGCAGGGCTCCGGCCAGCACGCCGGTGGTCAGCGACAGCGACAGGCTGGATTCGGCCGGCGTGACCCCGAACTCCCGCACGAAGTCGGGCAGAAGCGGCTGGACGCAATAGAGCGTCGCGAAGGTGGAGAAGCCGGCGACGAACAGGATGCGGCTGGCACGGCGATAGGCGGGGGTGCCGGCCTGCAGATAGCCCGTATCGGCACCGGTCTCGATCTCGTCGCGCACGCGCTCGGCTCCATGGTCGCTGTTCGCGCCGGCTGCTGCAGCGCACCAGCGACATTGCCCTGTGGAGTACCTTCCTTCCAACAGCCGCCACGGCGCAGCCGCCATGACGTTCGCGCAGGTCCCTATCGGGAGTGGTGCCGCCGCGGCCTTGCACTGGACCTTGGCCGGGCCGCGCCGTATAACCAATGCCCCACACAATTCGTTGATTGTTCGAGCCATGCACGACCTTCGCGCCATCCGTGAGAATCCCGAAGCCTTCGACCGCGGTCTCGGCCGCCGCGGACTGGCGCCGATGTCGTCCTCTCTGCTCGACCTCGACGGCCGCCGCCGTGCCGCGCAGACCCAGATGCAGGAGATGCAGGCCCGCCGGAACGAGGCGGCCAAGGAAGTCGGCCTCGCCAAGCGCGAGGGCCGCGACGCCCAGCCGATCCTGGACGAGATGGCGGCTCTGAAGGACCGCCTGCCCCAGGTCGAGGAGGAGGAACGCGCGCTCGGCGCCGAGCTGGACGCCATCCTGGCGGGCCTGCCCAACATCCCGGCCGACGACGTGCCGGAGGGGCCGGACGAGACCGCCAACGTCGAGGTCCGCCGCTGGGGCACCCCGGCCGACATCGCCAACCCCAAGCAGCATTACGAGCTGGGCGAGGCGCTGGGCCTGATGGATTTCGAGGCGGCGGCCCGCATGTCCGGCGCCCGCTTCACCGTGCTGAAGGGCGGGCTCGCCCGTCTGGAGCGCGCTCTCGCCGACTTCATGCTGGACATCCACACCGGCGAGCACGGCTTCACCGAGATCGCGCCGCCGCTGATGGTGCGCGACAACGCCCTGTTCGGCACCGGCCAGCTGCCGAAGTTCGAGGAGGACCTGTTCAAGACCACCTCCAGCGACCATTACCTGATCCCGACCAGCGAGGTGCCGCTGACCAATCTGGTCAATGACCAGATCGTGGCGGCGGAGGAACTGCCGCTGCGCTACACCGCGCTGACCCCCTGCTTCCGTGCGGAAGCCGGCTCGGCCGGGCGCGACACCCGCGGCATGATCCGCCAGCACCAGTTCTGGAAGGTGGAGATGGTCGCCATCACCACGCCGGAGCAGTCGGAGGACGAGCACCAGCGCATGACCCGCTGCGCCGAGACCATCCTGGAGCGGCTGGGCCTGCCCTACCGCACCATCGTGCTGTGCACCGGCGACATGGGCTTCTCCTCGCGCAAGACCTATGACGTCGAGGTCTGGCTGCCGGGCCAGAACGCCTACCGCGAGATCTCCAGCGTGTCCAATTGCGGCGATTTCCAGGCGCGGCGGATGAAGGCCCGTTGCCGGGTCAAGGGCGAGAAGCAAACTCAATTCGTCCACACCCTCAACGGATCGGGTGTGGCGGTCGGGCGCTGCCTGATCGCGGTGCTGGAGAACTACCAGCAGCCCGACGGTTCGATCCTGGTTCCCGAAGCGCTCCGTCCCTACATGCGCGGAGTGGAGAGGATTTCGATCTGATGTTCACCCTGCCGCTCGACCTGTCCCGGACGCGCATCCTCGTCACCAACGACGACGGCATCCATGCGCAGGGATTGAAGGTTCTGGAAGCCATCGCGCGCGAACTGTCAGACGACGTCTGGGTGGTGGCGCCGGAGATGGAGCAGTCGGCGGCCAGCCATTCGCTGACCATCAACCGGCCGCTCCGCCTGCGCAAGCTGGACGAGCGCCGCTACACCGTCGACGGGACGCCGACCGACTGCGTCCTGCTGGCGGTCAACCAGGTGATGAAGGACGCCCGTCCGACGCTGGTGCTGTCCGGCGTCAACCAGGGCTCCAACATCGGCGAGGACGTGACCTATTCCGGCACCATCGCCGCGGCGATGGAAGCGACGCTGCTGAACGTGCCGGCCATCGCCATGAGCCAGCACTATGAGCCGGGCCAGCCAATCGACTGGTCCGCCGCCGCCGCCCACGGGGCGGAGGTGGTGCGCAAGGCGGTGACGGTGGCCTGGCCGAAGAACGTGCTGCTGAACGTCAACTTCCCGGCCCGCCCGGCGGCGGAGGTGACGGGCATCCAGGTGGTTCGCCACGGCAAGCGCAAGATCGGCGACGAGCTGTTCGAGCGGGTCGACCCGCGCGGCAAGCCCTACATCTGGATCGGCACGCTGCGCGGCGAGGCCGACGTGTCCGACGACACCGACATCCATGTCGTGTTCAACGGCGGCATCTCGGTGACGCCGATCTACCTCGACCTGACCCACACGCCGACGCTGCAGACGTTGAGGCAGGCTTTCGTGTGACCTACAACCCGCGCAAGATCCGCTTGCTGATGGCCCTTCGCGGGGCCGGCGTCACCGACACCAAGGTGTTGGCGGCCATCGAGCGGATCCCGCGCGAGCTGTTCGTTCCGGAGGCCTTCCAGGACCGGGCGTGGGAGGACGTGGCTTTGCCCATCGACCTCGGCCAGACCATCAGCCAGCCGCTGGTGGTCGGGCTGATGACGCAGGCGCTGGACCTGCATCCCCGGCACCTGGTGCTGGAGGTCGGCACCGGTTCCGGTTATCAGGCGGCGGTGCTATCCCGGCTTTGCCGCCGGGTCTTCACCATCGAACGGCTGAAGCCCCTGCTGGGCGAGGCGGAGGCCCGGTTCAAGGCGCTGGGCATCGGCAACATCACCACGCGTCTCGGAGACGGGACGAGGGGCTGGCCGGAACAGGCGCCCTTCGCCCGCATACTGGTCACAGCCGCCGGCGGGCCCGAGCCGCCAAAAGACTTGACGGATCAACTCGCCGTTGGTGGTGTCATGGTCATTCCGCTGGGGACCGATCACCGCGATCAGAGGGTGGTGCGTTTCCGGCGATCCGAAGCTGGCCTTATCCGGGAGGACCTGTGGCCCGTCCGTTTCGTTCCGCTGCTGTCCGACCCGCCACAACCGGTCCGTTCCGCATGAGACCCGTCATGTCCGCACGCCTTCTGCCGGCTCTGGTCCTGTCCACCGCTGTCTTCGCACTCGGTGCCTGCGACCGGGTGGGCGGGCTGGCGCCCTTCACCCATGTCTCCGAAACACCGGATTCGGCCGGCGGAGCCATCACGGTGCAGAAGGGCGACAGCGCCTACAGCCTGTCCCGCCGCTACAATGTGCCACTGCGCGACCTGATCGAAACCAACAAGCTGGCTCCGCCCTACCGGCTGGAGGTTGGCCAGCGGCTGATCCTGCCGACCTCGCGCCAGTACATCGTGCAGAAGGGCGACAGCCTCTACAGCATCTCGCGCATGCACAATGTCGATGTCAGCGAGTTGACGCGGCTGAACAACCTTTCGCCGCCCTACGCGGTGCAGGCCGGCCAGCCCCTGCGCCTGCCGGGTGCCAGCGACGGCAGCGGCACGATGATGGCGTCGGGTGGCGCGGTGCCGCTCACGCCGCAAGGGAATGGTGTTCAAGGGACCGGGCCGCAAGGCTCCCCTGCCGGGCGCAGCTCCGTTCAGGCGACCGAACTGCCGCCGCCGGGTGCGTCCGCTCCGCCGTCCGGCGGCATCGCTGCCGCCCCGTTGCCGCCACCGTCCAAGCCGGGCGGTGCGGTCGAGCCAGCCCAGGCGGCGCAGGCGCCCGCCGGCGACACCACCTATCAGCCGGGACAGGCGCCGACCATGCTGCGCCCGCCCGGAGCCAAGCCGGCGCCGACCCCGATCCCGGCCCCCTCCGCGGCACCGGCTCCGCAGCAGGAGGTGGCAGCCGCACCGCCGCCCAAGCCGGAGCCGAAGGCCGAGGCCGCGACCCCGCCGCGCGGCGGCGCCCGCTTCCTGTGGCCGGTGAAGGGCAAGCTGATTTCCGGCTTCGGGCCGAAGCCCGACGGACTGCACAATGACGGCCTGAACATTGCGGCACCCAAGGGCACCGCGGTGGTCGCCGCCGACAATGGCGTGGTCGCCTATGCCGGCAATGAACTGCGCGGCTTCGGCAACCTGCTGCTGCTGAAGCATTCGGACGGCTGGATCACCGCCTACGCCCATCTCGACAGGATCGAGGTGGAGCGCGGCGCCACGGTGAAGCGGGGGCAGGTGATCGCCCGGGTCGGCCAGACCGGCGGCGTATCCTCGCCCCAGCTCCATTTCGAGCTGCGCAAAGGCAGTCAGGCCGTCGACCCGAGCGATCAGATGGACCGCAAGGTCAGCGAAGGGGCTGGCCGAGACGACCGGCCAGGTCCTGGATGAACTGCCAGGCCACCCGGCCCGACCGGCTTCCGCGCGTGACCGACCATTCCACCGCTTCCGCGCGCAACCGGTCCGCCGGGATGTCCAGGCCGAAATGGCCGACATAGCCCTCGATCATGGCGAAATAGGTGTCCTGGTCGCAGTTGTGGAAGCCCAGCCACAGCCCGAAGCGGTCGGACAGGGATACCTTCTCCTCAACCGCCTCTGCCGGGTTGATGGCGGTCGACCGTTCATTCTCGATCATGTCGCGCGGCATCAGGTGGCGGCGGTTTGATGTGGCGTAGAACACCACATTGTCCGGCCGTCCCTCGATCCCGCCGTCCAGCACCGCTTTCAGCGACTTGTAATGCGCATCGTCGTGGTCGAAGGACAGATCGTCGCAGAACAGGATGAAGCGGCGTGGCTCGCCCTTCAGCCGGGCCAGCAGGCGGGGCAGGGTGGGGATGTCCTCCCGGTGGATTTCCACCAGCGCCAGTTCGCCCGGCCGCTCCCCGCAGATGGCGGCATGGGCCGCCTTGACCAGCGAGCTTTTGCCGGTGCCGCGCGCCCCCCAGAGCAGGGCGTTGTTGGCGGGCAGGCCGGCGGCGAAACGCCGCGTGTTGTCCAGCAGGATCTCCCGCTGCCGCTCGATGCCCTGCAGAAGCATGATGTCGACGCGGTTGACCACCGGAACCGGCTCCAGCCGGTCGGGATCGGGGTGCCAGACGAAGGCATCGGCGGCGGTGAAGTCCAGCGGGCGGTCCGGCGGCGGGGCCAGCCGTTCCAGCGCCTCTGCAATGCGGGTCAGCAGCGGAATCAGGGACTGATCGGCAGCGGAGGGGCCAGCACCGGAGCCAGTGATGGATTGCGACATAATTCTCCGGATATTTTTTCTGGATGTTCCATGGAAAGTGGTCGCGTGCGCAGCCATCTTTCCGACGCCTTCGCACCGTAACACAGCAGGGCAAGCACACAAGCCGTGGCGGGCCCGCGGATTGTGGCGCATCACCATTGCATCCCGGTCATGGGCGTTTATAGTCGCGGCGTCCCGGCGGAACGCCGATCCGGTGCCGAGACCAAACCTGTAAGGAGCTTCCAGATGTTCGTTTCGACGGCTTATGCACAGACGGCGGCGCCGGCTGGCGGCGGCGGTGACATGCTCGTCCAGTTTCTGCCGCTGATCCTGATCTTCGTCGTCTTCTACTTCCTGCTCATCCGTCCGCAGCAGAAGAAGATGAAGGAGCATAAGGCCATGCTGTCGGCCATCCGCCGCGGCGACCGCGTCGTGACCGGCGGCGGCATCATCGGCGTCGTCACCAAGGTCGGCTCCGACGACGAACTGACCGTCGAAATCGCCGAGAACGTGCGCGTTCGCTGCCTGCGCTCGACCGTGAACCTTGTGCTGGCCAAGACCGAGCCGGCCGGCAAGTCCGGCGGCGACGCCGCTCCGGCCGCCACCCCGGAAGGCGAGGCCAAGCCGGCCGATACTCCCGCCGCCGGCGGCATCGGCAAGCTGTTCGGCCGCAAGTAAGCCGCAGCCGGGCTCCTCTCACGCGGGCCAGCCCGAAGGCGCTTCCCAACCGGACCGTCCGCCCGCCGCCCTTCGGCGGCGGATCGGCCGTCCCGGCTTGGGTGTCTGATCGGATTCGAGTGACGCATGCTCTATTTTTCGCGCTGGAAGATATACCTGATCCTGGCGACCTGCATCGCCGGCTTCATCATGATGCTGCCCAACTTCCTGGGCCGCGACACGCTGGCGGCGCTGCCGTCCTGGTACGCGCACAGCAAGGTGTCGCTGGGTCTCGACCTGCGCGGCGGATCGCATCTGTTGCTCGAGGTCGACATGGCCACCGTCATCCGTGACCGGGTGGAAGGGCTGGTCGACGGCGCCCGGCAGCAGCTGCGCACCGCCAATGTCGGTTATACCGCCCTGAACGCGGGCGAGCGCGCCGTGACCGTTCAATTGCGCGACCCGGCACAGGCCGACGACGCGGTGAAGGCTCTGCGCCAGCTTGCCAGCCCGGTGGGCGGCACGGCGCTGGGCGGCGGGCAACCGGACCTGACCGTGTCGGTCGACGGTTCCACGGTGACCGTGGCGCTGAGCGAGGTCGCGCTGCGCGACCGCGCCACCCAGGCCATCGAACAGTCGATCGAGATCGTCCGCCGTCGCATCGACGAGACCGGCGTGAACGAGCCGACCATCGCCCGCCAGGGCACCGACCGCATCCTGGTCCAGCTTCCCGGCGTGGAGGATCCCGACCGGATCAAGCGCCTGCTCGGCACCACCGCCAAGATGACCTTCCGGCTGGTGGACGTGAATGCCGACCCCAACAGCGGCCGCGCCCCTCCGGGATCTGAGATCCTGCCGTCCACCGAGGGCGACCGCTACCAGTCGAAATACGTCATCCGCAAGAAGGTCGAGGTCGACGGTGCCACGCTGCAGAACGCGTCCGCCGGCACCAACCCGCAGACCGGCGAATGGGTGGTCAACTTCGAATTCAACACGGCGGGCGCCAACCGCTTCGCCGAAGTCACCAAGCAGAATGTCGGCCGGCCCTTCGCCATCGTGCTCGACAACAAGGTGATCAGCGCGCCGGTCATCCGCGAGCCGATCACCGGCGGGCGCGGCCAGATCAGCGGCAACTTCACCGCTGCCAACGCCAACGACCTCGCCGTTCTGCTGCGCGCCGGCGCCCTGCCTGCGCCGCTGAAGGTGATCGAGGAGCGGACCGTCGGTCCCGACCTGGGTGCCGATTCGATCCGCGCCGGCCTGACCTCCGTCGCCGTCGGCTTCGCCATGGTCTGCGTCTACATGATCGCCTGCTATGGGCTGTTCGGCGCCTTCGCCTGCTTCGCGCTGTTCGTCAACATCGTGCTGACGCTGGCGGCGCTGTCGCTGCTGCAGGCCACGCTGACGCTGCCGGGCATCGCCGGCATCCTGCTGTCGCTGGGCCTCGCGGTCGACGCCAACATCCTGATCAACGAGCGTATCCGCGAGGAGACGAAGAAGGGCCGCGGCGTCTTCGCGTCGATGGAGGCCGGCTTCAGCCGCGCCTACAGCACGATCGTCGACTCCAACCTGACGACGGCCATCAAGATGGCGCTGCTGTTCATCTTCGGCACCGGCGCGATCAAGGGCTTCGCCGTCACCATCACCTTCGGCATCCTCATCTCCATGTTCACCGCCACGGTGCTGGTGCGCCTGATGATGGTGACGTGGCTGCGCCGGACGCGTCCGGCCGTGTTGCCGGTCTGAGAGGTCTTCCGATGTTCCATCTCCGCCTCGTCCCCGACAACACCAAGATCCCCTTCATGAACGGCCGCATCGCCGGCCTCGTCGTGTCGGCGGTTCTGTCCATCGCGTCGGTCATCCTGTTCTTCCATCCCGGTCTGAATTACGGCATCGACTTCCGCGGCGGCATCGTGATCGAAGCGCGCACGCCGCAGGCCGCCGATTTCGCCTCGCTCCGCCACACCCTGTCCGGCCTTGGCATGGGGCAGGTGGCGTTGCAGGAGTTCGGGTCGGCCCAGGACGTGCTGATCCGCCTGGAACGCCAACCCGGTGACGACGCCGCCCAGCAGGTTGCCGCCGACAAGGTGCGGAGCACACTGGCTGAGGCCGTTCCCGGCACCCAGGTGCGCCGCGTCGAGGCCGTCGGCGCGTCGGTCAGCGGCGAGCTGTTCGCCAACGGCATGCTGGCGCTCGGCCTCGCGATGGTGGCGATGCTGGTCTACATCTGGTTCCGCTTCGAATGGCAGTTCGGCTTCGGCGCGGTGGTGACGCTGCTGTTGGATATCACCAAGATCGTCGGTTTCTACGCCATCACCGACATGCAGTTCAATCTGACGGCGGTGGCGGCGATCCTGACGGTCATGGGCTATTCGGTGAACGACAAGGTCGTGGTCTATGACCGCATGCGCGAGAATCTGCGCATCTACAAGAAGATGCCGCTGCGCGACCTGATCGACCTGTCGATCAACGAGACGCTGAACCGCACCGTCGGCACCTCGGTCTGTACCCTGCTGTCGATCATTCCGCTGGCGCTGTTCGGCGGCGAGGCGCTGCAGGACTTCGGCATCGTGCTGATCTTCGGCGTTGTCCTGGCGACCAGCTCGTCCGTGTTCATCGCGGCACCCATCTTGCTGTTCCTGGGCGAGAACCGCCTGCGCCGCGGCACCCCGACCGATGCGGCGCCGGGCAACACCCCGGCGACCACGCCGTAACGCCGGACGACAGAGGTAAGGAGAGGGCAGCATGGCCGACATCATGCCGATGATCCCGTCCGACCGTCAGGTCATCGACGGCTATGGTCCGGGGCAGTTCTGCGTCTCCGGCCAATGGCGCGTCGGCGCGGTCGTCGTGCTGCCCGACCGCACCCAGGCCTGGGGGGCGACCGATGCCGCCTCCCTGACCCTGGAAGATTTCGCCATGGTGCTGGCGGCCGAGCCGAAAGTGGAAATCCTGCTGCTCGGCACCGGCCCGACCATGACGATGATTCCGAAGGCGCTCCGCCAGGGCCTGCGCGAGCAGGGCGTGGTGGTGGAACCGATGGACAGCCGCGCGGTCTGCCGGACCTACAACGTCCTGCTGGCCGAGGGCCGGCGGGTGGCTGCGGCGATGCTGCCGGTCTAGAAGCACGACACGGTTCCAGAAACGACAAAGGCGCCCTCTCGGGCGCCTTTGCGTTTTTCACCCTTCGACCGAAAGGATCACGCGGCCAGCTGCTCGGCGGCGAAGTCCCAGTTGGCGAGGTTGTCGATGACGGCCTTCACGAAGTCGGCGCGGCGGTTCTGGAAGTCGACATAGTAGGCATGCTCCCACACGTCGATGGTGAACAGCGGCTTGTGGCCGTGCGCCAGCGGGGTGTCGGCGTTGCCGGTCTTGCCGATCTTCAGCTTGTCGCCGTCCAGGTACAGCCAGGCCCAGCCGGAACCGAACTGGGTCAGGGCGGCCTGCGTCAGCTCTTCCTTGAACTTCTCGACGCTGCCGAAGTCGGCGACGATGCGCTGCTCCAGGGCCGCCGGCATCTTGCCGCCGTCCTTCTTCAGGCACTGCCAGAAGAAGGTGTGGTTCCACACCTGGGCGGCGTTGTTGAAGATGCCGACCTTGGACGCGTCGCCGGCCGAAGCCTTGATGACCTCCTCCAGGCTGGCGTCGGCCAGCGGGGTGTCCTTGGTCAGGTTGTTCAGGTTGGTGACATAGGTCTGGTGGTGCTTGTCGTGGTGCAGGTGCAGAGTCTCCGACGAGATGTACGGAGCCAGAGCGTCGTACGCATACGGAAGCGGCGGAAGTTCGAACGCCATTTTAATTCACCCTCTCTTCTTTGATTGTCCTTCCGGGCCGGGCCTTGCGGGCACGGCACCTCCGTCCGACCAAATAGGCCGATGACGGAAGCTTGTGAAGGCCGGAAACGGTGCGGAACGCCGTATGGGGTTATTTCCGTTTGCCAAAGCGGCCTCCGCCGCCCGGTATCCCGAGCGTACGGCAGCCTCCAACGTGGCGGGAAGTCCCGTTTCCGTCCAGTCTCCTGCCAGCGCCAGGTTGCGCCAGCGGGTTTGCGGTCCCGGCCGGCGTGCGACCGATTCGGGCGACTGGTCCGGCGTCGCCCGCCGCTCCTTCACCATGCGGAAGGGGCGAATCGGGGGGCCGAGTCGCTGATCCAGCCCAAGTCGCGGCGCGATCTCCGCCCACAGCATCGCAGCGGCCTCGTCGGCTGGACGTTCGGCCAGCCTGTCGGCGTCGCTGACGGTGACGGACAGCAGGTCGTCGCGGGCGAACAGCCATTCGGCCGTTCCGCCGACCAGCCCCAGGAAGGGCAGGCCGCCGGGGAGCCGCAACGGGCCGTCCAGCCGGACATGCAGGTTCACGATGGCCGCACCCGGAGGCGGCACGGTCAGGCCGGGCACCAGCCGTTCCGCCGCCCAGGCCGGCGCGGCGACGATCAGCGCGTCCTCCGGGCCGAGCGTCACGGTGCTTCCCCCCGCGGACAAGCCGGAAACCCGGTCGCCGTCGAAGCTCAGCCCATCCACCCGCGCGCCGAGATGCACGGCCGCGCCGGCCGCGCGCAGCCGGGCCAGCGCCGGATCGACGAAGGCCGCTGACAGGCCGCGGGGCGTCAGTACCGGGCGGCAAGCCGCCTCGCCGCGGAGCAGCGTCTCGCGCAACACCGCGCCGAACAGGCGGGCGGAGATACGCTCCACCGGGCCATTGAGGGCGGAGACCGCCAGCGGACGCCACAGCGGCTCGAACAGCCGGCCCGCGGGCCGCAGCCGGTCGGCGACCGACTGGCGCCTGCCGGCGGTCAGGCAGCGCAGGGCGGCGAGGTAGTCGAGCGGCCGGCTGCCCGGAACCCGGCGGGCCGGATCGAACAGCCACAGCCCGCCGGGCCTCAAGCTCCAGGTGGCGCCGTTGCGCAGGTCCATGAAGGGGAAGGCGGCCGGGCGCACCTCCTCCAGGGCGTCGGCTCCACCGGTGCACCGGGCATAGTCGAGGAGATCCCGATTGCCGCTGAGCACCATATGGTTGCCGTTGTCGATGGAGCGGCCGAGCGTGGCGTCGTGGAAGCTGCGGCAGCGGCCTCCGGCCTGCGGAGCCTGTTCGTAGACTGCAACCCGTCTGCCGGCCTCCACCAGCCGGACGGCGGCGGCCAGCCCGGCCAGCCCGGCGCCGACCACATGAACGGTCTGGGGGACGGTCTGGGGGGCAGTCATTCAGGTGGCCGGCGGAAGGCCGAGCATGCAGCGCACCGCCACCCAGGCGCTCTCCCGCCGCCCGACCCGGACGCGGGCATTCAGGTCGCGCCAGCCGGCCGCGCGCAGGCGCCGCAGCAGCCGGTGATACAGCACCATCATCGCCGTGGCCGCCCAGAGCGAGCCCCGTGCCTGTCCGCCGATCGCCGCCCTGGCCTCGGCGAAGCGGGTCTCCGCGAGCTCCGCCAGCGCCGCGCAGGCTTGCGGCAGGGCGGGGTGTGCCAACACCTCCTCCGGCCTGTCACCGGTGATGCCGGCGGCCTGCAGAAGCTCGCGCGGCAGGTAGAGCCGGCCGAGGTCGGCGTCCTCGGCCAGATCGCGCAGGATGTTCGTCAACTGCAGGGCTTCGCCGAGCGCCAGGGCGAAGCGTTCGGTGGCGGGATCGGCGCGGTCGAAGACGCGAATGGCCAGCATGCCGACGGCGCCGGCGACACGGCGGCAATAAAGGCGCAGGGTGTCGAGGTCGGGGGCGCGCATGCCGCCGGAGTCCTCCCCTGCGACATCCATGGCCATGCCGTCGATCAGCGCCTCCAGCTCCGCCCGCGGAAGACCGTAGCGCTCGATGGCGCCCTTCAGGGCGGCGGTGAGCGGGCCGTTGGGGGCGCCGCCGACATAGAGGTCGCGGATGTCCCGGCGCCAGACGTCGAGTGCGGCGCGCTTCGCAGACGTCTCTCCGGGCTCGTCGGCGATGTCGTCGATGCGGCGGCAGAAGGCGTAGATGGCGAACATGGCCGCCCGCTTGGACGCTGGCAGCAGACGCATCGGCCAGTAGAAGGTGCTGCCCGACTTGGCGGTGACGGCCGATGCCGTATCGGGGGCCTTCTCGTCCGGCAATGTCGTGGACACCGGTTCCAGCGGGGCCGTCTCCAGCGGCGGAGGGGTCATCTGTCGCATCCTGGGCATTGCACGCGGGGACGTGCCTGGCGGTGCACGCCGTGACGTGTGGCCCGGGAGTTTATGCGGCGGAGAAGCTCCGCGCCAGCCCCCGCGCCACCGCCGCCAGCTTGTGGTGTGTGCCCAGCTTGACTTTCGTCTTCATCGGGTCGCGGGCCTTCAGCCGCCGCGACAGCGATTCGGCAAGGCTGAGGATCACCGCCGCCTCCATCCGCAAGCCGCGATGCTGGATCAGGCCTGGCAGGGCGGCGGCGCGTTCGAGCAGCCGGTCGGTATGCTCCAGCGCCTGATCGAAGATGGCACGCATGCGGACGTCGCTCTCGCACTCCACCAGACGCTCGACGCTGATGCCGGCATCGTCGAACCAGACCAGCGGGATGTAGCAGCGGCCGAGCTGGGTCCAGTCCTCCCGCACGTCCTGCAGATGGTTCAGCACCTGCAAGGCGGAGCAGAGCGCGTCGGAGGCCGGGCCGGCCGCCGCCCCTTCGCCATGCAGTTCCAGCAGAAAGCGGCCGACCGGATTGGCGGAGAAGCGGCAATAGAGCAGCAGGTCGCTCCAGCTGTGGCAGCGGGCGCCGACGGCGTCGCGGCGGAAGGCACGCAGCACCTGCCGGGCATGGCGGTCGCTGACACCGGTCTTCTGCAGGCTCTCGCGCAGTTCGGTCGCCGGTTTCAGGTAGGCGTGCTTGGCCTGACCGGAAGTCAACGCCCGTTCAAGCGCCTCCAGATAGGCCAGCTTGGTCTCCGGTTCGAGATCGGGGTCGTCGGCGATGTCGTCGGCCAGCCGCACGAAGCGGTAGAAGGCGATCACATGCGGGCGCAGGTGTTTCGGAATCAGGCGGGAGGCGACCGGAAAATTCTCCCCGGTCTCGTCCTTGCGGGCGACCGGGCCGGTCTTGCGGGGCTTCGTCGGGGCGATGTTGAAATCCGTCATGGGATCCCTGCCTGCTGCGCGTCGGGGCTGGCGATGCGACCTTGAGTGCTTCATATAGGCGTGGCAACAGGCTTTGGCCCGTCCTTCCGCCGATCCTCCCCTCTTTTTCCAATCAGGCATCCCATGGTGAAGGCTGCGACCGACCTGTCCTATTGCGGACGGGAGGTTCGGAAATATGACAACGACCACTTTCTGGCAGGTTTGTTCGTTCCCGCCGACAGGCGTGAGGCGATGTTCGCCCTGTACGCCTTCAACCTGGAGATCGCGAAGACCCGTGAGGTCGTCAGCGAACCGATCCTGGGCCAGATGAGACTTCAATTCTGGCGCGACGGCATAGAGGCCGTCTATGAGGATGGACCCGTACCCCGCCATGGCGTGATGGACCCGCTTGCCGAGGCCGCCCGCGGGCTGGGGCTGAGCCGCGCCCTGTTCGACCGGCTGATCGACGCGCGGGAGGCCGACCTGGACGACGCGCCGCCGGCCGATCTTGCCTGCCTCGTCAATTATGCCGAGGTGACCGGGGCGCCGCTGGTCCAACTGGCGCTGGAGATCCTGGGCGTGCGGGACGAGGCGGCGATGGCGGCCGGGCGCCATGTCGGCATCGCCTATGCCCTCGCCGGCATCCTGCGCGCCGCCCCCTTTCTGGCCCGTCAGCACCGCCAGCGCCTGCCGGAGGACCTGATGCAGCGCCACGGCGGCAAGAGCGAGGATCTGTTCGCCGGCCGCTTCACCCCGGAACTGCGGCGGGTGGTCGGCGAGATCGCCGACGTTGCGCGCCGGCACTTGGCCGAGGCACGCGCCCTGCGCCGGGACGTGCCGAAGGCGGCGGTGCCGGCGCTGCTGCCGGCCACGCTGGCCGACCTGCATCTCGGCGTGATCGCGCGTGAGGGCAACGACGTGTTCGCCCCGCGCGTGCTGCTGCCCAACCCGTTCCGGCAGTTGAAGCTGGGCTGGGCGGCGATGCGCGGGCGGTATTGAGATGGCGGCGGTCCGTGGTCTGAATCATCTGACGCTGGCCGTCACCGATTTGGAGCGGTCGCTCGGGTTCTACCGGGATCTTCTGGGAATGAGCGTGCGTGCGCGCTGGGGTGAGGGCGCCTATCTCGAGGCAGGCTCGCTCTGGCTCTGTCTATCGGTCGATCGGAATGCAGCTGACGCGGTGCGCTGCGACTACACCCACATTGCCTTCGATGTGGCCCTGGCGGATTTCCCGGCGCTGTGCCGTTCGGTGCAAGAGGCGGCGCCTGTCTGGAAGGAGAATCGCAGCGAGGGCCATTCGCTGTATGTGCTCGATCCGGACGGCCACCGGATCGAGTTGCATGTGGGCGATCTTGCCAGCCGACTGGATCACTACCGGCGGCGGATGCCGCCGGGAATGGTGATCGACGAATAGATTTCCTCAGCCCTTCAACCAGCCGTCGAGGTCGGCCAGCGCCCGGCGGGTGTAGGCGAGCTTGCGGTCGCGGCCGCGGATCTTGTCGTCCACCGGCGGGAACAGGCCGAAATTGACGTTCATCGGCTGGTAGGTCTCTGCCTCCGCCCCGCCGGTGATGTGGCCGAGGATGGCGCCGAGCGCCGTGGTGGCCGGCGGCCTGCCGATCTCCTGGCCCAGACGTTCCGCCGCGGCGAAGCGGCCAGCGAGCAGACCGACGGCCGCGCTCTCGACATAGCCCTCGCAGCCCGTGACCTGTCCGGCGAAGCGCAGGCGGGGCAGCGACTTCAGCCGCAGGGCGTCGTCGAGCAGGCGCGGGCTGTTCAGGAAGGTGTTGCGGTGCATGCCGCCCAGCCGGGCGAACTCGGCATTCTCCAGGCCGGGGATCATGCGGAAGATGCGCGCCTGTTCCGCATGGCGCAGCTTGGTCTGGAAGCCGACGAGGTTGTAGAGCGTGCCCAGCGCATTGTCCTGGCGCAGCTGCACCACGGCATAGGGGCGGCGTTCCGGCTTGTGCGGGTTGGTCAGGCCGACCGGCTTCATCGGGCCGTAGCGCAGGGTGTCGACGCCACGTTCCGCCATCACCTCGATCGGCAGGCAGCCCTCGAAGTAGGGGGTGTTCTTCTCCCACTCCTTGAAGTCGAGCTTCTCGCCCTCGATCAGGGCGGCGATGAAGGCGCGGTACTCGTCCTTCTCGAAGGCGCAGTTGATATAGTCCTTGCCGGTGCCGCCGGGGCCGGGCTTGTCGTAGCGCGACTGGAACCACGCCTTCGACAGGTCGATGCTCTCCAGATAGACGATGGGGGCGATGGCGTCGAAGAAGGCCAGCGACTCCTCGCCGGTGTGGTCGCGCACGGCCTCCGCCAGGGCGGGGGAGGTGAGGGGGCCGGTGGCGACGATGACGCTGTCCCACTCTTCCGGCGGCAGGCCGGCGACCTCCTCGCGCTGGAGGGTGATGAGCGGATGCGAGGCGATGGCCTCCGTCACCGCATCGGCGAAGCCGTCACGGTCCATGGCGAGCGCGCCGCCGGCCGGCACCTTGTGGGCGTCGGCGCAGCGCAGGATCAGCGAGCCGCAGCGCCGCATCTCCTCATGCAGCAGCCCCACCGCATTGTACTCGGCATCGTCCGAGCGGAAGGAGTTGGAGCAGACCAGCTCCGCCAGCTTGTCGGTATCGTGGGCCTCGGTCTTGCGGACCGGCCGCATCTCGTGCAGCACGACGGGCACGCCGCGCGAGGCGAGCTGCCAGGCGGCTTCCGATCCGGCGAGACCGCCGCCGATGACGTGGACGGGGCGAAGGGTGTCGGTCATTGGGCTTTCCAGAATACTGTGCGAAGGCAGAGGGACGAAGAGCAGGCGGATCAGGGGCGGGTTATGGCGCTCTGCATCGCCAAGATCCAGGCCTCAATCAACGCGGAATGGGCGGGAAGGCGCGAAAACAGCTCGTTCGCCTTTTCCTCGTCGTAGGTATGAACCGTCAGGTTCCGGTCATTCATCATTTCGATCGCCGCTTCGGCTTGCTCCTCGGTCAGCAGGCCGGCGATCTGGCTTTCGCGCACCATGGCCTTCGGACTAGCCGAATTCAGGCGTTCAGCGCCCATCTGGTCGGCAATAACCGACCTCGCGGCTTTCCACACGGTTTCGGTCGCCAAGGTGAACCGCAGGATTGCGGAGTCGCGGACCACATCGTCAACTGGCCGCTCAAGAACTTCCTGTAATCGGGCCAAGGCTTGGCGCGCGTTGTCGAGTTTTCGGCCTACTTTGTCCATTCGACGCCCTCCCGTTCGACCTCTTGCCGGAATTCACTCCGGGCGGAACGGAGATCGACCACATCGACGAAGTAGGGAACGGTACTTTCTTCCAGCGCCTCGGTGATCTCGCTGATCAATCCGGGGGGCAGTGGTTCCATTGGATCGATCGCGACGTCGATGTCGCTCCAATGCCCGACATCTCCACGCGCGCAGGAGCCGAACAGATAGACGCGCGCGGGGTGTTCGGCCAAATGATCGAACACGATGCGTTTGACGGTGTCGAGCGCGCGCAGGCGTACCGGGTTCATCATCCGTCCAGTTTAACACATCTCCGACCGGAAGGCGGACATAGGAAAAAGCCGGCCCCCACAGGGAAGGCCGGCCGCAAGTCGATCAGGAGTCAATCAGAACATCTGGCCAGAACCGTGACGCCGAGCGTTGGCTCACTCGCTCTTGGTCGTCGTGCTGCGTTCGATGGTGGTGGCGCCGGACGGGGCCGGGGTCACGGTGGTCGAACCGTAGCTCGGCGTGGTGGTCGTGGTGGTCGTCGTGCTGGTGGTGGAGCCGTCGGAGCCGCAGGCGGCCAGCAGCAGCGCGGCTCCCAGGGCGGTGCCCACACCGGTCAGAATCGTCTTCATGCGCCGTGTTCTCCCATGCAGTGCGAACTCTGCAGGGGAGAACACGGCGCAGCTTGCGTTTGTTCACGCCCTCTTTCGGGTTGCCGATTTCCGCACCGCCGGCTTCGCCTTCAGGTAGGGGGCGAGGTAACGGCCGGTGTAGCTGCGTTCCACCTTCGCGACATCCTCCGGCGTACCTTCGGCGACGATCTCGCCGCCGCCGGTGCCGCCCTCCGGCCCCAGGTCGATGATCCAGTCCGCGGTCTTGATGACCTCCAGATTGTGCTCGATCACCAGCACCGTGTTGCCCTGGTCGACCAGAGCATGCAGCACCTCCATCAGCTTTTCGACGTCGGCGAAATGCAGGCCGGTGGTCGGTTCGTCCAGGATGTACAGCGTGCGTCCGGTGGCGCGGCGGCTGAGTTCCTTCGACAGCTTGACGCGCTGCGCCTCGCCGCCCGACAGGGTGGTCGCCGCCTGCCCGATGTGGATGTAGCCGAGGCCCACCCGTTCCAGCGTGTCCATCTTGTCGCGGATGCCGGGCACGGCCTTGAAGAACTCCTTGCCCTCCTCGACCGTCATGTCCAGCACGTCGGCGATGGTCTTGTCGCGGTAGGTGACCTCAAGCGTCTCGCGGTTGTAGCGCTTGCCGTGGCAGACGTCGCAGGTGACGTAGACGTCGGGCAGGAAATGCATCTCGATCTTGATGACGCCGTCGCCCTGGCAGGCCTCGCAGCGTCCGCCCTTGACGTTGAAGGAGAAGCGGCCGGGCCCGTAGCCGCGCGCCTTCGATTCCGGCAGGCCGGCGAACCAGTCGCGGATCGGCGTGAAGGCGCCGGTGTAGGTCGCGGGGTTGGAGCGCGGGGTGCGGCCGATCGGCGACTGGTCGATGTCGATGACCTTGTCGAGATGCTCCAGCCCCAGCACCGCGTCATGGTCGGCCGGATGCTCGCGGGCACCCATCAGCTTGCGCGCCACCGCCTTGTAGAGCGTCTCGATGATCAGCGTCGACTTGCCGCCGCCCGACACGCCGGTCACGCAGGTGAAGGTGCCGAGCGGGATCCTGGTCGAGACATTCTGCAGGTTGTTGGCGCGGGCGCCCTGCACCTCCAGGAACTGGCCGGGATGGCCGGGCCGGCGGGTTTCCGGCACCGGGACGAAGCGGGTGCCGTTCAGGTACTGGGCGGTGATGCTGTCGGGGTTCTTCTGAACCTCCTCCGGCCGGCCCTGGGCGATGACGGTGCCGCCATGCTGGCCGGCGCCGGGGCCCATGTCGACCAGATAGTCGGCGCTGCGGATGGCGTCCTCGTCATGCTCGACGACGATGACGGTGTTGCCGATGTCGCGCAGGCGCTTCAGCGTCTCCAGCAGCCGGTCGTTGTCGCGCTGGTGCAGGCCGATGGACGGCTCGTCCAGCACATAGAGCACGCCGGTCAGGCCGGAGCCGATCTGCGACGCCAGCCGGATCCGCTGGCTCTCGCCGCCGGACAGGGTTCCGGACCCGCGGCTGAGCGTCAGATACTCCAGCCCGACGGCGTTGAGGAATCCCAGCCGCTCGTTGATCTCCTTCAGGATGCGGTAGGCGATCTCCCGATCCTTGGGGCGGAGATGCTCGTTCAGCTCGCTGAACCAGGACCCGGCGCCGGCGATGGACAGTTCCGCCGCTTCCGAGATGTTGCGGCCGCGGATCTTGACCGCCAGTGCTTCCGGCTTCAGGCGGGCGCCCTTGCAGACCTCGCAGGGCTGGGAGGACTGGTATTTGGACAGTTCGTCGCGGGTCCAGGCGCTGTCGGTCTCGCGGTAGCGCCGTTCCAGATTGTTGACGATGCCCTCGAAGGCCTTGTTGGTCTGGTAGCGCCGCAGGCCGTCATCGTAGGTCATGGTGATCGGCGAGCCGTCCGAACCGAACAGGATCGTCTGGCGCACCGTCTCCGGCAGTTCCTGCCAGGGGGTGGACATCGACGCACCGAAATGCTCAGCTATGCTTTCCAGCGTCTGGTCGTAGTATTTGGAGGTCGAACCGGCCCACGGTGCGATGGCGCCCTTCGCCAGCGACAGCCGCTCGTCCGGCACCACCAGCATCGGGTCGAAATAGATCTTGCTGCCCAAGCCGTCGCAGGCCGGGCAGGCGCCGAACGGATTGTTGAAGGAGAACAGCCGCGGCTCGATCTCCGGAATGGTGAAGCCGCTGACCGGGCAGGCGAATTTCTGCGAGAAGACGGTCATCTCGTTGGTCTCGGCATTCTCGACCCAGACGATGCCGTCGGCCAGCCCCAGCGCGGTCTCCAGCGAATCGGCCAGACGGTTGCCCAGACCCTCGCGCACCACGATGCGGTCGACCACCACCTCGATGTCGTGTTTCAGCTTCTTGTTGAGCGCCGGCACCTCGTCGATCTCGTACATGGTGCCGTCAACCCGCACGCGCTGGAAGCCGCGCTTGCGCAGGTCCTGGATTTCCTTCTTGTACTCGCCCTTGCGGCCGCGGACGAAGGGCGCCAGGAGAAGCAGGCGCGTGCCCTCCGGCATCGCCATGATCCGGTCGACCATCTGGCTGACCGTCTGGCTTTCGATGGGCAGGCCGGTGGCCGGGGAATAGGGAATGCCGACCCGCGCCCACAGCAGACGCATGTAGTCGTAGATTTCCGTCACCGTGCCGACGGTGGAGCGCGGGTTCTTCGAGGTCGTCTTCTGTTCGATGGAGATGGCCGGCGACAGCCCCTCGATCGAATCGACGTCCGGCTTCTGCATCAGCTCCAGGAACTGGCGCGCGTAGGCCGACAGGCTCTCCACATAGCGCCGCTGCCCCTCGGCATAGATCGTGTCGAAGGCGAGCGACGATTTGCCCGATCCAGACAGGCCGGTGATGACGATCAGCTCGTCGCGCGGCAGATCCACATCGACGTTCTTCAGGTTATGTTCCCGCGCGCCGCGGACGCTGATGTATTTGTTCATGGAGTGTTCTTTTACCCGAAGCCCATCCGGATGGAAAGCGGCAAGGCGCCGCGACGCATGACGAAAAGCGGACCGCCTCGCGCAGACCCTTGCGGAGCCGCTGGCCGCCGGCCGGCTGACGATATATGCGCCGCGTGCGCCATTGCCACCGGCGCCTGGCGCGGGTCGGTCATGACCAGAAGGGCGGCACGGCGCGGAAGCGCTTCCACAGCTCGGGCAGGGCCTTGCGCCGCTTGTCCGATTGGCGTTCGATCCAGGCGGCGACGGCGGTGGCTGTCTTCGGGTCCGCAGCCTTCAGTTCGCCCAGCATGCGGGCGCCGATGACGGCATCCTGTTCGGCATCCAGCGCCGCCTGCAGCGGTTCCAGCGCCGCGAAGAAGGGCAGGGTGGCAGCCTCCGGATAAAGGCCGCGGAAGAAGTCGGCGGTGTAGCGCAGGCTGCGCAGCCGGCGGCGCAGCTTGTCGCGCGCCTTGGCATCCTCCGGCGGCTTGGCCGTCTTGCCGAGCTTCGCCATGCGGGCGGACAGCCAGCCGCCGGCCAGCGTGCCGACCGGCGCCGACAGCATGGCGCGGCGGTCGCCCTCGGCCTCCGACACCCAGCGGCCATGCTCCAGCCACGCCCCCAGCGCCAGGACCATGGTGGTGCAGCCGGGCGCCAGGATCGCCGCCATCGCTTCCCGCGCCGGACCTGCCCCGGCGGAGCGTGCGAGCGAGGCCAGCCGGTCCAGCGCCTTGCGGTCGGTGCCCGGCAATGCCGCGGTGTCGGCGAGAAGAGGATCGATCACCCCGGACATCAGCACGTCCCAGCCCCGCGCCGGGCCCAGCCGTTTCGCCAGCGCCCGGCTTTCCTCCACCAGCCGGTCGGCCTCCGGTGACGCGATCAGCGGCGCGAAAAGGCGATGGGCGATGCGCAGCCGGCGCAGCGCGATTCGCATCCGGTGCAGCCCCTCCACATCGCTGCCACCGAGCGCGCAGGCCTCGTTGGCGAGGAACTGGCGCAGCGCTTGGCGCATGATGTGGCGGTAGGCCTCGGCCACCGTGGTCAGGGGCGACAGACCGAGCGGCTCGGCCTCAACCGGTCCGGGTGCCTTGCCTGTGACCAGCCGAAGCCCGGCTTCCGCCTTGCTGTCATTACCGATGCGCATGGGGATGGCGGCCTGCAGGGTCAGCGCCAGATCGAACAGGCTGGCGACCTTGCCGGCCTTCAGTTCGAGTTCCACCTCGCTGATCGGCAGCGAGTTGCCGCCGGCATAGACCCGTCCGTCATCGACCGCCATCTCCACCGCCGTCAGCGGATCGGGGCGGAGCAGCAGGGTGGTGCGTTTGAAATCGGTGATGAACAGGCAATCCAACTCGTCGAGAGCCGCCGCCGGCACCAGACCGGCGACTCCGGGATCGGTCAGAACAGCGCGGTCCACCGCCTCGCCCGCGACGGTCCAGTCCCACTCCCTGCGCACCGCGACCGCGGCGGAATCGCCGGGGCTGGCGCTGTTGACCGTCTTCAGCGTCTGGACGAAGCGGTCGCCCTCCTGCCGCACGCGCAGCGCCACGCCGTTGCCCGCCAGCTTCAGGTCCGGCGTGTCGAAATAGGCGGTGCGCAGGCGCTGTGTGGCCGCCGGCCCGTCGGCGAGAGCCAGCAGAGCCGGCAGCGAGGCGACCCGCGCCAGATCCGCCGAGGCAGCATGGAGCTTGAGCTCCACCTCACGGAAGGCAGGAGCCGAAGGCTGCGCATCGGGGGCGGCGGACGGGTTGGCGGGCGGAATGGCGGGTGGCAAGGGGCGGCATCCTCCCGAATCCGGCCAAGGCGGCCTGGAATTGAACCGGTGGTTCCGTGGATACTCCAACCGCCGCCGCAGGTTAAGAGAGTTTACGCGGCTGCACAAAATCCGCCAGCCGGCCGGCGCCGAGCTCCAGCCCGGCCCAATGCGGCGTTTCGAAGACCAGGACCGCGCAGGCACCGGTCGGGAACTTGTCGGTCAGGTCGTGGCGCAGGCCATGGGCGCCACTGCCCGTAAGCGCATTGGCCAGTTCATGCAGATCAGGGTTGTGCGCCACCAGCATCAACCCCATCGCCGAATCCGGTGCGTCGCGCAGCCGCTCCAGCAATGTGCGGGCGCCGCACAGATACAGGCCGCGCTCATGCTCCACCGGCGGGTATGGCGCGCCCATCGCCGCCATCACCCGCTTGCGCGTCTCCACCGCCCGGACCGCGGTCGAACACAGGACGAGATCGATGTCGGCATGGTGCTTGGCGAGATAGCCGCCGACCAGCGTTGCCGCCTTCTCCCCACGGGCGTTGAGCGGACGGTCATGGTCCCCCAGCGACGGATCGTCCCAGGAGGATTTGGCATGGCGCAGCAGGAACAGCGTCTTCATGGCGGGATTCGGTCTTATTGGACGGGCCGCAGGGCGGGGGAGGGGTGGGAGATGGATCGGACCATCGCCAAATGGGAGTCCTGAAACCGTAACGCATGTGGGATACTCTGTCTGCCCACCATATAACGGTTGCCCGTTGCGCCGCATCGCGGTCTGGGGGCAAACGGGGATCCCAAGATTTCAGAGGTTGACGTGACGCATCTCCAGGAACTCGAGTCGGTCGGCATCGAGCCCAACGCTCCGGAACGCTTCATCAATCGGGAGCTGTCGTGGCTGGCCTTCAACCAGCGCGTCCTGGACGAGGCGGCCAATCCGAACCATCCGCTTCTGGAGCGGCTGCGCTTCCTGTCGATCTCCGCCAGCAACCTGGACGAATTCTACATGGTCCGCGTGGCCGGTCTGAAGGGGCAGGTGGCCGCCGGCGTGAAGGCGCCCAGCCCCGAGAATCTCACCCCTGCCCAGCAGCTGACGGCGGTCAAGCAGCGCATAGCGGCGCTCATGGACAGCCAGCAGGCCATGTGGCGCTCGCTGAAGGAGGAGCTGCGCGAGGCCGGGATCTCCGTCGTCGATCCCGCCGACCTCAGCGAGGGAGAACTGGATTGGCTGGAAGCCAAGTTCCTCGACGATATCTTCCCGATCCTGACGCCAATCGCCGTCGATCCGGCCCACCCCTTCCCGTTCCTGCCCAATCTGGGCTTCTCGCTGGCGCTGCAGCTTCACGATCCGGTCAAGGGCCGGCATATCGACGCGCTGGTGCCGCTGCCCACGCAGCTCGAGCGTTTCCTGCGTCTGCCCGGCTCGGATATCCGCTTCATCCAGCTGGAAAAGGTGGTGATGCAGTTCATCGACCGCCTGTTCCCTCCGTTCCAGGTCAAGGCGCACGGCGTCTTCCGTGTCCTGCGCGACAGCGAGATCGAAATCGAGGAAGAAGCGGAGGATCTGGTCCGCACCTTCGAAAGCGCGCTGAAGCGCCGCCGTCGCGGCAGCGTCATCAGGCTGGCCACCGACAGCGGCATGGCCGCCGACCTGCGCGAATTCCTGCGCCATGAGCTGAACGTGGCGTCGGACGACGTCTTCATCCTGGACGGGCTGATCGGCCTGACCGACACCAAGCTGCTGATCGTCGACGAGCGGCCGGATCTGGTCTTCCGCCCCTTCAACGCCCGCTTCCCCGAACGGATCCGCGATTTCGGCGGCGATTGCTTCGCGGCGATCCGCCACAAGGACATCGTCGTCCATCACCCCTACGAATCCTTCGACGTGGTGGTGCAGTTCATCCGGCAGGCGGCGCGCGACCCGCAGGTGGTGGCGATCAAGCAGACGCTCTACCGCACCAGCAAGGACAGCCCGATCGTCGCCGCCCTGATCGAGGCGGCGGAGGCCGGCAAGTCGGTGACCGCGCTGGTCGAGCTGAAGGCGCGCTTCGACGAGGAGGCGAACATCCGCTGGGCGCGCGATCTGGAACGTGCCGGCGCCCAGGTGGTCTACGGCTTCGTCGATCTGAAGACCCACGCCAAGGTGTCGCTGGTGGTGCGGCGCGAGAAGAAGGCGCTGCGCAGCTACGTCCATTTCGGGACCGGCAACTATCACCCGATCACGGCGAAGATCTACACCGACCTGTCCTTCTTCACCTGCGACCCGGCGCTGTGCCACGATGCCGCCGTCATGTTCAACTTCATGACCGGCTATGCCACGCCCAAGGTGCTGGAGAAGATCGCCATCGCGCCGATCACGCTGCGCCAACGCCTGTCCGACCTGATCGAGGCGGAGATCGCCCATGCAGCCGCCGGACGTCCGGCGGCGATCTGGGTGAAGCTGAACTCGCTGGTCGATCCGGTCATCATCGACAAGCTGTACAAGGCCTCGCAGGCCGGGGTGCAGATCGACATGATCATCCGCGGCATCTGCTGCCTGCGGCCGGGGGTGAAGGGGCTGTCGGAGAATATCCGGGTGCGCAGCATCGTCGGCCGCTTCCTGGAGCATGGCCGCGTCATCTGTTTCGGCAACGGCCACCCGATGCCCAGCAACCAAGCCAAGATCTTCATCTCCTCGGCCGACTGGATGACCCGAAACCTGGACCGCCGCATCGAGACACTGGTGCCCATCGAGAACCCGACGGTGCATGAACAGGTGCTCGACCAGATCATGGTCGCCAACATGAAGGACGATGCAAGCACCTGGAAGCTCGGCCCCGATGGCGTGTACCATCGGGTCAAGGCTGGCCCTGATGCGTTCAGCGCCCATAATTACTTCATGACCAACCCCAGCCTGTCGGGCCGGGGCAGCGCGCTCAGCAGCAAGCGCACGCCGCCGCGGCTCATGCTGCACGCGGTGTCCTGAGGACGGGTGACGGGAGTCTGAGTATGAGCCAGGACAATCGCGCGGCCGCTGTTCAGGGCGACGTTTCCGCAACATGGAATTCGTCGGCCGCGGGGGCGGCGGAGCGCGTCGGCGTGATCGACATCGGGTCCAACTCGATCCGGCTCGTCGTCTATGACGGGCTGACCCGCTCGCCGCTCGCCCTGTTCAACGAGAAGGTGCTGTGCGGCCTTGGCCGCGGGGTGGAGAAATCGGGTCTGCTGAACCCGGACGGCGTGGCCCAGGGTCTGGCGGCGCTGGAGCGCTTCGCCACGCTGGCCCAGGGCATGCGCGTCGGCCGGCTCGATGTGATCGCCACCGCCGCCGTGCGCGACGCCCGCGACGGTGCCGCCTTCGTCGATGCCATCCGCCGCCGTGCCGGCCTGACCGTCCGCGTCATCAGCGGGGAGGAGGAGGCGCGGCTGTCCGCCATGGGCGTGCTGTCCGGTACCCCCGGCGCCGACGGCCTCGTCGGCGACCTCGGCGGCGGCAGCCTGGAACTGGTCACGCTCGACCGCGGCGTGATCGGCAAGCAGGTGACTCTGCCGCTCGGTCCGCTGCGGCTGATGGAGGTCGGCGCATCCAAGGGCGGGCCGGTCAAGCTGATCGACCAGCATCTGGAATCGCTGCCCTGGCTGTCGACCATGAAGGGCCGGCCCTTCTATCCGGTCGGTGGCAGCTGGCGCGCCATCGCCAAGCTGCATATGGAGCAGTCCGGCCACCCGCTGCACATCATCCACCACTACACCATCCCGACAGCCGATGCGCGGGAGTTCAGCGGCCTTGTCGGCCGCCAGAGCCGCTCGTCGCTGGAGAAGATGGCGGGGTCACGCCGCCGGCTCGACACGCTGCCCTTCGCCGGGCTGGTGCTGGAGCGGCTGCTGCGCATCGCCCAGCCGTCGAAGCTGGTGTTTTCCGCCTACGGTCTGCGCGAAGGCCACCTCTATTCGCTGCTGTCGCCGGAAGGCCAGCGCGAGGATCCGCTGATGGCCTCGGCCGCCGACTGGGCTCGCCGATTCGTGCGGATGGGAGACCCGGCCCTGTTGATGTCCTGGACCGCCGGGCTGTTCGCCGGCGAGGACGACAATGCCATCCGCCTGCGCCATGCCGCCTGTTTGCTGAGCGATGTCGGCTGGGCCGACCATCCCGATTACCGGGCCGAGCATGCTTTCCTGCGCGTGCTGCGCTACCCGTTCCCGGCGCTGGACCATGATGAGCGGGCCTTCCTGGCTCTTGCCGCCCATGCCCGCTATTCGGGCACCATCGACGTGCCGCTGACAGCGCCGGTGCGGACATTGGTGTCGGAAGGGCAGGGGATGAAGGCGCTGGTGCTGGGCTTGGCACTCCGCCTTGCGCACACGCTGTCGGGCGGCGCCACGGCGCTGCTGGAGCGGACCAGCCTGAAGGTCGGTGACGGGCGCATCGTGCTGACCCTGCCAGACGACGGCAGCGTGCCGGCCGGCGAAGCAGTGCAGCGCCGGATCGACGCGCTCGCCAAGGCGATGAATGTGAAGGGCGATGTTGTCCAGCCGCTGCGGCCGCAGGCGGCTGAGTAGAGGGCGGGCAGGTGGATCGGGGCCGCCCGCCGGTGAATGGCGGGCGGTCCTGGTCCGTCAGGTCCTGGTTATGGAAACGCCGCCGTCGACCAACAGCGCTGTTCCGGTGGTGAAGCTGGAGGCGTCCGACGCCAGATAGAGCGCCGACTGGGCGATCTCTCGCGGCGTGGCAAGGCGTTTCAGTGCGTGAAGGCCCTGGACGAAGGCCAAGGCTTCCGGCGTGTTCGACACCGCCCGACCCATCGGCGTGTCGGTGCCGCCGGGCAACACTGCGTTGGCACGAATGCCGCGGGGGCCGTATTCGGCGGCGATCACCCGCATCAAACCGATCAGCCCGGCCTTGCTGGCCGCGTATGCGCCCATGCCGGGAAAGCCGACCGTGTGGCCGACGAAGGTCGAGGTGAAGATCAGCGATCCGCCGCCCCGGTCAAGCATCGCCGGAATCTGGTGCTTTGCGGCGTGAAAGGCGCTGGTCAGGTTGGTGTCGACCACATCGTGCCAACTCTCTGCCGTCATGTCGGGAATCGAGGTCTGGGCGCCGGTGGTGCCGGCATTGTTGAAGGCGATATCCAGTCCGCCGAACCGCTGCGTGGCGAGGGCGACGGCTTCACGCGCGACATCGGCGTCCCTGACATCGCCGGCCACCACGGCCGCTTCGCCGTCTCCGTCCCGGATTTCCTGCGCCAACCGTTCCAGTTCGTTGAGCCGCCGTGCCACGAGCACCAGCTTCGCGCCATGCTCTGCGAACAGCAGCGCCGCCTCGCGCCCGATCCCGGAACTGGCGCCCGTGACGATCGCGATCTTTCCAGCGAGTTGTGCCATATCCGCTCTCCGTTGTGATGAACGGTGCGAAAATCGCGAACCGGGGCCAGTGCCGGCTATCCGGTTCTTGCTGCCGAATTCGCAAGGCCGAGAGAGCCCAACTCCCCACTTATTTCCATAATCTTCATTATGTGTTTTTCGTGCCCCTTTTGGCCGGGATTAGGATAGCCGGTCCCCGATCAGGCCGCGTGCCATATCCAGGCAGGCGTCGTGGCCGGGCTGGAAATCCTCGGCGATCCACCAGCCTTCGATGAGCTTCAGCGTTTCGCCGATGGCCGGGCCGCGCGGGATGCCGAGATCCAGCAGGTCGCGGCCGGCGATCGGCAGGCGCAGGTTCGGCAGGTCGCCGGCCACCGACATCGCGGCACGCAATGCGGTGAGGTCGAGCGGGCCGTCATGGATGGCGGCGGCGATCAGGAGCAGATCGTCGAACAGCTCGCCGTCGCCGATGCGGTACAGTCCCTGGCGCAGCGCCCTGCGGTCGTCGGACGGCGCCAGCGCCACCGGCGGCTCGACGAGCGCAAGCAGGCGGTCGCGCTCATGGTTGGACAGGCGGAGCGCCTCGGCGGCGCGCAGCGCTCCCGGTCGGTCGCTGTCCAGAACGGCGGCCAGCCGGCGGGTGGGATCCGGTGTGATGCCCAGGTCGCGCTCGACGGCGATCAGCCGGTCCAGCCGGCCGGTGTCCATCGCCTCCGGCAGCAGGTGGACCATGATCCCCTGCCCCATCATCAGCCGCCAGACCGCCGCCGCGCAGGGCGCGGTCAGCAGGCGGAACAACTCCCCCCGCACCCGTTCGCCGGACAGGGTCGGCAGGCGCGGCGCCAGCTCGCGGCAAGCGGCCAACGCCTCGGCATCGGGTTCGCCGCGGCCGTAATGGGCGTGGAAGCGGAAGAAGCGCAGCAGACGCAGCACATCCTCTTCGATCCGCCGCCGCGCCTCGCCGACGAAGCGGACGCGGCCGGCGGCAAGGTCGGCAAGCCCGCCGAACGGATCGAACACAGCGCCGTCGGGCGCACAACTCAACGCGTTCATCGTCAGATCGCGGCGGGCGGCGTCCTCCACCCAGTCGTCGGTGAACTCGACGCGGGCATGGCGGCCATCCGTCTCGACATCGCGTCGCAGCGTGGTGATTTCGTAGGGCTTGCCGCCGCACAGCGCGGTGACGGTGCCATGGGCGATTCCGGTGGGGATGACGCGGATGCCGGCGGACTCCAGCAGGTCCATCACCCGTTCCGGCGGTGCGTGGGTGGCGATGTCGATGTCCTTCACCGGCCGGCCGAGCCAGGCGTCCCGTACGCAGCCGCCGACGAAGCGGGCATCGGCGCCGCCGGCGTCGAGGGCGGCGAACACCGCCCGGCTTTCGGGCGCGGTCATCCAGGGCTGGGGGGACAGGCGTGCGGCGACGGTCATGGCGCGGCGACGCTACCCCATTCCCAAGGCGTCTTCCACCGCCGTCAGAGCGGGCCGGAGGACGCCCCGCCCTCCCCGGCCTCGCGCGCGGCGGCACCCAGCACGTCGCGCAGGTTCACCAGCATGCCGGCGGTCGCGCCCCAGATGTAGCGCTGCGGATAGGGGAAGGCGTAGAACCAGCGCGGCTTGCCCAGGAATTCGCGGCTGTGGCGCTGCGGGTTGGATGGATCGAGGATGAAGGACAGCGGCACCTCGAACACCTCGGCCACCTCGGTCGGGTCGGGCGTCAGGATGAAGGGCGGCGACACCACCCCCACCACCGGCGTCACCCGGAAACCGGTGCGCGTGACATAGGTGTCCAACCGGCCGACGATTTCGATCCGGCCGCGCTCCAGCCCGATCTCCTCCGCCGTTTCGCGCAGCGCTGTATCCTCGGGGCCGTCATCCTCCGGTTCCATCCGGCCGCCGGGAAAGCTGATCTGGCCGGCATGCGCGCTCAGCGTCGTGGTGCGCTGGGTGAAGATGACGGTCAGCTCCTCCTGCCGGTCGACCAGGGGGACCAGCACCGCCGCCTCGCGCAGGGTCGTCGGCGGACCCATCTCCGGATTCAGATCGTGGTCGCCGCGGATTTTGGCCGCGTGTTTCGGCGCCATCCGGTTCGACCGCACCGCGTTCTCGACCGCCGCGTCAATCGCCTCATTGGCCATCTCATCGGCCGTCTCATCGGAGCTCATCGCCGGGAAGCGCCGGCGGACCTCCTCCAGGCTCAGTCGCCAGGCAGCCTGCCCAGCGCGAAGAAGACCTTGTTGCTCCATAGACCCACCTCGGACTCGCCGGTTTCGGTGCGGCGCGTTTCGCTCCGTTCCACCATGTCGTAAAACACGGACCGCAGGATAAGCGCCTCCAGCCGGCTTCTGATCTGGATGTAGGGTGCCGGCTCCCCGGTTTCAGGGTTTACGGCCACACGGATCGGATGGTCGGGGCCGGCCTCCACCCAATGGTCGAGGTTGGTGCGGAAGGAAAGGACCTGATCGGCCCCGTTGCCTGCAACCGTCATCTCGACTGCCACGAACGGTGCGTCCTCCACCACGATCCGGCCGCGCTCGACCGGCGTAACCAGCCAGTATTCGCCGTCTTCCTCGCGTCTGAGGACGGTAGAGAACAGCTTCGCCAGCTCGATCCGGCGGATCGGATCGCCATTGTGGAACCAGGTGCCGTCGCGCGCAATGCGGATGTCGTACTGTTCCAGAGTGGGAGTCCGGCCCAGCGCTGCCGGCAAGTCCGACGCCGTCTCCGGAACGGGTGGCCCATCTGCGCGCTTGTCTTTCGCCATCGCGTTACCGACCTTCATGGGATTGGGAACGGTTTTGTCCCCGAACATGCGTATTTTCGCCACACTCGACCGTTAGGTCCACTCCAATGGCCTGTCGGCCTCACCCGGTCCGGCAGCGGGATTCGGAAAATGGGTGTCGACAACGCGCAGGAACAGGGCCAACCATGCGGATCCCGTGTTTCGTCGCGGACGACCGCGACTGCCACGCCGAACCGGCCCATGGACGGGCCAGCCCATCATCGGGGGAGCAGCAGACCTTGAGCGCACAGGACATCCTGAGGGGGCAGCCACCCGTGCCGGAGGACCCGCAACGGCTGATGGAGGAGATCGAGGCGCTGGGCGACCGGCTGGCCTCCGTCCGCGACCGCATCGGCCGCGTGATCTTCGGCCAGCAGGAGGTGATCGACCGCACGCTGGTCACGCTGCTGGCGGGCGGCCATCTGCTGCTGATCGGCGTTCCCGGCCTCGCCAAGACGCGGCTGGTGGAAACGCTGGGCATCGTGCTCGGCCTGGCCGAAAAGCGCATCCAGTGCACGCCCGACCTGATGCCCGCCGATATCCTTGGATCGGAAGTGCTGGAGGAGGGCGAGAACGGCCGCCGGTCCTTCCGTTTCCTGCCCGGCCCGGTGTTCAGCCAGCTTCTGATGGCGGACGAGATCAACCGCGCCAGCCCGCGAACCCAATCGGCGCTGCTGCAGGCGATGCAGGAGCATCGCGTGTCGGTCGCCGGCCAGTACCATCCCCTGCCCCAGCCCTTCCACGTCCTGGCGACCCAGAATCCGCTGGAGCAGGAAGGCACCTATCCGTTGCCGGAAGCCCAGCTCGACCGCTTCCTGATGCAGATCGACGTGGACTATCCGGACCGCGAGGCGGAGCGCCGGATGATGATCGCCACCACCGGCTCCACCGATGAGCGCGCGGTGACGGTGCTGTCCGCCGCCGACCTGCAGGCGGCGCAGCGCCTCGTTCGCCGTGTTCCGGTCGGCGAAGGGGTGGTCGACGGCATTCTCGATCTCGTGCGCCGCGGCCGGCCTGAAACCTCCGAGTTGATGGAGGTGCGCCAGCACGTCGCCTGGGGTCCCGGCCCGCGCGCCAGCCAGTCGCTGATGCTCGCCGCCCGCGCCCGCGCGGTGCTGGATGGTCGGCTGTCACCCTCGCTCGACGATGTGGTGGCGCTCGCCAAGCCGATCCTCAAGCACCGCATGGCGCTGAACTTCGCCGCACGGGCCGACGGGGTGACGCTGGACGACGTCATCGACCGCCTCTGCGCGCCCCTGATGTAACCCGGAGCGGAGCCGCGATGCCGCGTAGCCCTCAGCAGAAGACCCAGGCGGCGACGACGCTGCTTGCCCGGCATCGCGCGGAGGAACTGGCCTCCGCCCTCCCGCCGCTTCTGGTGGCGGCGGAGCGGGTGGCCGCCACCGTCGCCCAGGGTGTGCACGGCCGGCGCCGTGTCGGGCTGGGCGAGACCTTCTGGCAGTTCCGCCGCTACCAGCCCGGCGACGCTCCGTCGATGATCGACTGGCGCCAGTCGGCCAAGACCCAGCCGGTCTATGTGCGCGAGAATGAATGGGAGGCGGCGCAAAGCGTCTGGCTGTGGCGCGACCGCTCGCCCTCCATGGATTTCCGCTCCGCCGCCGGCCTGCCGACCAAACGCGAGCGGGCCGACCTGCTGACGCTCGCCACCGCCGTCCTGCTGGCGCGCGGCGGCGAGCGGGTGGCGTTGCTGAACAGCGGCGTGCGCCCCGACCATGGCAAGTCCGCCATCGACCGCATCGCCCGGCTGATGACCGACCCGCGCGCCGCCGCGTCGCCGGATCCCCTGCCGCGGGTGGAACCCCTGCCCCGCCATGCCCAGACCGTTCTGTTCGGCGACCTGCTGTCGCCCCTGTCCGACATCCACGCAGCGGTCGCCGGCCTGACCGGGCGCGGACTGCGCGGGCATCTGGTCCAGATCCTCGATCCGGCGGAAGAGACGCTGCCCTATGACGGCCGCGTCGATTTCCATGGGATGGAGGGCGAGCAGAACCTGCTTGTTCCGCGGGTCGAGGCGGTGCGCGAGGCTTACCGCGAACGCCTGAAGGCGCAGCAGGACGGCTTGGCCGCGCTGGCCCGCACCGCAGGATGGAGCTTCGCCGTCCACCGCACCGACCGTTCTCCGCAATCGGCGCTGCTCACCCTGTGGGGTGCGATGGCGATGGAGGCGGTGTGAAGCGGCGGCCGGCGAACCCAGCCCCGCACTCCCCGTCATCCCCGCGCAGGCGGGGAACCAGGCTTGCCCTCGGCACCACGCAGCCCAAGGTTTGGATCCCCGCCTGCGCGGGGATGACGGTCGCTTACGGCCGCAGGCACTTGTGGCTTGCGCGGCCGATCCCCTAACCCTCGTGAAGACGCGCCAATGCTGGGTCTCGGACCGATCGCCTTCGCCGCCCCCTGGGTCTTGACCGCACTGGCCGCATTGCCGGTCCTGTGGTGGCTGTTGCGCGTCACGCCGCCGGCGCCGCGCGCAGTCCAGTTTCCTGCCATCCGCCTGCTGCGCGACCTGACCGCGCGGGAGGAGACGCCGGCCCGCACCCCCTGGTGGCTTCTGCTGCTGCGCCTGATCGTGGCGGCGCTGATCATTCTGGCGCTGGCCGGGCCGCTTCTGAACCCGCGGGCGGCGCTGCCGGGCGGCGGACCGCTTCTGCTGGTCGTCGACAATGGCTGGGCTTCCGGCCGCGACTGGCCGACGCGCAAGCGCACGATGGACGAGATGATCGCCCAGGCCGAGCGCCAGCAGCGCACGGTCATTCTGCTGCCGACCGCCCCGCCGGCCGATGGCCAGCCGGTCCATGCCAGCGCCGTCCTGCCCGCCGCCGAGGCCCGCCGTCTGGCCCAGGCGATGGCTCCCCTGCCCTGGCCGACCGACCGCGCCGCGGCGCTCGAGGCCTTGAAGGCGGTCGCGGTCCAGACGAACGGCCGCGGCTCCATCCATGCGGTCTGGCTCAGCGACGGTGTCGGCGACGGCCGCGCCGCCGGGCTGGCCGCCGGGCTGCAGCGGTTGGGCTCTGCCGAGGTGCTCGACGATTCGGCGGAGCGTCCCCCTCACCTGCTGCTTCCACCGTCGAGCGAGGGCACGGTGCTGACCGCCCGCATCGTCCGCGCCGATCCGTCCCGGCCCGAGCCGGCGACCGTCCGCCTCACCGCCGCCGACGGCCGCCTGCTGACCCGCCAGACCGTGGCCTTCGAGCCCGGACAGAAGATGCGGGAGGTCCGCCTGGACGTGCCCACCGAACTGCGCAACGACGCCGCCGCCCTGCGGGTGGAGGGCGACACCACCGCCGGCGCCACCGTGCTGCTGGACGAGCGCTGGCGCCGCCGTCCGGTCGGGCTGGTTTCCGGCCGGTCGGAGGGGGAAAGCCAGCCGCTGCTGTCGGACCTCTATTACCTTGAACGCGCCCTGTCGCCCTACAACGAGGTCCGGCGCGGCGACACGCTGGACCTGCTGAAGCGCGATCTGGCCGTGCTGATCCTGTCCGACATCGGCGCCCTGACCGGCAGCGAAGTGCAGGACATCGAGGATTGGGTGAAGCAGGGCGGCGTGCTGCTGCGCTTCGCCGGGCCGCGTCTGGCCCAGCATGCCGACACGCTGGTGCCGGTCCGGCTGCGCATCGGCGACCGCGCGCTGGGCGGCGCCCTGTCCTGGTCGGAGCCGGCGCGGCTCCAGCCCTTCCCGGCAAAATCGCCCTTCGAAGGGCTGGCGATTCCCGCCGACGTTCAGGTCAACCGGCAGGTTCTGGCCGAACCGGCGCTGGATCTGGCCGACCGCACCTGGGCGCGTCTGGCCGATGGCACGCCGCTGGTGACCTCGCAGAAGCGCGGGGACGGCTGGATCGTGCTGGTCCACACCACGGCAAACCCGGACTGGTCGAACCTGCCGCTGTCGGGCCTGTATGTCGACATGCTGCGCCGGTTGGTGGCACTCAGCGGCGGCGTGACAGGCACCGCGGCAACCACCTCGCTCGACCCGGTCGAGGTGCTGGACGGCACCGGGCGACTGGTGCCGCCGCCGCCCACCGCCTTCCCGATCCCCGGCAATGCCGGTGCCGACGTGATCGGCCCGCGCCACCCGCCGGGCTTTTACGGAACGGATGACGCCCGCCGCGCGCTCAACCTGTCCTCCGCCGTCACCACCATCGATCCGCTGCCGCCCCTGCCGGCCGGCGTCGGGCGCGACGGCTATGGCGGCCGGGGCGAGGTGCCGCTGAAGCCGTCGCTGCTGGCCGCGGCGCTCGCACTGTTGTCCATCGACCTGCTGATCGCGCTGGCGCTTCGCGGCCTGCTGCGCGTCCCTCGCCTGCGCCGTGGAACGGGCGGAGCGGCGGCCGGACTGCTGCTGGCGGTCGCACTTGCCGCCGCACCGCAGCCGGCCCGGGCGCAGGACCAGGACAACGCGGTCAAGGTGACGGCGGAGACCTACCTCGCCTATGTCCAGACAGGAGACAGCGGCGTCGACGACACCTCGCGCGCCGGGCTGGAGGGTCTGGTCAGTGTTCTCGGCCTGCGCACGGCGGTGGAGGCGGCGGGAGCCGTCGGCGTCGATCCGGAGCGGGACGAGCTGGCCTTCTACCCCCTTCTCTACTGGCCCGTCTCCGACCGGCAGAGGCCGCTGTCGGACGGGGCCCGCCAGCGGGTGAACGAGTATATGCGCAGCGGCGGCACCATCCTGTTCGACACCCGCGATCAGGCGCCGGGCGGCGGTTCCGGCATCCTGCAGCGTCTGGTGCAAGGGCTGGACATTCCACCGCTGGCTCCGGTTCCGCAGGACCATGTGCTGCGCAAGTCCTTCTACCTGCTGACCGACTTCCCCGGACGCCACGCCGGCGGCCAGCTGTGGATCGAGGCGCGGGAGGGGCCGGCGAATGACGGCGTCTCCTCCGTCGTGATCGGCGGCAATGACTGGGCCTCCGCCTGGGCGGTCGGCCGCAACGGCCAGCCGATCTACGCGGTCATTCCCGGCGGCGAGCGCCAGCGCGAGATGGCCTATCGCTTCGGCGTGAATGTCGTGATGTACGCGCTGACCGGCAACTACAAGGCCGATCAGGTCCATGTGCCCGCCATCCTGGAAAGGTTCGGCCAGTGATGCCCGTCGATCTGCTCTCCGGACTTTCGGTGGCTCTGGCGCCGCTGCTGCCCTGGCCGGTGCTGGGCGCCCTGATCGGCTTCGCCCTGCTGGTGGTGCTGGTCGCCGCCCTGCGCCGGGCGCGCGGCACGCTGCTTCGCCTGCTTGCCGTGATCGTGCTGGCGCTGGCCCTGATCAACCCGTCGCTGGTGCGGGAGAAGCGCGACCCGATCAAGGATGTCGCGGTGATCGTGGTCGATGACTCGCCGAGCCAGGCCATCGGCGACCGCCGCGCCCGCACCGACCGGGCGGTGGAACAGCTGACCGAACGGCTGAAGCGCTTCGACGATCTGGAGGTCCGCGTCGCGCGCACCGGCGAAGGGGCCGAGACCGGCGGCACGATCAACGAAACGCATCTGTTCGATGCGCTCAACCGCGCGATGGCTGACGTTCCACGCCGCCGCATGGCCGGCGCCGTCTTCATCACCGACGGTCAGGTGCATGACGTCCCGCAGGTGCCGGCGAAGCTGGCCGACATCGGCCCCGTCCACACCCTGCTGACCGGCGACCGCAACGAGGGCGACCGCCGCATCGCCATCGTGCAGGCGCCCAACTATGGCCTGGTCGGCAAGTCTGTGGAATTGACCATCCGCGTCGACGACATGCCCGGGCGCCAATCCCCTGACGCTGCGGTGACCCTGCGCCAGGACGGCGGCGCGCCCGGCACCATCCGAGTCCCGGTGGGCCGCGACGTGCGCGTCGATCTGCCTGTCACCCATGGCGGGCAGAATGTCCTGGAACTGGAGGTCGAGGCGGCCAAGCAGGAGCTGACGCTCGCCAACAACCGTGCCGCGGTGGTGGTGAATGGCGTCCGCGACCGGCTGCGTGTCCTGCTGGTGTCCGGCGAGCCCCATGCCGGCGAGCGCACCTGGCGCAACCTGCTGAAGGCCGACCCGGCGGTCGATCTGGTTCATTTCACCATCCTGCGCCCGCCAGAAAAGCAGGACGGCACGCCGATCCGTGAGCTGTCGCTGATCGCCTTCCCGATCCGCGAGCTGTTCGAGGTGAAGCTGGACGAGTTCGACCTGATCATCTTCGACCGCTACCGCCGCCGCGGTGTGCTGCCCCAGATGTATCTGGAGAACATCGCCGATTATGTCCGCAAGGGCGGCGCCCTGCTGGAGGCATCCGGCCAGGGCTATGCCTCGCCGCTGTCGCTCTACCGCACGCCCCTGGGTGCCATCCTCCCCGCCGCCCCCAGCGGACAGACGGTGGACCGCCCCTTCCTGCCGACCGTCACCGATGTCGGCCGTCGCCACCCGGTTACCGCCGGCCTGCCCGGCGACCGCATCGATGCGCCGCCGACCTGGGGCCGCTGGTTCCATCAGGTCGATGTCGCCCCCAATGGCGGCACTGTGGTGATGCAGGGCGCCGACAACCGTCCGCTTCTGGTGCTGGACCGCGTCGGCAAGGGCCGGGTGGCGCAGCTCGCTTCCGACCAGATCTGGCTGTGGAGCCGTGGTTTCGAAGGTGGCGGCCCACAGGCGGAGCTTCTGCGCCGCCTTGCCCATTGGCTGATGAAGGAACCGGAGCTGGAGGAGAACGATCTGCGCGCCCGCGTGGACGGCAACCGCATCACGGTCGAACGCCGTTCGCTAACCCCTGATCCGCGCTCTGTCACGCTCACCGATCCGTCCGACAGCACCAGCACGCTGCAATTGGCCGACGACAAGAGCGGACGCGCCATCGCAACGGTGACGGCCTCCGCCCCCGGCATCTACCGCGTATCCGACGGGGAGCGGACGACGCTGGCCGTGGTTGGGGCTGTCAACACGCCGGAGCTGGCTGACGTGCGCTCCACCGGCGACCGGATGCAGCCGGTGGCCGAGGCGAGCGGCGGCGGCATTCACTGGGTCACCGACACCGACAGCGGTCCCAATCCCGGCATCGAGGTGCGCCGCACCCAGGCTGACCGCAGCCAGAGCGGTTCCGGCTGGATCGGCCTGCGCGCCAACGGCGACTATACGGTGACCGGCGTGACCGAGGTGCCGTTGCTGCCGGTCGGCGCGGTGCTGGCCCTGGTGCTGGGCGGCCTGCTGATGGCGTGGCGCCGGGAGGGGCGCTGACCTATCGCGAGGCTGATTCCGCATCGAGAATTTTCTGAAAACAGCCTGTTGCGTTCGGCCGGGCTTCCGATTATGGTGCCGCTCCTTCCGGCGATACGAGAGATCGCCGCGCCGGTTGGGGCGTCGCCAAGCGGTAAGGCAGCGGTTTTTGGTACCGCCATTCCCAGGTTCGAATCCTGGCGCCCCAGCCAACTTTCTCCCAAGACACTGACTGCGTTATGGTTTGTCGCCCAACAACAGGGCACAGACCCGGCTTGCTCCAATCGGCTGCTACAGTCGGACTGGAGCAAAGGCCATGCGTACCCTGCCCAACGTCGTGCGACGCGGCGTTATTTTTCATTTCCGGCGGGCTGTTCCCAAGGAACTCATACCGCCTCTCCTATGAAATGACCTTCTGGAGCCAAGGCGGGAAGCAGAGGGATTTGATGCGGCCGGTTTCGGCGACGAGCGCGTTCCAGGCGTCGCAACAAGCGTCGATGATGGCGTCCTGATCGGGAAAGACCCGCAGCGACATCAGCTTTTCGCGGAGGAAGAGCCAGATCCGCTCGACCGGGTTGCACTCGGGCGAATAGGGCGGCAAGGGCACGAGGGTGAGATTGGCGGGCACGACCAGGCTCTTGCTGGCGTGCCAACCGGCGCCGTCGAGGATCATGACGGCGTGGTCGTCCGGGGCCAGGGTGGCGGCGAAGTCGGCGAGGAAGCGGTTCATGGCGACGGTGGACACCGTCGGCAGGACGAGGGCAAAGCCTTCCCCCGTCTTGGGTTCGACGGCGGCATAGAGGTAAGTCCAGTCGAACCTCTGGTCGCATAGGCCGGGGGGACGCTGGCCCTTCAGCCACCAGCGATGGCACAGCCGCCCCTTCTGCCCGAACCGCGCCTCATCTTGGAAGAACACGCGCAGGCGCTTGCCCGGGTGCGCCTCGGCGGCCGCCGTCAGGGCGCGGCGAAGCCCCCTTTTTTGAAGCGCTCCTGCGCTTTGCTCTCGGTTTTCGGGTGAACGGGCCGGGCCTTCTGGCGCGAGAGGCCCAGCCGCCGCAACGTCCGGCCGACACTGTGCGGATGAAAGGTTTTGCCGAACTTGGCGGCGATCCACACCGCCAGGGCCTCGCAGGTCCAGGTGCAGACCCCATCCACGGCGGGGGCCGGTCCTTTGAAGACCGCGGCCGCCAAGGCCGCCTGCTCCGCGTCGCTCAGCCACTCCGCCCGGTGCCCCTTGGGCCGGTCGAACAGGCCCGCACCCCCTTCCACGTTGTAGCGCCGCACCGCGTCCCGCAGCGCCTGCCGCTCCATCCCAGCCAAGCGTGCGGCCTCCGCACGGCCCAGCCCATCCAAGGCGTTGGCGCTGGCATACGCCCGCGCCGCCGCCCGACCGTTGCCGCACCGCCGTGCCCAGAGCCGCAGGTCCGCCGCCGTCATCCCGTCCGCGATCTTCAGGCTTGCCGACATGGTCACCCCCACTCCCGGTGGAGCTTCAGTGAAGCATGCTCGCTATAATTTGGGAATCCCCTGCGGCATGAGAGTCAGTTCAGGCGTGAGCCGGTATTACACCGGCCGCGTTCGCGCCTTCCTGGACTACATGACCCCGCACCTGCGCTCCCGGCTTGCGGAGTGATTGTTCAAATCCGCTCGAACTCAGAAACGACATCGGCCGGATGACGGGCATCCGGCCGATGGTGCTTATCGTTGGGGCATTCAGCCTCAGAAAGGAATCTCGTCGTCGAGATCTTCGTGACGGGGCGGAGCGCCGCCGCCGCTGCTGCGGCCACCCGACGATCCACCGCCATAGTTGCCGCCGCCGCTGCCACCTCCGTAGCCGCCGCCACTTCCGCCACCGCGCGATTCGTAGCCGCCGCCACCGCCGTAGCTGCCGCCGCCGCCTTCTTCACGGGCGCCGCCGGTGAAGTCGATTTCGGCCACGCGGACCGAGAGGCCGGCGCCGCGGGTGCCGTCGCGCTTCTCATATTCGCGCAAAGTGACCTCGCCAGACACGACGACGCTCTTGCCCTTGGTCAGGTGTGGGGCGAGCGACTCGGCGCGGCGGCCCCAGATGGAGCAATCGACCCATTGGGTCGTCTTGCGATCGCCGAAGCCAACGTCATTGGCGACGCGGAAACCCAGCACCTTCTCGCCGCTCTGGGTCGTGCGCAATTCGCCGTCCGCGCCCAGGCGTCCCGTAAACGTCCAAACATTCATCGCTCGTTGCTCCTAAGCGCGAGTGTCCCAGCATCCATGCCGACCCGTCAGGATGCCCGGCGGAGGCACCCAGATGCCGAGGGTTCCCATTCGCAGGGCCGGCTGTTCACAATCGCGACCATCCCCCCGGTCCAGCGCAACGAAGCACGAGGGACCAAGGCCGGTCAACCGTCGTCGGAAATGCTCTGACGATCCCCGGCGCGGCGCACTCGCCCTACCGTTCCGGACCAGAACGCTCCAGGAACAAACATAGCAGAGCGAGAGGCGCCGGAAAACCGAATCCTTCAAAGTCGCGCCCGCTTCCGGTCAGCGCAGACGCCGTGCCGCCAGATCCAGGGCCACTTTCAGTTGGGCATGGGAAAATGGCCAGTGAACGACACCCAGCGGATAGGTTTCGGTGATGCGGGCCATGGTGCCGTGGTCGCTGTTGCCTGACAGGAAGATGCAACGCAGACCATGCTCCAGATTCAGCCGCCGGGCCACCGCGATGCCGTCACCGCCGCCGAGCCGAACGTCGAGCAGTGCGAGATCCGGCCGTTCGCGCAGGGCGATATCCGCTGCTTCGGCCTCGGTCCGGGCAACGCCGCAGACGGTATGTCCAAGGTCGCCGATCACCACGGCCAACGCGCCGACGGCGGCCTCGTCATGCTCGACCACCATCACGCGCAAGGGCTGGCCGGGTGCGCGTGTCCGGTAAGTGGAGTGCGGCTTGGCGATGGTGTCGATCCTGAGCATGCGACCGACCTCCGGGGCTTACGGCGTTGAGTGACAAGTGGCAAATTTTGGTAAAATTACGTTTACCACTATGCCATTTGTACTAAATCACCCCGAATTTGCAAGATCAAACGATCAGGATCCGACCTTTTCCGTCGATCGGTGCCGAAAGACATCACTTTGCGACGGAAAGTCTCAAAGCGCAGCAGCGAGGCTGGACATCCGATCAGCGCCCGGCCGGGCCGAGCCAGTCGATGCCGCCGGGCTGACGCGGCTTGCCGGCTCCATTGCTGCGCATCGCCGCCGCCCTCGACGGCGGTGGTGGCGGAGCCGGTTCGCTGGCGAGCCAGGCGGCCTGGGTGTCTGCAGAGACGGCAGTGGGGGCGGCAGGTGCCTGGAGGTCTGTTGCCGGCCGGAACGGCTCGGCGACCCGAACCGGTGCCGTCGGCGCCGCGAATGCCTTCTGCGTCGGCCGGGCGGGCAGATCGGCCGGCGGTGGTGCCGACTGTTCGGATTGCGGGAGGGGGACCATGAGTTGCGGCTGGGACGGCGGCGTGCTGTCATCCCAGGCCTCGTCCCGGACAGCCGGCGCGGAGGGACGCCGGCGCGGGGCTTCTGCGGCCCCCAGCCAGGAGGGACGCTCATCGTCGGCCAACGGTCCGGTGCGTGTATCGAGTTGCCGCGCCTGCTCGCGAATCTCCAGCAAGGTGGTTACCGCGAGCTGCAGAAGCGGGGCAAGGACCATGGGATCGGCCATTTCCTCCGCATTCAGGGCGGCGAACCGGTCGCGGACGTCCTCCACCGCCTGTTCGACGCCGTTGCGCAATGCGCCGGCCTCTTGGGCCAGCCGTTCCAGATCCTCGCGCAAAGCAGAGATCTCGCAGGCTTGCCGCAACTCGTGGAAGCCGATTCCCGCCCCCGCTGCGGATGCGGATCGCCGGTCCCGTGACGAACCAAAATCGTGAGGCATCCTGCCCAACCCCGGTTCCAAGCCCAGCCCAGTGATGACCGACGTCGCGACGAATACAGCCGGACGTCCGTATAGCAAACCGCGCAATCGGAAGGCGGTTCCAAAAGCCGACGTCATGGCACGGCCTGCCGGAACGTCGGCGAAGTTGCCGCACGTCACGGTCGGAACCCTCGGACGGAGAGCGATGTTTAGCGCCGTTGATGTCGTTTGGAAACCGTTTGCGCGTGATGGCCGCTTGTACTATTTTTTCGGCCCCAGGGGAATGGATTCCTTGTGATCCTACATCCGGGCGTCTCCCCGCCGCCATTTCATCTTGCCGGAATCCCTTACGGTGTCGATCGACCGCTCGGAACTTGAACGGCTCCTTGCCGATCGCCCGGCTGGCAACCGCAGCGCCATGCAGGCGGTGCGCGAAAGCTATGCCGATATCGTGCTGATGCGCGAACGCGGTCTGTCCTGGGCCGAGATCTCCGACCTTCTGGCGAAGCTGGGCATCACCGCCCGTGACAGCCAGCCGATTTCGCCGGTCACCCTGCGGTCAGCCTTCTTCCTGGTCGGGAGCGAGGGGCGTGGCGAGGCGGGCGGAGATCATGGCGGCGCAGCGGTCATGTCGGCGGAAACGCTTGCCGCCGTCCATGAGGCTGCGCTGACGGCCGGAAAGAAGGACGAGTCTGAAGAGACCGGCGAGACAGCCGACTCCGATCGCGCCGAAGAGGCCGCGGCGGCGTCTGCCGGCTCTCCTCCCGACCAGCCGCCGGTGGAAATGTCTGAAGCCCAAGCGGAGCCGACGGTTTCCGCTTCCGAGCCCTCCGGCGAAGAACCTGCCGCCCCTGCCCCTTCTCTGCTGGCCCGGCTGGCGAAGGATGCCGACGAGGAGCCGGACACGGTGCCGGAGCCGGCGTCCGAAACGCCGGAACCCGACGGCGCCCGAGAGGTGGGGACGGAAAAGGCGCAGGCCCCGGATCCCGAACCCGAACCGACAGCTGAGCCGGCCCCGCCGCCGGTTCCCCAACCGACGTCCACGGCGGCCGCGCAGAACACCGGCTCCTTGATGTCCCCCCCGATGCACCAAGACGACTCAACAAACGCATACTGGAAAGGCGATCGCATGCTGGGCACGATCTTCGTCCTCAATGACCGCGGCGGCGTCGGCAAGACGCTGCTGTCCCATCACCTGATGGCGACCGCCATGCTGGAAGGCCTGCAGCTGAAGGTCGTCGAGTACGAGGTGAACGAGCGACTCGCCCGCCTGTTCGGCCCGGACGTGGTCGAACACCGCCGCATCACCCAGGATTTCATGAACATGATGGGGTCGGGCGACGGCTTCTACGAGTTCTGGGATCTGATCGGGCCGGAGCTGCAGCGCGGCGGCCGCCTTTATGATTTCGGCGGCAACATCTCGCAATGGTTCTTCAACTGGGCCGAGGTGTCGGGTTTCGACTATTATGTCGGCGACGGCGAACGGCTGACCTTCATGGTGCCGGTGACCGTCGATCTCGCCTCGCTGTCGACCGGCATGACGACGCTGGAGCGGGTGGCGACCATCGCCCCGAAGGCCAAGCGCGTCCTGGTGGAGAACGGCTTCTCCGGTCCCTTCTCGCAGCTCGAGGACAGTCAGTACGCCCGCCGCAAGGCGGAGATGGTGGAGCGCGAGGGACTGCAGGTCATCTCCATGTCGCCCTGCACCGCCCCGGCCTGGGCCCGCCTGACCGGGCACCGGCTGGATCAGGTGGCGACGATGACCCGCGAGGATCTGGTGAAGCTGGGCATGACCCCGCCCGTCGCCTCCCGTTCCCTGATCATCATCCATGAATGGCTGCGCAACATGCGGCAGGCGCTGTCGCCGTATCTGCACGACGCCTTCCGCCAGACCCCGGCGACCGCCAAGGCGCGCTGAGGTCCGCAAGGGACGCTGATCGGAGCCCTTCTTCCCCCGCGGGAGAAGGGCTTTCTCTTTGCCGGGATCAGGCCGCCGCGTTGCGGGCGGCGCTCGCGCTGTAGAGGTCTTCCTTCACCGCTGCCACCGACTTCACCTGATAGCCGGGGCGGGCGCTGAAGCGGCGGGTGGCGCGCTCGGCGGCCTCGCGCTCCGACTCCGCCCAAACCAGATAATCGCGGCCGCGGGCCCATTCGACAGCCATCGGATGGGCGGCGTCGATCTCGCCAATCTGCTGATTCACCACGGTGACCAGCCATTCCTTGTCGCCGGGATTGCGGCGGTCGGTCAGGATCAGGATTTGCGGACGGCGGCGGCTCTGCGCCTCGGTCAGGCGCTGCTGCACCTCGACCTGCTTCTTGCGCAATTCCACCATGTCGCGGACCAGCTCCTCGATCTCGCCATGGAGGCTCTCCTCCTCCCGGTGCAGGCGGTGGATGGTCGCGTCCAGCTTGTCCAGCGTGCCGCGGACGCCGCGGACGCGCTGGCGGGCCTGCGACACCCGCTGTTCGACCGACAGCAGGACGTTGCCCAGCCAGGCGCCGACGGCGACGATGCCAAGAACGATGATGAAGTTGATCATCATGTGGCGGAAGCCTTGGACCGCGCCGTCGCCGGGGGCTGGGGCACGCCGCCCTTCGCGGCGCCCTTCGCGCCACCGGTCCGCGCGTCGCCGCGCATGAACGACTTCTGGAAGCCCAGCTTGAAGGGAAAGGCGACGTCGACCATCTGCTTTGCCTCGTCGAAGCTGGAGGCCCACACCTCCGCCACGTTGGCGCAGCGCCAGATCTGGTTGACCGGGCCGCGGTCGCCGGCGGCCCTTGCGGCGGCCGACGCCTTCTCCTGCGTGACGGTCGCAACGAACTTCATCAGGCCGGCCTGGGGATCGCCGACCTCATGCACGAACAGCGGGGGCTGTTCCGCCAAGTCCCTTATCAGCTTTTCCGCTTTGCGGATGTCGCTTTCCAGCCTTGCACGTTCGGATGACTGGCTGTTGCGGCGCTGGACCAGATGATTGACGCGGTTCTGAAGCTCGTGCGCCTCGGCATGCAGCACATAGACGCGGTTCTCGATCTGCTCCAGACCGCTGCTCTTCTCCAGGATGTTCGGAAGGAAATCCTTCAGCATCATGGCGACCGGAACGGCGGCCAGCATGATGATGACGATGGCGATCAGGAACAGCGTCGTGTTCGACATCCGCCCGCCCGTTCTCCTCCCGGAATCCGCACATCCCTACGAGCCGGAACCGGCGCGATCGGCATCGCTGCGGACTTTCGAGGATCAACGAGCAATCCAACCCCGTCAACGAATCGTCGCGGCATCGTTCAAAATTCGTCAGAAATGTGTCAGGATGCGGCCATCTCCGCCACCCGCTTCACCGCATCGCGCACGGGTCCCGGCCGGGGAGCGTCCGCCAGCGTGGTGAACCAGTGTTCCGGCGGGTTGCGGCCGGCGGCACGGTTCCAGGTGAGCGAGCGCAGCACCCGCTCCGCCTCCGCAGTCGGCGGTACGGCGGCGGGATCCCTGCCACTCATCACTGCCCATATGCCGGTCCAGCAGCGTCCGACCGACCAGGGATTGTAGCCGCCGCCACCCACCACCAGCACCCGCGGCGCCAGGGGCAGCAAGGCGGCAACCGCATCCCACAGCGACCGGTTGGACAGCTCCAACCGGCTCAGGGGATCTTCGGCCAGCGCATCGGCGCCGGTCTGGATCACCATCGCCTGCGGACGGAAGGCGCGGGCCAGCGGCAGCACTGCCGCCGCCATCACATGCTCCATCTCGCTGTCGTTGAAGCCCGGCGGGACCGGCAGGTTGCGGGCCATGCCGCCGGCCCGGTCCTCCGCCTTGCCGGAATAGGGCCAGCGCCCGTCCTCGTGGATGGAAACCGTCAGCACCCGGTCGTCGTCGGCGAACGCCTCCTCCACCCCGTCGCCATGGTGGGCGTCGAGATCGACATAGAGAACCCGCTCCAGCCCATGGTCGAGCAGTTCCAGGATGCCGAGAACCGGCGCGTTGAAATAGCAGAAGCCGCTGGCGCGGTCGCGGCGCGCATGGTGGGTGCCGGCGGCCGGTGCATAGACCAGCCCGGCCGGCCGGTCGCCCAGGATCCGTGCCGCCTGCAGGGCAGAGCCGCTGCTGTGCGCCGGCCGCCGGTACATCTCGGCGAAGACCGGGTTCTCCAGCTTGCCCAGATTGTGCCGGGCCGCCGTGGCCTCGTCCACCCGCTGCTCCGCCTCCGCCCGTTTCAGGGCGGCGATGTAATCGGGGGAATGGAAGCGCGACAGTTCGCGTTCGCTCGCCACATGGGTATCGAGATAGACCTCGTCGGGCAGCCACCCCATGGCGCGGCTGAGGTCGATGACGGTCGATACGCGCGGGATCGCCAGCGGATGCTTCGGGCCATAGGTCGAGCCGCGATAGATCTCGCCGCCGATGAACAGCGGGGTTCGGAGAGGCGTGGTCAGGGGAGGATCTCCATCGGTCCCGTCAGAAACTAGGCGCTGCCGCGCACCGGTCAAGCGCCGCCCGCGCTTCCACGCCTTGGAAGGGCTTCCGGCAATGCTTGCGGTCACGGAACGTCCGCGCCTATAGTCGCGGCCTTCACTGGGGGGAGCCGATGGGCGGCTGAGAGGTCCCGTTGCGGGACGACCCCTGGAACCTGATCCGGTTCATGCCGGCGTAGGGATCAGTGATGCCAGACCGCAAGCGCACCGTCTCCGTTCTACCGCCCTGCCCGCTCCCAGGCTCGCAACCAGGCTTGGCCAGGGCCGGGCGATGACGCCGCTTTCGGTGACCGTGGCGCGTGCTCGGCTGACCTATGGCGGCACGCTGCTGTTCTCCGACCTGACGCTGAAGCTGCCGGCGGGGCGGACCACCTGTCTGCTGGGGCCGAGCGGCGTCGGCAAGACCACGCTGCTGCGCATCCTCGCCGGGCTGGCGGAGCCGGAGCCGCCGACCACCATCACCACCGGCGACGGGCTGCCGCTCGCCGGCCGCATCGCCTACATGGCTCAGCAGGACCTGCTGCTGCCCTGGCTGACCGTTCTCGACAACGTGCTGCTTGGCGACCGGCTGCGCCACCGCCGTCCCGACGCCGCGCGGGTGGAACGCGCCCGCGCGCTGCTTGGCCGCGTCGGTCTGTCTGGGCGGGAGCGCGACCGCCCGGCCGCGCTTTCCGGCGGTCAGCGGCAGCGGGTCGCGCTCGCCCGCACGCTGATGGAGGACAAACCGCTGGTTCTGATGGACGAGCCCTTCTCCGCGCTCGACGCCCTCACCCGTCTGAGGCTGCAGGAAACGGCGGCGGAGACGCTGGCCGGCCGCACCGTCCTGATGGTCACCCACGATCCGCTGGAGGCTCTGCGCATCGGCGATTGCCTGCATGTGATGACCGGCCGTCCCGCCATCATGGGTCCGGCGCTGGAGCCGTCCGGCCCGGTGCCGCGCCGGGTCGACGATCCCGGATTGCTGGCGCTGCAGGCTGAGCTGCTGCGGAGGTTGGCGGAATGAGGGCGCTGCTGCGCGCCGCCGTCACCCTCGCGGTGCTGGTCGCCGGCTGGCAGGCGCTGGTCTGGGCCACCGGCCTGCCTCGCTATCTGCTGCCCGGTCCGCTGGCCGTGGCGGACGCCATGCGTCGGCAGGCTCCCCTGCTGTGGAGCCATGGGCTGACCACCCTGACCGAGATTCTGATCGGGCTGGTGGCCGGCGTGGCCCTGGGCGGAGTCAGCGCCCTGCTGCTGGCCCGATACCGCACGGCGCGGCGCTGGCTGATGCCGCTTCTGCTGGTCAGCCAGGCGATCCCGGTCTTCGCGCTGGCTCCCTTGCTGGTGCTTTGGCTGGGCTACGGCATGGCGTCAAAGATCGCCATGGCGGTGCTGGTCATCTATTTCCCGGTGACGACCGCGCTGTTCGACGGGCTGCGCCGCACCGATCCCGGTTGGCTCGACCTTGCCCGCACCATGGGCGCCTCGCCCGCCGCGATCCTGTGGAGCATCCGTCTGCCCGCCGCCCTGCCCGCCTTCTGGTCCGGCGTACGGGTGGCCGCGGCGGTGGCGCCCATCGGTGCGGTGATCGGCGAGTGGGTGGGGTCGTCCTCCGGTCTCGGCTACCTGATGCTGCACGCCAACGCCCGCATGCAGATCGACCTTCTGTTCGCCGCCGTGCTGGTGCTGGGGGTGTTCGCGGTGACGCTCTATGCCGCCGTCGACGCGCTGGCCCGCCGCGCCCTGCCCTGGCAACCCGATACGCAACCGGCCGAAGACGCCAATCCTTGATAAGGGGGGAGAGAAACCCGATGAAGCACCTGTTTACCGTCGGCCTGATGGCGGCCAGCCTGATGACCGCGCTTCCCGCGATGGCCCAGGACAAGCTGTCCGTGATGCTGGACTGGTTCGTCAACCCGGACCACGCCCCGCTGGTGGTGGCGCAGGAGAAGGGATTCTTCAAGGACGCCGGGCTGGAGGTGACTCTGACCGCCCCGGCCGATCCCAACGACCCGCCGAAGCTGGTCGCCGCCGGCGGCGCCGATCTCGCCGTGTCGTACCAGCCGCAGCTGATCCTGCAGGTGGCCGAAGGGCTGCCGCTGGTCCGTGTCGGGACGTTGGTCTCCACCCCGCTGAACTCCGTCGTCGTCCTGCGCGACGGTCCGGTAAAGACGTTGAAGGATCTGAAGGGCCGCAAGATCGGCTTTTCCATCGCCGGATTCGAGGATGCGCTGCTGGGCGCGATGCTGGAGAAGCAGGGGCTGAGCCTGAAGGACGTGGAGTTGGTCAACGTCAATTTCTCGCTGTCGCCGTCTCTGCTGTCGGGGCAGGTCGATGCGGTGGTCGGCGCCTTCCGGAACTTCGAACTGAACCAGCTGGACATCGAAAAGCATCCCGGCCGCGCCTTCTACCCCGAAGAGGAAGGCGTGCCGCCCTATGACGAACTGATCCTGGTCGCCCACAAGGCCAAGGCCAGCGACCCGCGCGTCAAGCGCTTCCTGGCGGCGGTGGAACGCGCGACGCTCTACATCCTGAACCATCCGGAGGAGTCGCAGGCCGCCTTCGTCAAGGGCCGGCCGGAGCTGAACGACGAGCTGAACCGCCGCGCCTGGGCGGACACGCTGCGGCGTTTCGCCCACAGCCCGGCCGCCCTGGATGCCGACCGCTACACCCGCTTTGCCGAATTCCTGAAGGCGCGCGGCCTGATCAAGGAGGTGGCGCCGCTCGATCACTATGCGGTGGTGGTGAAGTAACCGGCCATCCGATTGCGTTGCCATCCGGGGCGGCGGCGCGTTACCTAGAGGGAAACCGCTCCGCCGCCCAATGATCGGCGGTGGCATGAATCGGGAGACGCAAGGGCATGCCGATCAAGACCATCCTGCTGCACATGGCCAACGACGATGCCCACGCCGGCCGGATGGCCGTTGCCGCGGCTCTGGCCAAGCGCTTCTCCGCCCATATCCATGCGCTCTACATCGCCACGCCGGTGTCGATGCCGGCTGGCGCCACCGGCCGCGCCGCCTCCTACGGCTTCATGGCGGAAGCCACCGCCATCGCCCACGAGAACGCCGAGCGGATCGAGCAGGAGGTGAGGCAGGCGCTGAACGGCCTGCCCTACGACTGGACGATCGAGGAAGGCGACCACGTCGACCTGCTGGCCGAGCGGGCTTCCTATGCCGATCTGGTCGTGGTGGCGCAATCGGCGGCCGTCCGGGCGGGGGAACGCGTCTCCCTGCACAACATCCCCGACCGCCTGCCCCTGGAGACCGCCACCCCGGTGCTGGTTCTGCCGCCCAGCCAGCCGGCGACCGCCGCCATCGGCCGGCATGTGCTGGTCGCCTGGAAGAACAGCCGCGAATCCGCCCGCGCCGTCCGCGCCGCCATGCCCTTCCTGGAGGCGGCGGAGAGCGTCACCGTCCTGACCGTGGAGCCGCCCGGCCAGCGCAGCGACGAAGCCGCGGCCTTGACCGAGTGGCTGCACCGCCACGGCATCGCCGCCCGCCCGCAGTCGGTGATCGCATCCGGCGGCGAGGTCGGCGACATGATCCTGTCCTGCTGTTCCGACCAGGGCGCCGACCTGCTGGTGATGGGATCCTATGGCCACTCCCGCCTGCGCGAGCTGGTCCTGGGCGGCGCCACCCGCACGGTGCTGGAGGGGCTTTCCATACCGGCCTTGATGACCCACTGATTGGGTCGGGGTGGGGGAACACTCCCCCGCCCGGCACTCACCCGAACAGCTGTCCGTGCAGCGCCTGCCAGCTGTCCCTGTCTGGCGCGAGCAGGATGCTGCCCTGCAGCAGGCCCGGCCGATAGGGCGTGCCGTCGATCAGCGCCGAGTACCCGCCGGCCTCCGCATGCAGCAGCACACCGGCGGCGTGGTCCCACGGCATCAGCCGGTGATAGAGCGAGTAATGGGCCCGCCCCTCCAGCAGCCGCAGATACTCCTGCGCGGCGCTCGACAGGCAGGCACGCTCGCCGAGGCCGGCGCTGCGCTCCTCCAACTGGCGGCTCATCGCTTCGGCGCAGAAGCGGGTCGACAGAGCGCCGACCATCCGGGGCAGCGGCACGGCGGGGGCGACATGGACCTGACGCCCGTCGAGCCATGCCCCCTGCCCCTTCACCGCCGTCGCCATCCGCCCATCGACCGGATCATGAATCCAGCCGGCGACCGTCTCGCCCTTGCAGGCGAGCGCGACGATCACCGCGAACATCGGCCGGCCCTGGGCGAAGTTGATGGTGCCGTCCACCGGATCGACGATCCAGACCGGATCGTCGCCATGGATGCGGTCGAGCACGCGCTCGTCCTCGGACGCCGCTTCCTCGCCGATCACGCGGCTGCCCGGCAGCAGGGCCGTCAGCGCCGGGGTCAGCGCGCGTTCCGCCGCCTCGTCCGCCAGTGTGACGAGGTCGGTCGGTCCGGTCTTCTGCCGGATGCCTGAGGCGTCCAGCTTTTGGAAATAGGGCATGATCTCCGTCCGGGCGACGGAGCGGATCAGGTCGGACACGAGGTCGATGTCGGGAAGCGGGAAACCCGTCATGGTTGGGCGCTCTCACTGAATTCGAGGGGATGGGAGGTCACGGCTTCGCCGCCGGCCTGCCCGGTTGACTGTCCAGTTTCAATGTCGGATCGCCGTCGCCGGGGTTTGTCAGCAGGACCTTCCCGTCCAAGCCGCTGTCCTTCAGCGCCTTCGACAGCGCGTCGAGCGTGGCGCGGTCAGCCGCCGCCGCTGCCGCCTCCTTGGCCTGATCGGCCGGCGGAGGCGGCACCGGACCGCCCTGCGCCGGTTGCCGGGGCGCATTGGGGTCGATCCGCGGCGGAGGGGGCGGCGGAGGTGGCGGGCCGGCCGTTTCCTTCTCGGGCTCCGGCGGCGGTGGAGGCGGCTGCCAAAGCCGGAAACAGTCGGTGAAAGCCGGCTGCTTGCACTCCTTCAGCAGCTCGACGGCGTCCGGTGCGATGACCAGCGGCTCGTCAGGTGCCACCGGAAGGGGCTGCGGCAGGGGGGGGAGAGGGTCTTCGGGCGGGACGTCCGGTTCTTCGACATAGCCGGGAGGAAGGTGCGTTCCAGGCCGCAACGGCTGCGCCGCGGATGGCTGGGCAAGCGCCAGAAGCAGCGGCAAGGCCGCCAGCAGGCGACCGGCACCGGTCGGGACGAAGCGGGGGGAGGAACGGAGCACGACGGAACCGCGGCGATGGCGAACGGCCCATTATGGCCCGCCATCATCGGCGTCGTCATCCATCAAGCGTGTGTCATATGACCGTCATGCGGCAGCGCGGTGGTTTCCTTCGGAGAATCCGGCGGACCGCCGCCCTTCGCCATAGCCCCAGGCCGAAAGTTCGCGGCAGATCGCGGCGATCTTGGCGGCTTCGTCGGCATTCTGCTCCCGCTGCGCGGCGGCATCGATCAGGCGGATCAGCTTGGCACGCCCTTCCGGTGTGCGCGACAGATCCTGCAACCGCAGCAGCGCCGCACCCGGCGGCAATTTCTCTTCGCGGGCCACCAGCGCGACCTGATCAGCGAGGAAAGCCGTGATCGAAAAACACGACGGGTCGGTTTGCAACCGCATTGGCAGTCCTCCTCGTGGGGAGCGCGTTGCTCCGTTCCCATAATCGGACCCCAACGGGGAAATGACCACGCCGCATTCGTCTTAAGACCGGAGTGGGGTGCTACAGGTCATAGCCCGCCGCTGCACCCTTTCCGTTTGGCCAATGCAGTCTGAACCTTCCTATGGTTGCTTCGGCTGCATCGGCCCCACTGTCGGATCAGGCCTGGGATTGCGGTTGGAACCGCTTTTCGAATCGAGCAAGGTCGGCCGGATCGAGGGAGACGTGCAGATGCGCCCGCTCCTCATCGTCGCGGCGTTCCAGCACCTCGCCCTTGGCATAGAGCCAGGCCAGAGCCGCACCGTCGCCCAACTCCACCGACAGGTCGACCACCTGGCGGTTGACGTTCATCCGCTGGTCCAGCAGGCGGTCGAGATCGTCGATCCCCTCGCCGGACAGGGCGGACACCGCAACCGCGCGCGGGTTGCGGCCGGTCTGGGCCAGGATCGCCGCGCGGCTTTCGTCGTCCAGCGCGTCGATCTTGTTCAGCACCTCGATCACCCGGTCGTCCGTTTCCGGATCGATGCCCATGTCGGACAGCACTTCATGGACGTCGGCCTTCTGGGCGTCACTGTCGATGTGGGCGATGTCGCGGACATGCAGGATGATGTCGGCGGCATCCACCTCCTCCAGCGTGGCGCGGAAGGCGGCGACGAGACCGTGCGGCAGGTCGGAGATGAAGCCGACCGTGTCCGACAGGATCACCTTGCGGCCCGACGGCAGCGTCACCTGCCGCATGGTGGGGTCGAGCGTGGCGAACAGCAGATTCTGGGCGAAGACGTCGGCATTCGCCAGCCGGTTGAACAGCGTCGATTTGCCGGCGTTGGTGTAGCCGACCAAGGCCACCACCGGGTACGGCACCTTGGCGCGCGCCTTGCGGTGCAGGCCGCGGGTGCGCCGCACCTCCTCCAGTTCCTTCTTGATCTTAATGATCCGGTCGCCGATCAGGCGGCGGTCGAGTTCGAGCTGGGATTCGCCGGGACCGCCGAGGAAGCCGAAGCCGCCGCGCTGCCGTTCCAGGTGGGTCCAGGAGCGGACGAGCCGGGACTTCTGATAGGTCAGGGATGCCAGTTCGACCTGCAGCATACCTTCCCTGGTCCGGGCGCGGGCGCCGAAGATTTCCAGGATCAGGCCGGTCCGGTCGATGACCTTTGCCTTCAGCGACCGTTCCAGGTTGCGCTGCTGGACCGGCGACAGGGCATGGTCGAGGATGACCAGCGTCGCCTCTGTCTCCTCCACCACCTGCGCCAGCTGCTCCACCGTGCCTGAGCCGAGCAGCGTCGATGGCTGCGGCCGGTTCACCTTGGCGCATTCGGCATGGATGACATCCAGCTGAATCGCCTGGGCAAGACCAACCGCCTCCTCAAGCCGTGATTCGGGAGGGCGCATATCCCCATCCGCCTCATTGCGGAGGACGGGGTGGACCACGATGGCCCGCGCGGCGCCTTCCGGGGCCGCGCCGTTACCATTGGTCAAGGGATCAGACGCTTTCACCTTCCTTGGGCGGCTCGAAAAGTTGAATGGGATGGGCCGGCATAACGGTCGAGATTGCGTGCTTGTAAACGAGCTGGGAGTGCGCGTCGCGCCGCAGAAGTACCGAGAAGTTGTCGAACCAAGTGATGATACCCTGGAGTTTCACGCCATTCACGAGAAAGACGGTTACGGGAGTCTTGTTCTTGCGGACGTGATTTAGAAACACATCCTGCACGTTCTGGCTTTTTTCAGACATTTTTCATGCCCCCTTCTTCAATGTTCTTGGGACCCCTTGGCTAAAGGCGGTCCGCTCCCCGTTTCACGGTGTAGGTTTGGTGCGCGCAGGTACCGTCTCGACAGCCGTTTGGAGGGATATGGTATCACCATTGCCTTCCACCAAGCCATACAGGACGCCGTGCAGCGCCGTACAGTCGGTGTGGCGATGGGCGGGAGGAAAACGGTCGAAGCCGCTCCCCTCGCCAAGCCCTATTAGCACCGGAACGAGACCGGCGCCATGGGCGCATTCCATGTCGATGTCGGCATCGCCGAGAAACCAGACGTCGGGCCCCGGTTCGATCCCCGCCGGCTCCAGCGCCATCCGCACCGGGGCGTGGTGCGGCTTGTCGAATTCCGCATCCTGGGCGCCGACCAGCCTGCCGAAATAGCGGGTCCAGCCCAGCGCCTCGGCCTCCGCCCGCAGGAACCCGCCGTTCTTATTGGAGACGACGGCCTGATAGACCCCGCGCTCGTGGAAATGGGCCAGCAGCCTCTCCGCACCGGGCAGCGGCTTCAGCCCGTCCAGATGATGGGCGGCGAAATAGCCGTAGAAGAGGTCGCGCGCCTCGGTCCAGCGCTCGCCGAAGATGCGGGGGAAGCTGTCGCGCAGCGATGCCTTGATCCGTTCGCGCGCCTCCTCCGCACTCCAGGGGGCGAGGCCGAAGGACACCAGCGCATGGTTCAGCGCCTCGCGCACCGTATCCCAATTGCTGACCAGGGTGTTGTCCCAGTCATAGATGACGGCGCGCGGCAGGGTGATGGGGGCGGACAAGGGGAGCGCTCTCACTATGTGTTAACCATGGCTGCCACTTGCCCCCACCCTAACCCTCCCCCGCTGAGCAGGGGAGGGAGATTGGTGCATGTTTGGCAGGGTGGCGACAGTCCCCTCCCCCGCCCAGCGGGGGAGGGTTAGGGTGGGGGTAGACCTTCCTTTCCGTCACTCGATGAACATCTTCCCCTTCTCGCTGCCATGGACGCCCAGCGACTTCAGCTTGCGGTGAAGGGCGGAACGCTCCATGCCGACGAAGGACGCGGTGCGGGAGATGTTGCCGCCGAAGCGGGTGACCTGGGCCAGCAGATATTCGCGCTCGAACACCTCGCGGGCTTCGCGCAGCGGCAGGCCCATGATCTCGCCGCCCTTGTCCCATTTCAGAACGGTGGGCGTGATCGCGCCGATCTCCGGCGGAAGGGTGTCGGCGCGGATCGGCTCCTTCGGGTCGCCCTGCGCCATGATCAGCAGCCAGTCCACCACATTGCGCAGCTGGCGCACGTTGCCCGGCCAGTCATAGGCCTGGAGCGCCGCCATGGCGTCCTCGCCGAATTCGCGGACCGGCAGGCCGGACGCCTCGGCGGAGCGCTGCATGAAATGGCGGGCGAGAACCGGAATGTCCTCCCGCCGCTCGGCCAGCGACGGCACGCGGATCGGCACCACCGACAGGCGGTAGAACAGATCCTGGCGGAAACGGCCCTGCTCGATCTCCGCCTGCAGGTCGCGGTTGGAGGTGGCGATGACGCGCACGTCGACCTCGACCCGCTGACCGCCGCCGACCCGTTCGAACACCTGCTCCTGCAGGGCGCGGACGATCTTGCCCTGGGTTTCCAGCGGCATGTCGGCGACCTCGTCCAGCAGCAGCGTGCCGCCATGGGCCTGCTCGAAGGTGCCGATCTTGCGGCTGGGGCCGTCGACGCCGGCCTCGGTCCCGAACAGCTCCATCTCCAGCCGTTCCGGCCGCATGGTGGCGCAGTTCAGCCCGACGAAGGGACCGCCGGCGCGGCGCGACCGGGCGTGGATCAGGCGCGCGACCACCTCCTTGCCGGCGCCGGCCGGGCCGGAGATCAGCACGCGGCTGCCGGTGGGCGCCACCTTGTCGATCGACTGGCGCACCTGATTGACCGCGGAGGAGCGGCCGATCAGCTCGACGTCGCCGCCGGCACGCAGCTTCAGCTCCTGATTTTCGCGTCTCAGCCGCGCCGCCTCGATGGCGCGCTCCACCATCAGCAGCAGGCGATCGGCCTTGAACGGCTTCTCGATGAAGTCGTAGGCGCCGATCTTGATCGCCTGCACCGCGGTTTCGATGTTGCCGTGGCCGGAGATCATGATCACCGGCAGGTTGGCATGGTCGCGCATCAGCTGTTCCAGGATCTGCAGGCCGTCCAGCCTGCTGCCCTGCAGCCAGATGTCGAGCACGACGAGGCTCGGCCGGCGCGACGCCACCTGGGCGAAGGCCTGATCGGCGTCGGCGGCCTCGCGGGTCTTGATGCCTTCGTCGTTCAGGATGCCGGCGATCAGCATCCGGATATCAGCTTCGTCGTCGACGATCAGAATGTCATGCGCCATGGGCTTCGTGCCTCAACTCTCCGCCGGTCTCCGCCGGCCTGTCGTCACGGCCACCCGCGTCGTTCGCGGCCGTAACCGGGTGTGGAACGACCAGGGTCACGCGTGCCCCGGTCCCGCCTTCGCGGTCCTCCAGGGTCAGCACGCCGCCATGGTCCTCCATGATCTTCTTGACGATCGCCAGCCCCAGCCCGGTGCCCTTGGCCCGCGTCGTCACGTAGGGTTCGGTCAGCCGGTCGCGCTGTTCGCCGCCGGGCAGGCCCTTGCCGTTGTCCTCGATGGTCACGACGACCTTTTCGCCGTCATCCTCCACCGCGATGGACACCTCGCCGGGCGGCAGTTCCGACCCGTCGGCTGGTTGGCCGCGCCCTTCGATGGCGTCGGCGGCGTTCTGCAGCAGGTTGGTCAGCGCCTGCGAGATCTGGCGGCTGTCGCAGGCCACCGTCAGCGGTCCCGCCGGCAACCGCGTCTCGAACCGGATCCTGCCGGTGTGCGCGCTGGATTGCAGGAACACCGCCTGTCGGACCAGATCGTTGATGTTGACCGGCTTCATCACCGGCTGAGGCATGCGCGCGAAGGCGGAGAACTCGTCCACCATACGGCGGATGTCGTCCACCTGCCGGACGATGGTGTCGGTGCACATGGTGAAGACCTCCGTGTCGCTGGAGATCTCCTTCAGATACTTGCGGCGCAGCCGTTCGGCCGACAGCTGGATCGGCGTCAGCGGATTCTTGATCTCGTGCGCGATACGGCGCGCCACATCGGCCCAGGCCGCCTTGCGCTGTGCCGACACCAGTTCGGTGATGTCGTCGAAGGTGACGACATAGCCGCGCACGGTGCCGTCACGCACTTCGGCGGCGATGCGGACCAGCAGGGTCAGCATCGGTTTGCCCGGCCGGCGCACATGGATCTGGTCCTGCACGACGCGTCCGGGCTTCTTCGGCGCGTTTTCCAGCAGGTCGCCCATGTCCGGCAGCAACTCGACCAGCGGCAGGCCGACCAGCCGTTCCGGATCGTCCTCGCCCAGCAGGCGCGCGGCGGACAGGTTCGGCAGGTTGATGACGCCGTCGGCATCCAGGCCCAGAACACCGGCCGACACGCCCGACAGCACCGTCTCGGTGAAGCGGCGGCGTTCGTCCAGCAGGCGGTTGGTCGACAGCAGTTCCCGCCGCTGCCCCTCGATCTCGGTCGTCATCCGGTTGAAGGCGCGGGACAGCAGGACGAATTCGTCCTCTCCCGGCGGTTCCGCCACGCGCACGGTCAGGTCGCCGGCGCGCACCCGTTCGGCGGCGCCGATCAGCGCGCTGATCGGACGGACCAGACGGGTGGCGAAATTCAGCCCCGCCCACACCGCCGCCAGCAGCAGCAGCATGGCCACGACCAGGAAGATCAGGGTGAAGGTGATCTGCAGGCTGCCGCGCTGGTTTTCCAGCGCGCTGTATTCCTTCACCGCCCCCTCGGCCGCCGCCATATGCTGCAGGACCCGCGGCTCCACCATGCGGCCGACATAGAGGAAGGTGTCCGACATCCGGTCCAGGCTGACCAGTGCGCGGACACGATCGTCGGATTCCTTGACGATCAGCGCGACCTCGCCATTGCGGGCCTGCTGCAGCTTCTCTTCCGGGATCGGCTCGAACTCCAGCGTGAAGGTGTAGCCGACACGGGCGACGATGGCGCCGGTGGTGCCGTTGAAGACGATGGCCTCGGACAGGGCCCGCAGCATCGCTTGGGTGGCCACCACCTGTTCGAACCGCTGCGGGTCGCTGGAGAAGCGCGCCTCCTGCGACAGGTCGTTGGCCATGGCCAGGGCATCGGCGCGGATGTTCTGCTGGTGCTCGTGCAGATAGGCGCTGGCGACCACCAGGGATTCGTTCACCGCCGTACGGACGCGGTCGCTGAACCAGCTCTGCACCCCGGCATAGAAGAACAGGGTCGAGAAGACCGTCATGATGATGGCGGGCGCCACCGCCAGAACGCTGAACACCAGGACCAGACGGGTGTGCAGCCGCGAGCCGGCGAGCCCGCGCCGCCGTCCGATCAGGATCGCCACGATGCGCCGGGCGATCAGCACGCCCAGCGTCAGCAGAATCGCGAGGTCGAGCGTCAGCAGAAGCGTGACCGTTCGCGGATTGGCCTGCCCGAAGGGCGCGCTTTCGGTCATCGCCGCATAGGTGGCAAACCCGGCAGCCAGCGCCGCCAGCGACAGCGCAAGGGCCATCCGCTTGCCCAGGCCGACCCGCCGGGACCAATGGAGGAATTTCTGCCAGACCGGCATCTGTCCGGCCGCAGGATTGTTGGTGGTCAGGGGCATGGTCCGGCGCTAATCTGTTGCCGGAAAGATACACCTCTGTTGCGGCCCTGCCAAGATGCAATGGCTCTGTCTTTCGGACAGGGCATCGGTATGCCGGCCGATATGCACTGAAGGGAGCAATCGGAGCCGGAAGAGGCGCAGCCGCCCGTGCCGGACCTGTGTCACAATTTTGGCACGGAGCGGTTGCGGCAGCGTGGCGGGCCCGCTACTTGATCCCGCGCATCACCTGAATGTCCAGATCGCGGATCTTCTTGCGCAGGGTGTTGCGGTTCAGCCCCAGCAATTGGGCAGCCTTGATCTGGTTCCCGCGGGTCGCCGACAGGCTCAGCGAGATCAGCGGCCGTTCGATCTCGCGCAACACGCGGTCATAGAGACCATTGGACGGCATGCCGTCCTTGTGGGCGGCGAAATAGTCCTTCAGATGGCGTTCGACGGCCGACGACAGCCCTTCGCTCTGCGGTTCCTCGACCGGCTGGGCGGCCGGTGTGGCATCGGCCAGCTCGGCCTCCACCACATCCAGGCCGATGACCTCCTGCGAATAGAGCGCGGCCAGCCGGCGGACGAGATTTTCCAGCTCGCGGACATTGCCCGGCCAGCGGTAGCGCTTCAGCCGGTCCATCGCCGCCTGATCGATGCTCTTGGCCGGCAGGCCCTGGCTGATGCCGATGTTCAGGAAATGGCGGACCAGCAGCGGGATGTCTTCGGTGCGCTCGCGCAGAGGCGGCAGGCGGATCGGCACCACGCACAGGCGATAGAACAGATCCTCGCGGAACAGGCCCTGGCGGATGAGCGTGCGCAGGTCGCGGTGGGTGGCGGCGATGATGCGCACGTCGGTCTTGATCGCGGTGCGCCCGCCGACGGTGGTGTATTCGCCCTCCTGCAGCACGCGCAGCAGGCGGGTCTGGGCATCGAGCGGCATGTCGCCGATCTCGTCCAGGAACAGGGTGCCGCCCTGCGCCTGTTCGAACCGGCCGGTCGACCGGTTGGTGGCGCCGGTGAAGGCCCCCTTCTCATGCCCGAACAGTTCGGACTCGATCAGCTCGCGCGGTATGGCCGCCATGTTGATGGCGACGAAGGCGCCGTTGCGCCGCTTGCCGTAATCGTGCAGAGCGCGGGCCACCAGCTCCTTGCCGGTGCCGGACTCGCCGGTGATCATCACCGTCAGGTCGGTGCCCATCAGGCGCGCCAGCACCCGATAGATTTCCTGCATCGCCGGCGAACGGCCGATCAGGGGAAGCTGCTCCTCGCTCTCCTGGTCGCCGCCGGGCATGGGGGCGGGCGCGTTGTTGGCGTTCAACGCGCGCTCGACGACCGAAACCAGCTCCTTCAGGTCGAAGGGCTTGGGCAGATATTCGAAGGCGCCCCGTTCCGCCGCCTTCACCGCGGTGATCAGCGTGTTCTGCGCGCTCATGACGACGACGCGCAGTTCCGGCCGCAGCTTCTTGATGCGCGGGATCAGGTCCAGACCGTTTTCGTCGGGCATCACCACGTCGGTGATGACCAGATCCCCCTGCCCGTCCGCGACCCAGCGCCACAGGGTTGCGGCGTTGCCGGTGGTCCGCACCTCGTGGCCCAGGCGGGCGAGGGCTTGGGTCAGGACGGTGCGGATGGCGCGGTCGTCATCCGCGATCAGAATGGTCGCCGCGCCCATCAACGACTCCCCCGGCCGCCCTTGGATTGCGGACCAGCGTCAGAAATCTTCGAATTCCCGGAAAGTTTCGAGTCTTCGTATTTCGATTCATCGTACATCGGCAGCGACACCTTGAAGACTGTCCGGCGAGGTTGGCTGTCGAACTCGATGGTTCCGCCGTGATCGCCTATGAGTTTCGCCACCAATGCAAGACCAAGGCCAGTCCCGTTCACCTTGCTGGTCACGAAGGGATCGAACAGGTTCGACTGCAGGTCTTCCGGAATGCCGTCGCCATTATCCTGAACAGTCACCAGCAGCGGCAGATGCCGGCGCATGTCGCCGCCGGGCAGGGCCATGCGCACACCATGCTGGTAGGCGGTGGTCAGCGTGATCTCGCCGCCCGATTCCGGTGCAGCCTCTGCCGCATTTTTGATCAGATTCAGGAAAACCTGCACAAGTTGGTCGCGATTGCCATAAACCGGAGGCAGTGACGGGTCGTAACGCTCGACAAAGCGTATTTTTCGGGCAAACCCGCTCTGCGCCACCTTGCGCACATGTTCCAGCACGGTGTGGATGTTCACCGCGGCGCGTTCCAGCGGGCGTTCGTCGGAAAACACCTCCATCCGGTTGACCAGCGCCACGATGCGGTCGGCCTCGTCACAGATCAGGCGGGTCAGCACCCGGTCCTGGTCGCTGGCGTTCTCCTCCAGCAACTGGGCCGCGCCCCGGATGCCCGACAGCGGGTTCTTCACCTCATGCGCCAGCATCGCCGCCATGGCGGTGACGGACCGCGCGGCATGGCGGTGGGTCAGGGAATGGTCGATCTTGCGGGCCAGCGACCGCTCATGGATGGTCAGCACCACATGGTCGGGCGGATCGCCCATGGTCGCCACCTGCACCGTCACATGGTGCGGGCCGATGCGGGGCGTGTCGATGACGACACCATCCTGCGACACCCGGCGGCTGCCGCGGCGGACCTGCTCGATCAGGCCCATCACCGGACTGTCGGGCGGCAACAGGTCGGGCAGCGGCATGCCTTCCATGGCGTTGGCGGACAGGTCGAAGAACTCCTGCCCCTCCAGGTTGACGAAGCGGATCTCCCCGTTGCCATCGACCACCAGCACCGGATCGGGCAGGCTGTTCAGCACCACCAGGGACTCCAGCCGCGGCGCCCGCGACGAACCCGACCGGTTGCGGCCACGCTGGATTGGGACGGTCATCGGTACGGGATCCATCAGGCGGCCATCCTTTCGATTGCCGGTTCATAGAAGGCACGGATGCGCTCACGCACCGCCTCGGGGTCGCCCAGCCGGTTGACCTCCTGCCGGAACTCGTTGGAGTCGCGCAGGCCGGTGGAATACCAGGACACATGCTTGCGGGCGACCTTGATGCCGCCGTCCTTGCCGTAATGGCTCAGCATGCTGTCGAAATGCTCCAGCAGGGTGTTCATCTGATCGAGCAGCGGCGGATCGGGCAGCCTCTGGCCGGTGCGCAGGTGGTGCATGACCTGGGACGGGAACCAGGGGCGGCCGTAGCTGCCCCGGCCGATCATCACGCCGTCGGCACCGCTTTCGGCCAAGGCCCGGTCCACCGCCTCGATGCTGGAGATGTCGCCGTTGACCACGACGGGGATCGACACGGCCTCCTTCACCGGGCGGACGGCGGTCCAATCGGCGGTGCCGGTGTAGAACTGCATGCGCGTGCGGCCATGGACCGTCACCATCCTGATCCCGCACTGTTCGGCGATGCGGGCCAGGGCCGGGGCGTTGCGGCTGGTTTCGTCCCAGCCCAGCCGCATCTTCAGCGTCACCGGGATGCCGACGGCCTTCACCACCGCCTCCAGGATGCGGCCGGCCAGTGCCTCGTCCCGCATCAGCGAGGAGCCGGCATGACCGTTGACCACCTTCTTCACCGGGCAGCCGAAATTGATGTCGACCACCGCGGCGCCGCGATCCTCGTTCAGCTTCGCGGCTTCGGCCATCACCTCGGGCTCGCAGCCGGCGAGTTGGACGGCCATCGGGAATTCCTCGGGTTCGGTCTCCACCATCCGCAGGGTCTGGCGGTTCTCGCGGATCATCGCCTGGCTGGCGATCATCTCCGACACGACGAGACCGCAGCCCGCGCGCTTCACCAGACGGCGGAACGGCAGGTCGGACACGCCTGACATGGGCGCCAGGATCACCGGTCCGGCGAGCGTGATGGGTCCGATTTGTATGGTCATTCTCACCTGCCCGATTGATGGGCAAAACAACAAAGTGCCAACATTTTAAGCAAGTTATCACGCGGGCACGACGCCGCGCAAGGGCGAAGCCCATCGCCGGGACCGCGCCTCCCACGACAACCGCCCACGGAGCCCGCCCACTCGGCGCCCGTTACCGCCCGGTCCGCAAGGCCGTCCGGCGTGGCTATATCCTGCCTACCAGGTCCATTGCCCGATCAGCACGTTGGACACGAACTTGACGCCCGGATAGGCGAGCGTCGCCAGCAGATAGACGATCAGCATCGTCCGCGCCGCCGTCCGTCCGCGCACGCCGGTGCGGTACTCCGCCAGCAGCAGGATGCCGATCACCACGAAGGTCGCGAGTGACAGTAGGCTCTTGTGGTCGGTGCGGAACAGGCGTCCCTGCTCGAAATACAGCACTGCCATGCCGGTGGCGAGACCGGCGCCCAGCACCACCTCGGACGCGATCAGCAGGCGCAGCTGAAGCCGCTCGCTCTCCGCCACCGGCGGCAGGAAGCGGCTGAGCGGGGTCGGCCGCTTGGTCTTCAAGGCCCGCGTCTGCAGCACCGCAGCCAGCGACGCCACGGCGCTGAGCGTCAGCAGGGCATAGGTGAACACCGACACCGCGATGTGCAGGTCGATCCACACGCCGGGGGCATTGCCGCGCATGATCGGAGCCGGCGCGTCCTCGGTCAGGGTGGCGAACAGGCAGACGACCAGCAGATAGGGCAGCAGCAGCGGCGCCAGCCTCCAGGCCGTGCCATGGAACAGGCTGAGCCCGATGAACAGCGCCATGCAGGCGGCGGTGGTCACCCACAACGCGGTGGAAAAGCCGGTCTGCCACTGCCCCGCGACCTGCAGGATCGCCCACATGCCGGGCCCGGCGGCCGCCAGCAGCAGGGCGCCCCAAAAGGACCAGCCGCGTCCCTCCACCCCCTGTCCCGCGATGCGGCGGTAGGGATAGAAGGCAGCCGGCACCAGGGTCACCAGCGCCGTCAGGCTCAAGAGGATGTTCTGCGACATGGACCCGAACGCACTCCCGTCTTTCCGCCCCGACATGCCGACCCGTCCTGTGGCCCCGTCCCCTGTGGCCATTGACCCGCCGGGAAGCGTCCGGCGATGAAACAGGCAGGCTCGGCACTTGGCGGAACCACGGCGACAGGCTAGGCTCCGCGACGTTTCCGTCAAGTGGCTATCATATCTTACGGTTTGCCTCATGCCCACCTGCATCGCGCCCACCTGCATCGCGCTGATCGTCGCCGGCGGATCCGGCCAACGGTTCGGAGCCGAACGGCCGAAGCAATATCTCGACCTTGCCGGAAAGCCGGTGTTGCGCCGGACGGTTGAGGCTTTCCTGCGCCATCCGCAGGTCACCGGCGTCCAGGTGGTCATCGACCCGATCTGGCGCGAGGCTTACGATGCCGCCGTCGCCGGGCTTGGACTCCCCGCCCCGGTCGCCGGCGGCCCGAGCCGGCAGGAGTCGGTGCGCAACGGTTTGGAGTCGCTGGCCGCCGACGGCGCCCCCGATCTTGTGCTGATCCACGATGCCGCGCGCCCCCTGATCGACGAAGCGACCATCGGCGCGGTGATCGCGGCCCTCGACGACAGGCCCGGCGCCATCGCCGCGGTGCCCGTGGCCGACACGCTGAAGCGCGGGGCCAACGGCAGTATCGGTGAGACGGTGGACCGCGACGGGTTGTGGCGGGCTCAGACCCCGCAGGGCTTCCGCTTCTCCGACATTCTGGAGGCGCACCGCGCCGCCGCCGGCCTGTCGCTGACCGACGATGCCGCGGTGGCGGAGCGCGCCGGATTGGCCGTCGCTCTGGTGCCGTCCAAGGAGGACAATTTCAAGGTGACCACCCCCGACGACCTGGCCCGCGCCACCCGCGCGATCATAAGCAGCCTGTGGGATGTCAGGACGGGCAGCGGATTCGATGTCCACCGCTTCACCGACGGCGACTTCGTGACGCTGTGCGGCCTGCAGGTTCCGCACAGCCATGGGCTGGAGGGGCATTCCGACGCCGATGTCGGGCTGCATGCCCTGACCGACGCCATCCTCGGCGCGCTGGCCGCCGGCGACATCGGCAGCCACTTCCCGCCGACCGATCCGCGCTGGCGCGGGGCGGACAGTGCGAAGTTCCTGCGCCATGCCGCCGATCTGGTGGCGGAGCGGGGCGGCGTCATCGCCCATGCCGACGTGACCATCATCTGCGAACGGCCGAAGGTCGGCCCCCACCGGGCCGCGATGGCGGAGCGGATTGCCCAAATCCTGGGCATCGAGGTCGGGCGGGTCAGCGTCAAGGCGACCACCACCGAACAGCTGGGTTTCACCGGCCGGCGGGAGGGCATCGCAGCGCAGGCGGTGGCGACCATCCGACTTCCCGGCTAACATCCGACCCAATCAAACGAAGCGGGAGGGGCCGCCATGTTTCCCGAGACCATCCGCGAGCTGTCCGCCCAGGTGCTTGCCGAATACGGCCTCGCCGGCTTCATGCTGGCAACCGCCGAATCCTGCACCGGCGGGCTGATTGCCGGTGCCCTGACCGACATCGCCGGCTCGTCCAAGGTGGTCGACCGCGGATTCGTCACCTATACCAACATCGCCAAGACGGAACTGCTGGGTGTTCCCGCCAGTCTGCTGCACGCTCATGGCGCCGTCAGCCCGGAGGTGGCGGTCGCCATGGCCGTCGGCGCGCTGGCGCGGTCGCGCGCCGACGTGACGGTGGCGGTGACGGGTATCGCCGGCCCCGGCGGAGCCACGGAAACCAAGCCGGTGGGCCGCGTCTATGTCGCCACCGCCGTGCGCGGCGGGGCGGCCAAGGCGAAGGAGTACACATTCCCCGGTGACCGTGACGCCGTGCGGATGGCGACCGTCCAGGCAGCGCTGGAACGGTTGCGGCTGGCTCGTCCAACTGGAAGCCTGCGCTGAAGAAACCGCTATAAACTGTTCATAAGGAAGGAAAAAACCTGATGCCGACCATCAATATCCAGCTGTTCGAAGGCCGCACCGTCGAACAGAAGCGAGAGTATGCCAAGGCGTTGACCGAGGCGACCGTGAAGGTCCTCGGCTGCTCCCCCTCGGCGGTGGACATCATCTTCCAGGATGTGAAGAAAAGCGACTGGGCCAGCGGCGGGGAGCTGTGGTCGGACAAGACCTGACCCACCCGCTTCTCAGTTGAGCCAGCAGGGCGTCACGCCGGTTGCGTCGCCCTGCCCGGCCCGTACAACTGGGCCGCCCGCGTCTCGAAGGCCTGCACCATGCGCCGCACCGCCTCGTTGAACAGCAGGCCCATGATCTTTTGCAGCATCTTCGAGCGAAACTCGAAATCGACGAAGAAATCGACGCAGCAGCCGTCGGGATGATCGTTGAAGATCCAGTGGTTGTTCAGGTACTGGAACGGACCGTCGGTGTATTGCACGTCGATGCGGCAAGCGGACTCGTTAAGTTCCACCCGCGAGGTGAAGCGTTCGCGGACCATCTTGAAGCCGATGATCAGGTCTGCGAACATGACATTGCCTTCGCGCTTGCGGATGCGGGCCGCCAGGCACCAGGGCAGAAACTCCGGATACTTCTCCACGTCGGCGACAAGGTCGTACATCTGCCGGGGGGTGTAGGGAAGAACCTTCTGTTCCGCGTGCGTGGGCATGCCCGTACCATATCCTTGTCTATTGAACCGCCTGCATCAGGCGGCCGCGGCCCCCAACTTGCGCAGCCGGGCTTCGCGCAGCTTCTCGAAATCCGCACCCGCATGATAGGACGAGCGCGTCAGCGGCGACGAGGCCACCAGCAGGAAGCCCTTGCCGCGGCCAACAGTGGAATAACCGTCGAACTCCTCAGGAGTCACGAAGCGATCCACCGCCGCATGCTTGGGCGTGGGCTGGAGATACTGCCCAATCGTCAGAAAGTCCACATCGGCGGAGCGCAGATCGTCCATCACCTGCCCGATCTCCTCCTTCGTTTCGCCAAGCCCGACCATCAGGCCCGACTTGGTGAAGATCGTCGGATCCAGCTCCTTCACCCGCGCCAGCAGTTGCAGCGAGGCGAAATAGCGCGCACCCGGACGGATGGTGGGATAGAGGCGCGGAACGGTTTCCAGATTGTGGTTGAAGACATCGGGCTTGGCCTCAACCACCACCTCGACGGCACCCTTCTTCTTCTGGAAGTCGGGGGTCAGGATCTCGATGGTCGTCGTCGGCGACGCGGCGCGGACGGCGCGGATGGTGCGGGCGAAATGCTCCGCACCGCCGTCGGCCAGATCGTCGCGGTCGACCGAGGTGATGACGACGTGGCTGAGCTTCAGCTTGCCGACCGCCTCGGCCACATTGTCGGGCTCATGCGGGTCCAGCAGGTCCGGGCGTCCGGTCTCGACATTGCAGAAGGCGCAGCCGCGCGTGCAGATGGAGCCCAGGATCATGAAGGTCGCGTGCTTGTGCTTCCAGCACTCCCCGATGTTCGGGCAGGCGGCCTCTTCGCACACGGTGTTCAGCTTCAGCCCGCGCATCAACTGGCGGGTCTCGTTGTATTCCTGGCTCATCGGCGCCTTGACCCGGATCCAGGCCGGTTTGCGCTGGATCGGGTTGTCGGGCTTATGGGCCTTTTCGGGGTGGCGCAGCTTCTCGGTCTGGTCGACGAGGGTCATGGTCTAAAGCTCCCGATGGCCGACGCGATGCCCCGGCCCCGACAATAGGTGCGATGAGGGTGTCAAACCCGCCATTCCGGCGGAAACAGCTCGGCCGGATAGGCCGGATCGAGCGCCTGGTCAAGTGTGAAAGGCAGCTCGACCGGGAAATGGCCGTCGGGAACATCCGCCTCGACGGCGGCCCGCAGGCGGGCGCGGCGGTAAACCTTGTCGCAGATGGACTCGCAGAACGGGCGCAGACTTGGGCTCGCGGCGATCTCGTCGATCAGCTTTTCCCGCTGCTCCCGGATGGTCAGCCGCCAGCCACGCTCGCATCGTTCGCGCAGGTCAGGACAGAACAACCATTTCAGCAAATGCACGATCAGCACGGTCAGCCGGCTGTCGATCTCTGACTTCTGGCTGCGGCCCATGCACTCGATCTCCTCGGCGACGTTCTCCCAGTCGACCGGGGCGTTGTTCCGTTCGGCGCCGGCACGGCGAAGCTCCTGCGCCTGGGCTTGGGTCCAGGCGTAGAAATCTTCGTCATACGCGGCGCTGCTGCGGTCCATGGCCCCATCCGGCTGGGAAGAACGTCACCTCGGAAACATTAGTTAGAAGTGGATCGCCCGGCCATAGGCATCAAGGACCGACTCATGCATCATTTCAGACAAAGTCGGGTGCGGGAACACCGTGTGCATCAGTTCGGCCTCGGTCAGCTCCGACGACTTGGCGATGCCGTAGCCCTGGATCAGCTCGGTCACTTCCGCGCCGATCATGTGGGCGCCCAGCATCTCGCCGGTCTTGGCGTCGAAGATGGTCTTGATCAGGCCTTCCGGCTCGCCGAGCGCGATGGCCTTGCCGTTGCCGACGAAGGGGAAGCGGCCGACCTTGATCTCGTAGCCGGCTTCCTTGGCCTTCTTCTCCGTCAGGCCGACCGACGCGATCTGCGGGTGCGAATAGGTGCAGCCCGGAATGTTGCGGACGTTCAGCGCATGCGGATGCTTGCCGGCGATGTGCTCGGCGACGATCACGCCCTCGTGGCTGGCCTTGTGGGCGAGCCAGGGTGCGCCGGTCACGTCGCCGATGGCGTACACGCCCGGCTCGTCGGTCTCGCACATGGCGTTGGTCTTGGCCGCGGTCGGTCTTGACCTTGGTGTTCTCCAGGCCGAGGCCCTCCGTGTTCGGGCTGATGCCGACGGCGACGATGACGCGGTCGACCGTGATGTCCTCGGTCTTGCCGCCGGCCTCGACGGACACGGTCACGCTGTCGGCGGCCTTGCGCAGGTTGCCGGCCTTGCCGCCGGTGATGATGCGCATGCCCTGCTTTTCGAAGGCTTTCCGGGCCATTGCGGAGATTTCCTCATCCTCCACCGGAAGGATGCGGTCCATCACCTCGACCACTGTAACTTTCGCGCCCAAGGCATTGTAGAAGCTGGCGAATTCGATGCCGATGGCGCCGGAGCCGATGACCAGAAGCGACTTCGGCATGGCATCCGGGGTCATCGCCTTGCGATAGGTCCAGACCAGCTTGCCGTCATCCTCCAGGCCCGGCAGCGTGCGGGCACGGGCGCCGGTGGCGATGATGATGTGCTTGGCGCCGAAGGTGCCGACCGGGGCATCGCCCTTGGTCACCGCCACCGTGCCCTTGCCGAGCAGCTTGGCGGAGCCTTCGATCACCGCGACCTTGTTCTTCTTCAGCAGATGCTTGACGCCGCCGTTCAGCTGCCCCGCGACCTTGCGCGAGCGGGCGACGACCTTGTCGAGGTCGAAGGACGGGTTCTGGATGACCAGGCCGTAGTCGGCGGCATGCTTGGCGAGATGCAGGACCTCGGCGGAGCGCAGCAGCGCCTTGGTCGGGATGCAGCCCCAGTTCAGGCAGATGCCGCCCAGGTTCTCACGCTCGATGACCGCGGTGTGCAGGCCCAGCTGCGCGGCGCGGATCGCCGCCACATAGCCGCCCGGCCCGCCGCCGATGACGATGACGTCGTAATTGATGTCGGCCAAGGGTGTTCTCCCCATTCAGGAGCGAGGCGCATCCTCGCGGCCGGCGGCAAAGATGCCTTCCTCGACCCGGCACGCCTCGTCGATGATCGTCTGGTACAGGGTGGCCATGAAGTCCGGATCCAGGCCGTACGCCAGCCCCGCCTCGGCCGCCCGCCGTTTGACCGCTTCGACGCGGTCGGGCAGTACGGCCGGCAGGTTTTCCGCCATCTTCACCGCAGCGACGCGGTGGACGACGGACAGGCGCTTGCCCAGCAGCGCGACGATCTCGTCGTCGATTGCGTCGATCTCGGCGCGGAGCGGGGCAAGGCTTTTCGACATGGAACCGGTCCTCCAGCCGTCAGAGCAGCATCGAGAGCGGATCCTCGAGCAGCTTCTTCACCGCTCCAAGGAATTCCGCACCGACGGCGCCATCGGCCACGCGGTGATCGAAGGTGCCGGTCAGGCTCATCACCGTGGCGATGGCCAGCGCGCCGTCCTTGACCACCGGGCGCTGCTCGCTGGCGCCGACCGCCAGGATGCAGGCCTGCGGCGGGTTGATGATCGCCTGGAACTGCTTGATCCCCATCATGCCAAGGTTGGAGATGGAGATCGTGCCACCCTGATACTCTTCCGGCTTCAGCGCGTTGTCGCGCGCCTTCTTGGCCAGCGACTTCATCTCGTTGGAGATGTCGGCCAGCCCCTTGGTCTCCGCCTTCTTGACGATCGGGGTGATCAGCCCGGTCGGCGTGGCGACGGCGACCGAGATGTCGGCGTGGCTGTACTGCAGCATCGCCTCGTCGGTCCAGGCGGCGTTCAGCGCCGGGACCTTCTTCAGCGCCAGCGCCACGGCGCGGATGATGAAGTCGTTCACCGACAGCTTGTAGGCGTCGGACCGGCCGTTCAGCTCGGCGCGGACCTTCATCAGCGCATCGATCTCGACATCCACCGTCAGGAAGTAGTCGGGAACGGTGCGCTTCACCTCGCCCAGGCGCTTGGCGATGGTCTTGCGCATGCCGCTGTTCGGCACGGCGGTGTAGGCCATGCCAAGCTTGTCGGCGAGCGCCTTGGCATCGACACCCTCGGCCTTCGCCGGGGCCGGAGCCGCCGCGGGAGCCGGAGCGGCGGCAGCTGGAGCCGAAGCAGCGGCCGGGGCGGCAGCAGCGGCCTTGGCCGGGCCGGCGGCCTTGGCGGCCTCGACGTCGGCCTTGACGATGCGGCCGTGCGGGCCGGTGCCCTTGACGGTCTTCAGGTCGACGCCGGCCTGCTCGGCGACGCGGCGTGCCAGCGGGCTGGCGAACACGCGGGCGCCACCCGCCGCCGGAGCGGAGACCGGGGCGGCAGGGGCCGGAGCAGCAGCCGCCGGAGCGGCAGCCGGAGCCGGGGCAGCGGCCGGAGCCGGGGCAGCGGCCGGAGCGGCAGCCGCCGGGGCCGGAGCGGAACCGGCGGACGCCAGCGCGCTCTCGTCCTCGCCCTCTTCCAGCAGGATGGCGATGGGGGTGTTCACCGCCACGCCCTGGCTGCCGGCCGGGATCAGGATCTTGCCGATGCGGCCTTCATCGACCGCTTCGACTTCCATGGTGGCCTTGTCGGTCTCGATCTCGGCGAGCACGTCGCCGGACTTCACCGTGTCGCCTTCCTTCTTCAGCCACTTGGCGAGGTTGCCCTCGGTCATCGTGGGCGAGAGGGCGGGCATCAGAATCTGAACGGTCATCCTATCAGCCCTCCTCTCAACGATAGCAGGCTTGCTTGGCGGCCTTGACGATGTGATCGACCTGCGGCAGCGCCAGCTTTTCCAGGTTGGCGGCGTAGGGCATCGGCACGTCCAGTCCGGCCACGCGGGCGACCGGCGCGTCGAGATAGTCGAACGCCTGCTCCATCATCAGCGCGCACATTTCCGAACCGATGCCGGCGAAGGGCCAGCCCTCCTCGACGGAAACGAGGCGGTTGGTCTTCTTGACGCTGTTGACGATGGTCTCGGTGTCCAGCGGACGGATCGTGCGCAGGTTGATGACCTCCGCGTCGATGCCTTCCTTGGCCAGGATCTCGGCGGCGGCCATGGCATGGCCGACCATGATCGAGAAGGCGGTGATCGTCACGTCCTTGCCGGCACGCTCGATCTTGGCCTTGCCGATCGGCAGGACGAAGTCCTCGTCCTCCGGAACCTCGAAGCTCTGGCCGTAGAGGATCTCGTTCTCAAGGAACACGATCGGGTTGGCGTCACGGATCGACGCCTTCAGCAGGCCCTTGGCGTCGGCCGCCGACCAGGGCGACACGACCTTCAGGCCCGGACAATGAGCGTACCACGAGGCATAGCACTGCGAGTGCTGGGCGCCGACGCGGGCGGCGGCGCCGTTCGGGCCGCGGAACACGATCGAGTTGCTCATCTGGCCGCCCGACATGTACAGCGTCTTGGCGGCCGAGTTGATGATGTGGTCGATCGCCTGCATGGCGAAGTTGAAGGTCATGAACTCGACGACCGGCTTCAGGCCCTTGAAGGCGGCGCCGACGCCAAGACCGGCGAAGCCGATCTCGGTGATCGGCGTGTCGATGACGCGACGCTCACCGAACTCCTGCAGCAGGCCCTGGGTCACCTTGTAGGCGCCCTGGTACTGCGCGACCTCCTCACCCATGACGAACACCTTGTCGTCACGGCGCATTTCCTCGGCCATCGCGTCGCGCAGCGCTTCGCGAACCGTCTTCTTGACGGTCTTGGCCATGAACCTGTCCTCGTCCGAGGCCGGCGCCGCGGCCGGAGCCGCCGGCACCGTGGGCGCCGGAGCAGGAGCGGCTTCCGCCACCGGTGCGGGAGCGGGGGCGGCCGGAGCGGCGGCGGCAGTGGCGACGGTTGGGGCGTTGCCGCCCTTCCTCAGCGCGCTCTCGTCCTCGCCCTCTTCCAGCAGGACGGCGATGGGGGTGTTCACGGCGACGTTGTCGGTGCCCTCGGCGATCAGAATCTTGCCGACGCGGCCTTCATCGACCGCCTCGACCTCCATGGTCGCCTTGTCGGTTTCGATCTCGGCGAGGACGTCGCCGGACTTCACCTGGTCACCTTCCTTCTTCAGCCACTTCGAAAGTTTGCCCTCGGTCATCGTGGGCGACAGGGCCGGCATCAACACTTCGATCGGCATTCCTCAACCTCCGGCGGCGCGGGGAATCCGGTTTCCCGTCCCACAAGGCGCCGCTCCCGCTTATCGTTGACGTCAGGATCAGACGAGAATGTCGGTCCACAGCTCCGACGGATCGGGCTCCGGGCTCTGCTGGGCGAACTCGGCCGATTCGGTGACGATCGCCTTCACCTCGCGGTCGATCTCCTTCAGCTTGTCCTCGTCGGCGTGGTTGCCGGACAGGATCTTCGCCTTCAGCTGATCGATGGGATCGGACTCCGACCGCATCTTCTCGACCTCTTCCTTCGTCCGGTACTTGGCCGGGTCGGACATCGAGTGGCCGCGGTAGCGGTAGGTCTTCATCTCGAGGATGACGGGGCCGTTGCCACCGCGGATGTGGGGCACCCACTGGTCCGCCGCGGCCTTGACCTCCAGCACATCCATGCCGTTGACCTGATAGCCGGGGATGCCGTAGGCGGCGCCACGCTGGTGCAGCTCGCCGGCAGAGGCGCGCTCCTGCGAGGTGCCCATGGCGTACTTGTTGTTCTCGATGATGAAGAGAACCGGCAGCTTCCACAGCGCCGCCATGTTGAAGCTCTCGTACACCTGGCCCTGGTTGATGGCGCCGTCGCCGCAATACACGGCAGCCACGCCACCGTCATTGCTGTACTTGTGCGCGAAGGCCAGGCCGGTGCCAAGCGGGACCTGTCCGCCGACGATGCCATGGCCGCCGAAGAAGTTCTTCTCCTGGCTGAACATGTGCATCGAGCCGCCCTTGCCCTTGGAGTAGCCTCCAATGCGGCCGGTCAACTCGGCCATCACGCCCTTGGCTTCCATGCCGCAGGCCAGCATGTGGCCATGGTCGCGGTAGCTGGTGATGACGCTGTCGCCGTCCTTAAGGGCGGCCTGAACGCCGACCACGACGGCTTCCTGGCCGATATACAGATGGCAGAAGCCGCCGATCAGGCCCATGCCGTACAGCTGGCCCGCCTTCTCTTCGAAGCGGCGGATCAGCAGCATCTCACGGTAATAATGAAGAAGTTCTTCGGAAGAGACGGCTTGAGCGGGCGCGGTGTCGGTCTGCGCCTTGGTCGGACGGCGTCGGGACGCGGCCATGATTCCTCCCCAGGGTTCAAGCGGCATTGGGCCTTACGATGACCCTTGCCGCCACGCGTTGCGGGCATGAGAAAAACCCGCACCGGAAGCGAATATGGCGCGCACACTACACGAGCTTTACAGCCCGCGCAAATATCTGTTTTTGCAGCGCTATTTTCGATTAACCGAATTTCGGTTAATCGGCTGATTTCCCCTTACTTCTGTGCCGGACCCCCTTCCGGATCGGCCAGCTTGGGCAGCTTCACGATGACGTCGCGCGGGTTGGAGAAATTCAGCATCAACCGCGCCCGCTCCTCCAGCATGTCGCGGTCCAGCCCGTCGCCGCGCAGAAGCTGGGCGCGCCGTTCCATCTCCTCCCGCTCGGTGCGGAGCTGGTTCAGGACCTCTTCGGCCTGGGCGATCTCACCCTGGATCTGCTTCATCGCCACCAGCCCGCGATCGCCATGGATCGCGTAGTAGGCGAAGTAGGCGACCACACAGGCGCACAGCGCCGGCATGATGGCTTGGCGGATCGCGCTCTTGGCAGCGCGGGCGAGCGTGTCGGTGAAGTCGGCGATCATCGTCATGGTCGGAGGATGGAATCACAGCGACTTTCCACCGGTCAAACGAAAAAGATGGAACAGCCAAGTCGCAAAAGTGTCGTGTTCTTTGCGCAACCCAGTAATGGGGACCTGCCACGTGCGCGCCACAAGTTGCCAGAACGTTCCGTGAAAGTTCTCATCGTCAACCGGCAGGACAGTCCGGCGCTCCCGCGGGTGCATCCTGCCCTGTCGCCGGATGGAATCCGCTGGGCATAGTGCTAAGGGGGAATGGAATGAAACCGGCGGTGGCGTGTTTCGACCCACACACGGCGTTGCCGGAGCCGTACCGGGGTTTGTGAAAGCGCTCCCGGTTGCCGGCTTTCAGAGCGGCGCCGCTCATTGGCTGAGGAGATGCACTCCATGCGCAGCAAGTTTCTGATCGCGGCCCTTCCCGCCCTGCTTCTGGGGCTGACGGCCTGCGACGACCAGAACGCCCAGAACTCCAACGCGGCGAACCAGACCAGCCCGACCACCAGCAGCGGGTCGAGCAGCGACTCCACCACCGTTCCGCCGCCCTCCACCGGTGTTCCGGTTCAAGGCGGAACCTCCGGCAACTCGATGAACGAAACCAGCGGCGCCACCACCACGGCGCCGGGCGGCTCCACGGCCGGCGGGTCTGCCGGCGGCGGTGCCGGCACCGGCGGCTCGGCCACCCCGTCCGGCGCTCAGTAGGCCGGCGATCGCCAATTGCCCTTCTCCCCGCAAGGGGAGAGGGGCTTTGTCAGTGGCCGGACCATAATCACACATCGACGATCCGCCGTCCTTCCGCCGGCGCGCCGATGCTGCCCGGCCCGAAGGCAATGCCCTTCACCAGCGCCACCACCGGGCGGCCGGGCGTCAGGCCCAACTCCCGGACGGCTGCGCGGGTGATGCGGGCGATCAGGAACGAACCGCCCACCGCAAGCCGAACGTCGGCGGAGGACGGTCCCGACTCGGCGATCTCCACCACCGTCGCCGCCAGCGCATTGCGCACGCTGACGCCGACCGGCTGCTGCAAGGCGACGATCACGTCGCGGGCATGGATGTGCAGACGCACCGAGGCGCCCGGCGCACGCTCCACCCGCGGCACCGTCAGATGGCCGCCGTCGAAGGCCAGCACGGTCAGCCCGTCGTCCGGGACATGCCGCTCCACCGTCAGGTCCAGCACCGTGCCGGCATCCTGCGCGCCGGTCACGGCCGACAGGTCGAGCCTTCCCATCACGGCGCCCACCGGCCCGACGGCGCGCACCCTTCCCTCTCCGATCAGCACCATGGTGGTGGCGAGGCGCACGACCTCGTCCAGCGCGTGGCTGACCATGACGATGGGGATGTTCATCTCGTCGCGCAGCCGCTCGATATAGGGCATGATCTCCGCCTTGCGGGCGGTATCGAGCGAGGCCATCGGCTCGTCCATCAGCAGCAGGCGCGGCTGTGCCAGGAGGGCGCGCCCGAAGGCGACGCGCTGCTTTTCGCCTCCCGACAGACCGCGTGGACGGCGGTCCAGCAGATGGCCCAGCCCCAGCAGCTCGACGACCGGGCCGAAGGCGATGTGCCGCTCCACGGCCGGCACGCGGCGCAGGCCGAATTCCAGGTTGCTGCGCACGGTCATGTGCGGGAACAGGCGCGCATCCTGGAAGACATAGCCGATGCGCCGCTTTTCCACCGGTATGTCGATGCGCCGGGCGCTGTCGAAGAACAGAGTGTCGCCGATGCGGATGTGCCCGGCATCCGGCCGCGTGAGTCCGGCGATGGCGTTGATGACGGAGGTCTTGCCGGAGCCGGAGCGGCCGAACAGGGCCGTCACCCCGCGCTCCTCCGCGGTGAAGGCGATGTCCAGCGTGAAGGCGCCCAGCGTCTGGCGGATCGCAAGATCGAGCATCGTCAGGTCTGTCCGATCAGCCGCCGGACGCGGTGTGCCAGGAATTCCGACAGCATCAACGCGATCAGGGCGACGCCGAAGGAAATGGATGCCAGCCGCGCCGCCACCGCGTCGCCGCCGGGTTCCTGGGTGGCGGCATAGATCGCCAGCGGCAGGGTCTGGGTCTGGCCGGGAATGTTCGAGACGAAGGTGATGACCGCCCCGAACTCGCCCATCGCCGCGGCGAAGGCCACGATGGCGCCGGACAGCAGGCCGGGCGCCATCAGCGGCAGCAGGATGGTGAAGAAGCGATCGACCGGACCGGCGCCCAGCGTGCGCGCCGCCGCCTCCAGCCCGCCGTCGATCGCCTCCACCGACAGGCGGATGGCGCGCACCATCAGCGGAAAGGACGTCACCGCGACCGCCAGCGATGCGCCCTCCGCGGTGAAGATCAGCTTGATGCCGAAGGTCTGGTACAGCCAGCCGCCCACAACCCCCTTGGTCCCCATGGTCACCAGCAGGATATAGCCGGTGACCACCGGCGGCAGGACCAGCGGAAGATGGACCAGCCCATCGACCAGCGTCTTGCCCGGAAAGCTGTAGCGCCCGAGCACCCAGGCGGCGAGCACGGCGACCGGCAATCCCAACGCGATGGCGACACCCGCGACACGCAGGCTCAGCAGCAACGCGGTGGTCTCCATCGGCGTCAGGAATTCCATGCCGCAGAGCTTACGGTGCTTTGGGGGCCGGGACGAAGCCGAATTCCGTCCACACCGCCATGCCCTCCGGCGACTTCATGTAATCGAGGAGAGCGGCGGCGCCCGCGCTCTTGGACGCGGCCACCAGCGCCGCCGGATAGGTGATGGGCGGATAGCTGTCCGGCGGGAACACGGCGGCGACCGCCACCCCCGGATCGATGGCGGCGTCGGTGCGATAGACGATGCCCATCGGCACTTCGCCACGGCTGACCAGCACCAACGCCGCACGCACGCTGTCGGCCCGCGCCAGCCTCGGTTCGACCGCCTTCCACTGGTCGAGAGACTCCAGCGCCGCCTTGGCGTACTTCCCGACCGGAACGTTCGATGGGTCGCCGGTGGCGAGCCGTCCGTCGCCCAGCTGCTCGGCCAGCTTGCCTCCCTTCGTCAGGTCGGGCTTCAGCGCCGTCCCCTTCGGCACCACCACCACCAGCTCGTTCCCCAGCAGGTTGCTGCGGCTGTCAACCTTGATCAGATTGCGCTGCTGCAAATAATCCATCCAGTCGAGATCGGCCGAGATGAAGATATCGGCCGGCGCTCCATTCTCAATCTGCTTGGCCAGCGCGGAGGACGCGGCGAAGGAGGATGTCACCGACAGGCCGGTCTTCGCCTTGAACTGGGAGGCGAGCTTATCCACGGCATTCTTGGTCGAGGCGGCAGCCAGGACCAGCACGTCCTGAGCCATTGCCACCGGCGCCCCAAGGCTCAGGCCGAAGCCGAGAATCGCCGCCGACAAAGCGAGCCTGACTCGGCCCCGCCCAAGGATCGCACCCACACCGACCATCTCCACCTCCTGCCGCTCTTGACGTCGAACATATATCCAGATGGATACAACGCTTCGCGGTTGCGGTAAAGGGCAAACGGCCGGGCTCGTGCTGCACGATCCTGGCCGGGACCGATCCCGCAGGTTCTGCGGAATTCACATCATGTCATGACTTGCCGCGCCGGCCCGTGATAGGAAGTGCGGCGAATCGGACCCGGTCCCAGCCCTCCCTCTGCTTCAGGAATCCCCATGCGCGCCGTGAAGATTTCCCCCTCGATTCTCTCCGCCGACTTCGCCCGGCTGGGCGAGGAGGTCCGCGCGGTCGACGCCGCCGGCGCCGACTACATCCACATCGACGTGATGGACGGGCATTTCGTCCCGAACCTCACCATCGGGCCTGGCGTGGTGAAGGCGCTGCGGCCGCATTCGACCAAGGTCTTCGATGTCCATCTGATGATATCGCCGGTGGACCTGTTCATCCCGGACTTCGCCAAGGCCGGCGCCGACATCATCACCGTCCATCCGGAAGCGGGGCCGCATCTGCACCGCACGATCCAGCTGATCAAGTCGCTGGGCAAGAAGGCCGGCGTGTCGCTGAACCCGGCGACGCCGGTGGACGCCATCCAGCATGTGCTGGAGGACATCGACCTCGTTCTGGTGATGACGGTGAACCCCGGCTTCGGCGGCCAGAGCTTCATCAAGAGCCAGTTGCCGAAGATCCGCGACCTGCGCGCCCGCATCGACGCGCTGGGCAAGCAGATCGACCTGGAGGTCGACGGCGGCATCAACCCCGAGACCGCCCGTCTGGCTATCGAGGCCGGCGCCGACGTCCTGGTCGCCGGCACCGCCACCTTCACCGGCGGTCCGGATCAGTATGCCGCCAACATCCGCGCCCTGCGTTGAGCTGTAACTGAGAAAAGGCACGGCCCCGCACCGCCTCCATGGGGGCGGTGCGGGGCCGTGCCTTTTCGGCCGGACCGCTGGGCGCCGGCGAGATGAGGGCGGCGCGGTCCTGATCGGCGATGCTGCAGCCGGCCATGCCCGTGGTCAAATTCCGGCTGGCCAAAAGAGCATCGGGCCAAAAGATCCGCCGGGAAGGAGAACCAATCGCCGCTTTGCCCGTTATTGGGCATGGGAAGACGGTCCCGCAACGGAAGGGAAAACAACCATGGGCATTCTCTGGACGATCATCATCGGCTTCATCGCCGGCATCGTCGCCAAGTTCCTGATGCCGGGTCGCGATCCGGGCGGATTCATCATCACCACGCTGCTGGGCATCGCGGGCGCTTTCGTGGCCACCTATCTTGGCGCGGCCATCGGCTGGTACCGGCCGGGTGAAGGGGCGGGTTTCATCGGCGCCATCGTCGGCGCGATCATCATCCTGGCCATCTACCGCATGATCGCCGGCCGCCGGCACACGGTATAGATCGGATCGCGTAAAATCGGACTCGATCTGGAGCGTGAATCCGATCGCCAAACATGACGCTGCAGCCGGCTCCGACCGAAGGCGGCTTGCCTGACGGAGGCCGCCTTGAGGAAAAGGGACCACCGCACCGGCGGTGGTCCCTTTTTCATGGTCTCGACGCGAGGGAGACGGTCAGGCCAGTGCCACCGGCTGCGGCATGAAGATGGCACGGGAAATCGCCGCCTGAAGGCCTGCATTGGTGAAGGGCTTGCGTACGATCTGCCCCAGATGGCGGGCGTCCAGGGCGCGGATGTCATCGTCGAAGGCGGTGACGAAGATGGTGCGCAGGTCGCGCACGCGTTTCAGCCGGCGGGCGATCTCGATTCCGCTGCCGCCATCCGCCAGCCGGACGTCCAGCAGGGCCAGCGTCGGCCTTTCCGCCTTCAGCAGGGCCAGCGCCTCCGTCTCGTTGCCTGCGGTGCCGCAGACGACATGGCCCATGTCGGCCACCAGCTCCCCCAACTCCATCGCCAGCAGGGCATTGTCCTCGACAACCATGACCCGCTGCACCATCGCGGTGCGCACGCGGGCGCGGGCGGCCTTCAGCCGGTCGATGGATTCGCCGGCCGACAGCTGCAGAACCTTCGCCGCCTGCCGGATGCTCAGCCCTTCGAGCGCGGTCAGCAGATACAGGCGGCGGTCGGCCTCAGGCAGATCCGCCAGAGCGCGCTCTATGGGATGGGGCGATGGCAGCGGCCGGCCGGGCGGTCCGAACTCCTCAGGAGAGCGGTCGAACAATAGGTTCAGCAGGGCATACATCGACAGCCGGGCACCCTCCGCGCCGCGATTCAGGCCGAATCGCGAAGGCGCCATCATCGCCGCCTCGACACAGCGGGTCACCAGCACGTCGCCACGGTCGGTGGCGCCCGTCAGCGCCCGCGCATAGCGGCGCAGGATCGGAACCACTTCGAACAGTTCACATTCGTAAACGAGCATACCGGTGACTCCGCTCCCCTACGGGAGTTGCCGCTCTTGAGTTCAGCCTCTCCGATCGTTCGCCGGGGAAAGCCTGCCGGCCTGTGGAGGTCATTATTCGTCCTGGTGGAATCCTAGCATGCCCAATGGAGCGGTCGAATGGGAAATGGGGGTGTGCAACGCCAACCAACGAACACAGCCCGCAGGTCAATGCCGAAGAAGACAACAATCCAACAGCCGGTCGCTCACTTCGCCTTCTCGCGCAGTTGGCGCGAGCGCCATTGCCACGGCTTCTCCACCTGCCCGGCCCACAGCCCCATCCGCTTGCTCTGGGCATAGGCTTCGCCCTTCTGGTAGACGGGCGACAGGCTGGCATATTGGAAGGCCCAGCCGCGCGACACCATCGCCGCCCCCAGATCGACCCCGCGCACCCGGCATTCGCCCTTCTTCTCCCCGGTGCGGTCCTGTTCGGTGAAGGTGCAGGTCACCTCCTCGCCCTTCACCATGTTGGCGAGCACGGCGGTGGCCACCTTGAAGCAGTCGAGTTCATGGCCGTAGCGGTTCTTGCATTTCTGCCCCGGATCCGGCGCGTCGATGCCCATCAGCCGCACCGCCGTGCCGTTGACGGTCAGCAGATCCCCCTCCACCGCCATGGCGGCGCCCTTGATGGTCTGGTCCGGCGTGTTGGCGATGGGGCCGCGCCCCTTGGCTGCCTGATTGGTCTGCGCCATGGCGGGAGGAGCGGCGAGGACCAGGCCGCAAATCAGGACCAGGACGATCCTCGTCACCGGGATGACCTCAGAACAGGCTCGGCTGGTCATCGCCCGGCCTGCCCTTCCCCGTCGCAGGCATCGCCTCTTCCGGCGGATCGAGACAGGAACGGTCGTCGTTGCGCACGCTGTTCACCTTCGGCCCCACCCGCACCACGTCCAGCCAGTCGTCCGGCGCGGAGCGGATCAGCCCCTCCACCACCGGCAGCGGGGTCGCCGGATCGAGCCACGCGTCCCAGTCGGCAGGGGCGAGTACCACCGGCATACGGTCGTGCAGAAAGGACAGGGTGGCGTTGGTCGCCGTCGTCACCACCGTCGCGGTCTCCAGCGGCGGGTCGAGCGGCGCTGCGCCCTTCGGCCCGCGCCAGCGCTCCCACAACCCGGCCAGAGCGAATAGGCCGCGGTCGCGGCGACGGATGACATGGCCCTGCTTGCGCGGCTTCGCCCCTTCCCCCACGCTGGTCCATTCATAGAAGCCGTCCAGCGGGATCAGGCAGCGGCGCTTGCGGAAGGCGTCGCGGAAGGCTGGCTTGTCAGCCACCGATTCGCCACGCGCGTTGATCATCCGCCCGCCGATGGACGGATCGTCGGCCCAGGGCGGCACCAACCCCCAGCGGACCATCGCCAGATGGCGGTCGTCCTCCTCCCGCCGGATGACCGGGATGTCCTGGGTCGGGGCGATGTTCCAGCGCGGCATCAGGTTCGGCCGTTCGGGAACGCCGAACAGGCGCTGGACCTCGCTGACCGGGGTGGTGAGTAGCATGCGTCCACACATGTTCTGGAATATGGGCCCTGCGGCCGACGGGCGCCAGTCCGCAATGCCCGGACACCTCCGGGGGTTTCCCTGACGCTTGAGCCAGCCTATCTTCGCGGAACACAACAATCGCATCGAACCGGAAGGCGGGAGTTCACCCATGAAGTTCGGCATCGGACAGGCGGTTCCGCGCACCGAAGACGCCCGGCTGCTGACCGGCGGCGGCCGCTATACCGACGACGTGTCTCTTCCCGGACAGGCCTATGCGGCCTTCGTCCGCTCCCCCCATGCCTTCGCCGCCATCGGCTCGGTCGATGCGTCGGACGCGCTGGCGCAGCCCGGTGTGCTGGCGGTCTACACCGTCGCCGACCTCGATGCCGAAAATGTCGGCATGATTCCCTGCCAGGCGGCGCTGAAGCAGCGTGATGGATCGAACTATGTCCGCACGCCCCGCCCGGCGCTGGCCCGCGGCTTCGTCCGCCATGTCGGCGATCCGGTCGCCATGGTGGTGGCCGAGACGCTGGAGGCCGCGCGCGAGGCGGCCGAGCTGGTGATGGTCGATTACGAGGACCGCGATTCCGTCACCGGAACGCTGGAGGCGCTGGAGCCCGGCCGTCCGCTGGTGTGGGACGCGGCGCCGAACAACCTCTGCTTCGACTGGGACACCGGCGACGAGGCGGCGGTGGAGGCGGCGCTCGCCGGCGCCCACCGCGTGGTCGAACTGGAACTGGTCAACAACCGCGTCGTCGCCAACCCGATGGAGGGCCGCGCCTGTGTCGCCGGTGTCGAATCGGGTGCCGACGGAGCCCCCGGCCGCCTGCTGATCTATGTCACGAGCCAGGGCGTCCACGGCCTGCAGAAGCAGTTCGCCAAGATCCTGAACGAGCCGGACTCCCGCATCCGCGTGCTGACCACCGACGTCGGCGGCGGCTTCGGCATGAAGCTGTTCAACTACCCGGAATATGTCGCCTGCCTGTTCGCCGCCCGCCGGCTGAACCGCGCGGTGAAATGGGCCGCGGACCGCATCGAGGGCTTCATCAGCGACGACCATGGCCGCGACCATGTCAGCAAGGCGCGTCTGGCGCTCGACGCCGACGGCCGTTTCCTCGGCCTGCGGGTGGACACCGTCGCCAATCTCGGCGCCTACCTGTCGAACTACGGCCCCTTCATCCCGACCGATGCCGGATCGGCGATGCTGGTGGGCTCCTACCGCACGCCGGCGGTCTATGTGCGGGTGAAGGGCGTCTTCACCAACACCCAGCCGGTGGACGCCTATCGCGGCGCCGGCCGGCCGGAAGCGGCCTATCTGCTGGAACGGTTGATCGACCATGCCGGGCGCGTCACCGGCCTCGGCCCGGCGGAAATCCGGCGGCGCAACTTCATCCCGCCGACCGCCATGCCCTACGCCACGCCGATGGGGCAGGTCTATGACACCGGCGACTTCGCCCGGAATCAGGAGGATGGCCTGATCCTAGCCGACATGGCCGGCCTGCCCGCCCGCAAGGCCGAGGCGAAGGCCCGCGGCAAGCTGCGCGGGGCCGGCCTGTCCACCTACATCGAGGCCTGCTCGGGCGGCGGGCCGGAGCAGGCGACCGTCCAGGTCAATGGCGACGGGACGGTGGTTCTGCTGATCGGCACCCAGACCAACGGCCAGGGCCACGAGACCGCCTACAAGCAGATCCTCGCCGACCGGCTGGGCGTTCCGCCGGAGGATGTCGAGGTGGTGCAGGGCGACACCGACCGCGTCAGCTGGGGCTCCGGCACCGGCGGCTCGCGTTCGGTCCCGGTCGGCGGCTCGGCGCTGGCGGAAGGTGCGGCCAAGGTGGTGAAGGCGGCCACGTCCGTCGCCGCCGACCTGCTGGAGACCGCCGAAATCGATGTGGAGTTCGCCGACGGTCGCTTCACCATCGTCGGCACCGACCGCGCGGTATCGCTGAAGGAGGTCGCGGCCAAGGCCGCCGAGAACGGCAGCGGCATCGCCTTTTCCGAGATGGCGCGCTGGACCCCGCCGGCCAGCACCTTCCCCAACGGCTGCCACATCGCGGAGGTTGAGGTCGATCCCGCCACCGGCGTGATCGAGGTGGTGCGCTACAGCGTGGTCGACGATTTCGGCACGGTCATCAACCCGATGCTGGTGATCGGCCAGATCCATGGCGGCGTGGCGCAAGGGCTGGGTCAGGCGCTGCAGGAGCGGGTGGTGTTCGACCCCGACAGCGGTCAGCTGCTGTCCGGCTCCTTCATGGACTATCAGATGCCGCGCGCGGTCGACATGCCGCCGATCGAGGTCAAGCTGAACAGCGTTCCCAGCACCACCAACATGCTGGGCATGAAAGGCGCGGGAGAGGCCGGAGCCATCGGCGCGCCGCCGGCGATCATCAATGCGGTGGTCGATGCCCTGTCGGACCTCGGCATCACCCACATCGACATGCCGGCGACGCCGGAAACGGTGTGGGCGGCGATCCGCGGCGCCGAAACGCCGATGGCTGCCGAATAGGCCGATGATCGCGCCGTCTTCGGTGTATCAGGGAAGGTTCTGGTCGGAGGTGTGGCAAATGCCACACCTCCGTCGGATGAAAACCGTGGCATTGTCGATTGCCTAAAGGTGGAGACAACGGGCGGACAGGGGTAAGGCGATGGCGTTTGGGGACGGCGGGTGCGGTGGACAGTGCGCGGACAGGCTCGATCTCGACTTCACGATGGCGTTCCAGCCCATCGTCGATGTCGCCGGCGGTGCCGTGTGGGCGCATGAGGCGCTGGTCCGCGGCACCGCCGGCCAGGGCGCCGGCTGGGTGCTGGGACAGGTGACCGACGCCACCCGCTATGCCTTCGACCAGTCCTGCCGGGTCAAGGCCATCGAGTTGGCCGCGGCTTTGCCGATGAACGGCGCCCGCCTGTCGATCAACTTCCTGCCCAATGCCGTGTACAAAGCGGAGGCCTGCATCCGCGCGACGCTGGCCGCCGCCCGGCGGACCGGCTTCCCCACCGACCGCATCATCTTCGAGGTCACGGAGAGTGAGCGGGTGGTGGACCACGGCCATCTCAAGAGCATCTTCAGCGAATACAAGCGCCAGGGCTTCCTGACCGCAATCGACGATTTCGGCTCCGGCTATTCCGGCCTGAACCTGCTTGCGGAATTCCAGCCGGATATCATCAAGCTCGACATGGAGTTGACCCGCAGCATCGACAGCGAACGGGCGCGGCGCAGCATCGTCAAGGCCATCCTGGCCGTGTGCGAGGACCTCGCCATCACCCCCATCGCCGAGGGGGTGGAGACGGTGGACGAGGCGAAGGCTCTGCGCGACCTGGGCGTCACCCTGATGCAGGGCTATCTGTTCGCCAAGCCAGCCTTCGAGGCGGTGGTGACAAATCCTGAAATGGCGGCGCTCGCCCCCTGATCCCTCAGGCCGGCGCCTTCACAGGTGCCGTCATGTAGCTCATTCCGCCGCCGTAACTCTCCAGCTTCGCCGCCAGAGCCGGTCCGCCGTCCCGGTACGGCGTGAAGCCGACCCGGTCCCAATAGCTCCTCGCGCCCGGCGTCGAGGTCAGCGCCAGCCATCCCCAACCCTCCCGTACCGCCAGCCCATGCGCATAGGCCAGCACCGCCGCGCCCAGCCCGGTGCCGCGCGCCTCCGGCAGCAGAGCGATGTCGTGCAGGTAGAGGCAATCGGTGTCGGCCGGCAAGCTGCCCAGCGGCGTGTCGAGCGGCGGGGGGACGCCCAGCTTGCCCGGATGCATCACGCCATAGCCGATGGTCTCGCCGCGGCATTCCGCCACACGGCAGCCGGCGGGGTAGAGCGCCAGCCTCTCCTCGAACACGCTGCGGTCTTCCGGGTAGTCCGGATGCACGATGTCCGCAATGGCAAGCAGCCGGTCCAGATCGGCCGCGGTCATAGCACGCCATAGGGCCGATGCGCCTGCGCCGACCACCCGACCACCCTCCGACCGCTCTGCCATCGTCATCCGCCTTCTCCATCCGACATCCGTTCAAAAGCTTCCGGCCCGCTGGCGGGCACGGTATGCTGATTCTTCATACCATAGGGAGAGCACCCAATGCCCGACGCCGCTGTGGCGAGCCTGCTGCCGACGGTCCGCACCATCGCCCATGAGGCCGGTCAGGTCATCCTGCGCTTTTACAACGACGGCATCGACGTCGCCACAAAGGTCGACGGCAGCCCTGTCACGCAGGCCGATCAGGCGGCGGAGGCGGTGATCATTCCGGCGCTGCACCATCTCCTGCCCGGCGTTCCCGTGGTCGCGGAGGAGGCGGTGGCTGCCGGCCACCGGCCCGACGTCTCCGGCGGACGCTTCTGGCTGGTCGATCCGCTCGACGGCACCAAGGAGTTCATTTCCCGCAACGGCGAGTTCACCGTGAACATCGCCCTGATCGAGAATGGGGTGCCGGTCCTGGGTGTCGTCTATGCGCCGGCCACCGGCGACATGTACACCGCGGCCGGCCCTGGCACCGCGGTCCATTGCGCCGAGGGGCGGCACGACCATGCCATCTCCGTCCGCAACCCGCCGGCCGACGGGCTGACCGTCGTCGCCAGCCGCTCGCACGGCAGCGGGTCGATCCTGGAGGAGTTTCTCGGCAAATACACAGTCAAGGACCGGGTGTCCTGCGGCAGTTCGCTGAAATTCTGCACGGTGGCCAGCGGCAAGGCCGACCTCTACCCGCGTTTCGGACCGACCAGCGAGTGGGACACCGCCGCCGGCCATGCCGTGCTGATCGGCGCCGGCGGCCGGGTGGAGCAGCCGGACGGCTCGCCACTCGTCTATGGCAAGGACGACATCCTGAACCCGAACTTCGTCGCCTACGGCTGGAAATGACCGTTACCATTTCGTGCCTGGGCGAGGCGGCGACCGCGGTGCTGACCACCGCGGCGCCGCTGGAGAAAGTGCGCCTGACCCATTCCTACGCCGCCGCGTGGCGCGACGGCCTGCTGTCTCCCGACGTGCCCGCGCCGCCGCCCGACCGCCCTGCCCGTCCCGACCGGCCGGAGCTGAAGCTGCCGCGCGACATGCCCAAGCGTGGGCGCGGCGGCAGCGCGCAGAACCGCATCGCCCTGCTGCACGCGCTGGCGCACATCGAGTTGAACGCCATCGACCTCGCCTGGGACATCGTCGCCCGATTCGCCCATCTCGGCCTGCCGGAGGGTTTCACCGACGACTGGGTGCAGGTCGCCGACGACGAGGCGCGGCATTTCCGGATGTTGGAGACTCGGCTGAACGCGCTGGGTTCCTCCTACGGCGACCTGCCGGCCCATGACGGGCTGTGGCAGGCGGCGACGGAGACCGCGCACGACCTCGCCGCCCGGCTGGCGCTGGTGCCGATGGTGCTTGAGGCCCGCGGCCTGGACGTCACGCCGGAGACGGTGCGCCGCCTGCGCGATTTCGGCGACGCGGAGAGCGCCGACCTGCTGCAGACCATCCATGACGAGGAGATCGGCCATGTCGCCGCCGGCCGGCGCTGGTTCGTCCATCTCTGCGCCGAACGCGGGGCGGAGCCGGTCGCCCTGTGGCAGGAACTGGTTGGACGCCATTTCCGCGGCGGGCTGAAGCGTCCCTTCAACGTCACCAGCCGCCAACTCGCCGGCTTCGGCCCGGAATATTACGAGCCGATCACGCCCGAAATTGACCGCAAGCCGGAAACCCGGTAAGGCGCTGCACATCATGGCCGTATACACCGAAGTCACCGACGAGGATCTCAGCACCTTCGCCGCCCAGTACGATCTGGGCGCGGTGCTGTCGTGCAAAGGCATCGCGGAGGGGGTGGAGAATTCCAACTTCCTGCTGGTGACCGAACGCGGCCCCTACATCCTGACGCTCTATGAAAAGCGGACGAGGAAGGAGGATCTGCCCTTCTTCCTCGGCCTGATGGAGCATCTGGCGGACAAGGGCATCGCCTGTCCGCTGCCGGTGGCGGGGCGGGATGGCGTGGCGCTGCGCGAACTGTGCGGCCGCCCGGCGGTGATCGTCACCTTCCTGGCCGGCATGTGGCCGCGCCGGATCACGCCGCAGCATTGCGCCCAGCTGGGCGAGGCGCTGGCCCGCCTGCATCTGGCGGTCGGCGATTTCCGCATGGAGCGGCCGAACGCGCTGGCCCTGCCGGGCTGGAAGGAGCTGTTCGCCAAATCGGCCGAGCGTGCCGACGAGGTGGCGCCCGGTCTGCGCGCGACGCTGGAAGCCGAACTGGCCGCGTTGGAGGCCAACTGGCCGGTCGGCCTGCCGGCGGGCGTCATCCATGCCGACCTGTTCCCGGACAATGTCTTCTTCCGCGGCGACAGCCTGTCCGGCCTGATCGACTTCTATTTCGCCTGCAACGACTTCTTCGTCTACGACGTGGCGATCTGCATCAACGCCTGGTGCTTCGAGATCGACGGGTCCTTCAACGCCACCAAGGCGCGGCTGCTGCTGTCCAACTACCGCAAGGTCCGTCCGCTGTCGCGGGCGGAACTGGATGCCCTGCCCTGGCTGTGCCGCGGCAGCGCGGTGCGCTTCCTGCTGACCCGCCTCTATGACTGGCTGAACCATCCGCCGGGCGCTTTCGTGCGGCCGAAGGATCCTCTGGAATACCTGCGCAAGCTGCGCTTCCACCAGACGGTCCGCGGGCTGGGCGACTATTTCCTCGACGACCCGGAAGCGGGCGGGGCCTGAGCGGATGACGGACGACGCCCCCCCGACCGAAGCCGCCCGCAAGACGGTCGACATCTTCACCGACGGCGCCTGCAGCGGCAATCCCGGCCCCGGCGGCTGGGGCGCCATCCTGCGCTATGGCGAGGTGGAGAAGGAGCTGTATGGCGGCGAGCCGGCGACCACCAACAACCGCATGGAGCTGATGGCTGCCATCATGGCGCTGGAGGCGTTGAAGAAGCCGGTGACCGTCCGTCTCTTCACCGACAGCGAATATGTGAAGAACGGCATCACCAAGTGGATCCATGGCTGGAAGGCGAAGGGCTGGATGACCGCCGACAGGAAGCCGGTGAAGAATGTCGATCTGTGGCAGCGCCTGGAAGAGGCGAAGCGGCAGCACCAGATTGAGTTCCACTGGGTCCGCGGCCACGCCGGCCATCCCGAAAATGAACGCGCTGACGAATTGGCGCGGCGTGGCGTGTCCGACGTGCGGGCGCGGCCATGACGGACAAGCCCTCTCCCATGGGAGAGGGCTTCGCGACCTCAGAGCGTCTCCAGCACCGCTTCGGCCGAAGACACCTCGAACTTGCCGGGGGCCTCGACGGCGACATGGGTGACCTTGCCGTCTTCCGCGACCAGGGCAAAACGCTGGCCGCGGGTGCCCAGGCCGTAGCCCGAGCCGTCCATCGTCAGGCCGAGAGCGGTGGTGAAGGTGGCGTTGCCGTCCGGCAGCATCGCGACCTTGTCGCCGACTTCGCCCTTGTCGCCCCAGGCGCGCATCACGAACGGGTCGTTGACCGCGAGGCAAATGATGCTGTCGACGCCCTTGGCCTTCAGCGCGTCGGCCTGCTGGACGAAGCCCGGCAGATGCTTGGCGGAGCAGGTCGGGGTGAAGGCGCCGGGGACGGAGAACAGGACGACCTTCTTGCCCTTGAACAGCTCGTCGGTGGTCACATCCTGCATGCCGTTGTCGGTCAGCCACTTCAGCGTGACGGACGGAATGGTATCGCCAACCTGGATGCTCATCGTCTCTAACCCTTCCCGTTTTTCCTGGGCCTTTCCCGTTTTTGGGTTTGACCCTTTGGGTTGGGCCGAACCCCCTTGGCGGAGTCCGGCCCTGCATCCCTTCTATCCCCCGCGGCCAATGGCCGCAAGGCACGGTTCGCGTGCAAGGCGTAGGGCGTCAGGCCTTTTTCACGAACTCGGACTTCAGGTTCATGGCGCCGATGCCGTCGATCTTGCAGGCGATGTTGTGGCCATCGGCACCGTCGACCAGCCGGATGTTCTTCACCTTGGTTCCGCCCTTCACCACCAGGGATGATCCCTTGACCTTCAAATCCTTGATGACGGTCACGCTGTCCCCGTCGCTCAGCGGATTGCCGTTGGCGTCCCGCACGCCCTGTCCGGCCTCTTCCGCCGCGGCTGTGGCCGTGTCGGGGTTCCACTCGTGCCCGCAATCGGGGCAGTTCCACAGGCTCCCGTCGTCATAGGCGTTTTCGGAGCTGCACTGCGGGCAGTTGATCTGATCGTCCATCATCATCCTCATGGCGCGGGAGAGCCTCCCGGAGGCGCCCTGTTACCGCAGAATAGCCGCAACAACCATAGGCCTTTTCCGGAAGGGCGGTTTCAAGCGCCCTTTCCGGCCGCCTTGTTCAGCGCCTCCAGCACCGCGCCGTCGCTCAGCAGTTCCGGCAGCGCGATGCCTTCCGGCGCGCCGGGACCGTAGACGATGTTGAAGGGAATGCCGTAGCGGCCATGGTCGGCGAGGAACTTGGCGATCGCCGCGTCCGGCCGGGTCCAATCGGCGCGCATCGCCACCAGCGACGGATCCTCCATCCGCGTGGCGACCGCCTCGCGGTTCAGCACCAGCTTCTTGTTCGCCTGACAGGTGATGCACCAATCCGCCGTGACATCGACGAAGACGATACGGCCGGCCGCCACATGGTCGCGGATCGCGGATTCGGCGAAGGGCACCCAGCGCGTCCTGGCATCGCTGACCACCGGCGCGGCACCGGCGGACGGGCCGACCGCCGCCGGCATGGCGAAGGCGGCGACCGCCAGCACGCCGGCGAGCGCCGGTCCGGCGGTCCGTGCCACACCGCGGGCGCTGCGTCCGATCCACAGCGCCAGCACCAGCCCTGCCATCAGCAGCCCGACCGTGGCGGCGGCGACCTCGCCGATCTGCGCGGTCAGCACCGACAGCAGCCAGACCGCGGTCAGCATCAGCGCAAAGCCCAGCACGATCTTCAGAGTCGCCATCCAGCGCCCCGGCCGCGGCAACCAGCCTGCCACCCGCGGCCAGGCCGCCACCGCCAGATAGGGCAAGGCCAGCCCGACGCCCAACGCCGTGAAGATGGCATAGATCTCCGCCGGCCCCTTGGACAGAGCGAATCCCACCGCCGTGCCCAGGAACGGCGCCGAACAGGGGGTTGCCAGCAAGGTGGCGAACATGCCGGTGGCGAAGGGACCGGCCAGCCCCTCCCCGCCCAGCCGGTCGGCCAGGGGGCGGGGCAGCGGAACCTCGAACAATCCCCACAAATTGGCCGAGAACAGGGTGACCAGCACGACCATGAAGACCAGGAACAGCGGCTGCTGGAACTGGATGCCCCAGCCGACCGCTCCGCCCGCCGCCTTCACCCCGACCAGCACCGACGCCATCAGCAGGAAGGAGGCCAGGATTCCGGCGGCGCTTGCCAGGAAACCGGCCCGCACCGCGGCCGGGGCCTGGCCGCCATGCTTGACCACCGACATCAGCTTCAGCGACAGCACCGGCAGCACGCAAGGCATCAGGTTCAGGATCAGCCCGCCGAGCAGGGCCACGCCCAGCATCGCCGCCAGCCCCGCACCGGCCGGAACCGGCAGGGCGCCTCCGGCCGATGCCGTTGCCGGCGCCTCCACAGCCTTGTCGCCATCGACCAGCGTCAGGGTCATCGCGCGCCCCGCCAGTTCCAGCCCAGGCTGAGGTTCGGTCGCTGTCAGGGTCAGGCGGACATGGCGGTCATTGTCGGAAAAGACGCTCTTGGGTGCGGAGAAGGTCAGCGGCGGCTCGGTCTCCACGAACAGATCCGGGCTGACGAAGCCGTCGGCGGCGGTCGCCTCGACCTCCAGCGTGGTGCCGGTGGCCCGCACCGAGTCGATGCGAAGCAGCCCGTTCGGTCCCCGCGGCACCAGAGCCTGCGCGCGCGCCACGTCGTTCGCGGCATCGCTCGGGTCCGCCGGTCCGGCGGGAAGGGCAAGCGCGAGGGTCAGAGTCTGCGGCACGCAGATGTCCGAACAGACCAGCAGTTCCGCGGTCAGCGCCAGATCGACCGGCTTTCCGGGCTCGGCAGGCTTGCCCTGGATCGGGAAGAGGACGGCGGTGTCATAGCCGGCGGTCTCGAACCCGAGAACCGAGAAGCGGTGCGGGGCCGGGTAGGACAGAGCCGCCTCGGTCAGGTTCGCCGATCCGCTCCAATCCAGCCGCGGGGCGAAGCCGGCATCGCCGGGCGACCGCCAATAGGTTTTCCATCCCGGCTCCAGCCGCAATTCCAGCCCCAGCGGCAGCGCCGTCAGGGTGCCGGTGCCGCGCACGGCGGAGACGAGACGCGCCTCGACCTGCCCGGCTTTGACCCAGGCTCCGATGCCGTCCTGGGCCGCGGCGGGACAGGTTGCGCCAGCCAGGGCGGCGAGCAGCAGCAACAGGAGGGAGGCATGTCTTTTCATCGCGCGCACTGTTCTGTTCCCGGAAAGGGGCGCAACCGCGTCCCCGACACCCTATATGATAGCCCATATATAGGTGACAAAGCTCGGCCGGTGCTGTCACACTCCGGGGAAAGCGTCGCCAGAGCGCCAATCACAACCGACCGTACGGACGGGGGCGGTCTTCCGCACCGGACCGACGACAAGGATAATCGACCATGCCGCGCCTGACCAAGTCTCCGGACTCCAAGACCACGGAATCGCTGACCGGCCAGCTGCTGATCGCCATGCCTGGAATGGAGGACCCGCGTTTCCAGCGTTCGGTCATCTATGTCTGCGCCCACAACGAAGACGGCGCGATGGGATTGGTGGTGAACCGGCTGTTCGGGTCGATCACGTTCGAAGACCTGCTGGAACAGCTCGACATGACCGTCCCGCAGCCGATGAACAACCTGCCGGTCCATTACGGCGGGCCGGTGGAGTCGGGCCGCGGCTTCGTTCTGCACTCCACCGATTATGTCCGTGACGGCACACTGGTGGTGAACGACGAGGTGGCGCTGACCGCCACCATCGACATCCTGCGCGCGATCTCCGAAGACCGCGGCCCGCGCCGCAACATTCTGCTGCTGGGCTATGCCGGCTGGGGTCCGGGGCAGCTGGACGCAGAATTCCAGGCCAACGGCTGGCTGAACGTGCCCTGCGACGAGAAGTTGCTGTTCGACACCGACCTGGACGCCAAATGGGAACGCGCCATCGGCAAGCTCGGCGTCAGCGTCTCCATGCTGTCGGGAGAAGCCGGCCACGCCTGAGCTGCCGCGCCTGAGCGCTCACCGCTCAGTCTCCCTGCCCGGCCCACCGCGCCGCCGCGGCATCGTCGCTCTCCTTCGCCTCCACCCAGCGTTCGCCTTCGGGTGTGGCCTCCAGCTTCCAGAAGGGGGCCTTGGTCTTCAGCCAGTCCATCAGGAAGCGGCAGGACTCGAAGGCGGCGTCGCGATGGGCCGAGGCGGTGGCGACCATCACGATGCGGTCGCCCGGCTCCAGCCGGCCATGCCGGTGGATCACCAGCACGTCGTCCAGCGGCCAGCGCCGCCGCGCCTCCATCTCGATTGCCTCAAGCTGCTTTTCGGTCATTCCGGGGTAGTGTTCCAGTGTCATGGCGCTGACCGCCTCGCCGCCGGCGATGTCGCGCACCAGCCCGACGAACATGGCCACCCCGCCGACGCCGGTGCGGCCGGCGGTGAAGGCGGCATATTCGGCGCCGACGTCGAAATCCTCCGCCTGGACGCGGATCGCCATGGCGTCAGCCTCCCGTCACCGGCGGGAACAGGGCCACCTCGTCGGTCGGTGAAATCGGGTGGTCGTAGGGCACATGCTCCTGGTTCACCGCCACCTTGACCACCTTGCTGTTGGCCAGAGCCTCGGCATGGCGCGGGCTACGGGTCTTCAGCCACTCGACGAGATCGCCCGCGGTGGCGACCTCCGCCGGCAGTTCCACCGTCTCGGTCGGCACGCCGATCTTGCTGCGCAGCCAGGCGAAATAGAGAATCTTCATCACATATCCCCTAGAGGAATTCTTTGAAGGGCACGAAGTCGACGGTCATACCGGGTTCGACTTGGGCAAGATCCTCCGGCAGTTCGATCAAACCTTCGGAGTCGACCAGCGACGACAGGACACCCGCGCCGTCACGCGGGTATTTGGTGGCGGCGAGCGCACCATCCTCCCCCCGCGTCAGCGACCCGCGCAGGAATTCGCGCCGGCCCGGCTTCTTCCTGTGGCTGAAGGCGGCACGCACCGGGATCGGCCGCGGCGTCTCGTCCGCCGCCCCCATCAACCGCAGCAGGATCGGCCGGGCGATGCGCAGGAAGGTGACGACCACCGCGACGGGGTTGCCGGGAAGCCCGACGAACACGGCATCGCGGACGCGCCCCAACGCCACCGGCCGTCCCGGTTTGATCGCCAGACGCCAGAAATCGAGCCGCCCGTTCGCCTCCACCGCCGGCTTGACGTGATCCTCCTCGCCGGTGGACATGCCGCCGGAGGTGATCAGCGCGTCATGGCCGGCCGCGGCCTCCGCCAGCGCATCGCGGATCGTCTCGAACCGGTCGGGCAGGATGCCGAGGTCGGTGACGGCGCAGCCCAGCCGGGTCAGCAGCGCGATCAGCGCGTAACGGTTGGCGTCGTAGACGGCGCCCGCCTCCAGCGGCTGCCCCGGCTGCCGCAGCTCGTCGCCGGTGGAAAAGACCGCCACCCGCAATCTGCAGCGCACCTCAAGCGTCCCATGGCCGAGCGAGGCAGCGAGCGCGATGTCCTCCGGCCGCAGGCGACGCCCGGCGGCGAGCACGACCGATCCCTCGCGGACATCCTCTCCCGCCAGCCGCCGGTTCACACCGCGGCGGTTGCCGGCCGGCAGGGTGACGGTGGCGCCATCGGCGCGGCAATCCTCCTGCATGAAGACGGTGTCCATGCCCGCGGGCATCGGCGCGCCGGTGAAGATGCGCACCGCCTCCCCCCGCACCGCCGGCCGGCCGAGCCATTGCCCGGCGGCGACCCGCGCCGTGACCGGCAGCACCGTCGGGCCGTCGGTGCTGAGATCGTCGAAGAACACGGCATAGCCGTCCACCGCCGCATTGTCGTGCGGCGGCACGTTGAAGGGCGCGACCAGATCGGCGGCCAGCACCCGGCCCAGCGCCTCTGTCAGCGGAACCGTCCCGGTCGCCGTCACCGGCCCGACCCGTCCGGCCAGCAGCGCCAGCGCCGGCTCCACCGCCATCATCGGCCCGCCGAAGGCGAAGCAATCATTGTCGAGTTGCACCATGGCCGTCACTCTAGTCCGTCGCGGCGGCGCCTGCGAAGAGGGAAAAGGCCTGCTTTCCGGGACGTGGCACTTAGCCGCCGAAAAGCCCGGCGATCTCGTCCACCCGAGCCAGCAGCCGATCCGGCCGCCGTGCCGCCAGCGCATCGGCGCGGGCATATCCCCAGGCGACCGCGGCACAGCCGATTCCCACCTTGCGCGCCGCGTCGATGTCCCGCACCTCGTCGCCGATGCCGATGGCCCGGTCTGCCGGAATGCCGGTCATCTTCAGAATCTTGCGGAACTTCGCCGCTTTGCCGAACAGCGATGCGCCACAGCCGTAATGGCCCACCTGCCCCGCCGCGTCCGGCCCAAGGATGCGACGGATGTTCTCGACCGAATTGGAACTGACGATGGCGACGGTGACGCCCCGGCCGTTCAGCATGCGCAGCATGTCAGGAATTCCGTCGAACAGCCGGATGCCCTCGATGTCGCGCGCCATCAGACGGCGCATATGGCTGGCGATGAAGGGCAGCTTCCAGTTCGCAACCCGCAGGTGCCGCATGATCTGCCGCGCATCGTAACCGCGCAGCTGTTCGACCTCGTCCCGCCGCACCCGGTTGAAGCCATAGCGGTCGGCGACACCATTCAGAACACCGATGAACCAGGGAAACGAATCGGCCAGCGTGCCGTCGAAATCGAAGATGGCGAGCCTGTATCCCCCGGCGCTCCGCCCTGGACCAGCGCGGTGGCTCACCCCAACCCGCAACGCTTGACGATCAGCGCCGCAACCGCCTCCGCGTCGTTCAGGTCCAGCACCGGCACCGGACAGTTCGGCACCGGGCTGTCACTGGCCACAGCGACGATGGTGGGGTCGTCCGGCGCGATCAGCGGCTTGTCCACGTCGGCGCGCCAGACCTCGATCTTCTCGTGCCGGTCGCGCTTGAAGCCCTCGATCAGCAGAAGATCGACCGGAGCGACCTTGGTCAACAGCTGGTCCAGGGTCAGTTCGGGCTCGCCGTCGCGCAGCTCGTGCATCAGGGCCCAGCGGCGCGGGGAGCTGACCAGCACCTCCGTCGCGCCGGCGACGCGGTGGTTGTGGCTGTCCTTGCCGGGATGGTCGATGTCGAAGCCCTTATGGGCATGCTTGACCGTCGAGACGCGCAGGCCCCGCCCGGTCAGCGCCGGGATCAGACGCACCATCAGCGAGGTCTTGCCGCTGCCGCTCCAGCCGGTCAGTCCGAAAATCTTCATGGCCCAAAAATCATCCTGTCGGAAATTCTCAGCCGGCGCTGCGGGCGGACCGGGCGGCGCCGGGTTTCGCCGGCTGTTCCGCCATCATGTGGGTCAGTCCGGCACGCATGTAATCCCACCCGGTGTAGAAGGTCAGGGCTGCGGCGATCCACAGGCCCACCGTGCCGATGATGGTCACCGGCAGTTCCGCCGGACCATAATCGCCGACGATCAGGAAGCCCAGCGCGATCATCTGGATGGTCGTCTTCCATTTCGCCAGCCAGGTCACCGGAACGCCGACATGCAGGCCGGCCAGATACTCGCGCAGGCCCGACACCAGCACCTCGCGCAGCAGGATTACCACCGCGGGCAGGATCGACAGCCCGGTCAGCCGGTGGAATCCGGCCAGCATGATCAGCGTCGCCGCGACCAGCAGCTTGTCGGCGATGGGGTCCAGGAACTTGCCGATCACGCTTTCCTGCGCCCAGGCGCGCGCAAGGTAGCCGTCGAACCAGTCGGTGATGCAGGCCGCGGCATAGAGCGAGCAGGCGGTGTAGGCGGCCCAGGCCTCCGGCACATAGAACAGCCCGACCACCACCGGGATCACCGCGATGCGCGACAGGGTCAGCAGGTTGGGCAGGCTGGTCAGCATGACGGAAAACTCGAACCGCTGGAGGATGTCGCCGCACGGCGCCCGTGGGAGAGCCGGCTGTCGGAAGGTGCCCGCATTCTAACCATCGGGATGGAAGTGATCGTATATCTTTTTCGCAACGGCACGATTGATCCCTTCCACCTCTTCGAGATCGGCAAGCCCGGCCCTCGCCACCGCCGCGCCGCTGCCGAAATGGTGCAGCAGCGCCTTCTTCCGGGCGGGGCCGATGCTGGCGATCTCGTCGATGGGCGACTTGCCGATGGCCTTGGCGCGCTTGGCCCGGTGGGTGCCGATGGCGAAGCGGTGCGCCTCGTCGCGCAGCCGCTGCAGGAAGTACAGCACCGGATCGCGCGGCTCCATCTGGAAGGGCGGCCGGTTCTCCATGAAGAAATGTTCGCGTCCGGCGTCGCGGTCCGGCCCCTTGGCGATGCCGACCAGCGTCACGTCGTCGATGCCCAGCTCCGCGAACACCTCCAGCGCCACGTTCAGCTGCCCCAGCCCGCCGTCGATCAGCACCAGATCGGGCCAGCTACCCAGGCTGCGCTCCGGGTCCTCCTTCACCGCCCTGCCGAAGCGGCGGGTCAGAACCTCGCGCATCATGGCGAAGTCGTCGCCGGCGGCTCCCTCGCTCCGGATGTTGAACTTGCGGTAGGCGTTCTTGATGAATCCGTCCGGCCCGGCGACGATCATCGCGCCGATGGCGTGCGCACCCTGGATGTGTGAGTTGTCATAGACCTCGACCCGCTCCGGCGGCGCATCCATGCCGAAGACCGCCGCCACCCCGTCCAGCAGCCGCGCCTGGCTGGAGCTTTCGGCCAGACGCCGGCCATGCGCCTCGCGGGCGTTGGTCAGGGCATGCTCGACGATCCGCCGCTTCTCGCCGCGCTTGGGCTCCGCCAACTCCACCCTGTGGCCTGCCCGGACCGCCAGAGCCTCGCTCAGCAGCTCCAGTTCCGGCAGGGCGTGGCTGACCAGCACCAGCGGCGGGGCGGCCTTGTTCTCGTAGAACTGGGCGATGAAGGCGGCCAGCACCTCCTCGGTCTCCGCCGCCTTGTCATGGCTGGGGAAATAGGCGCGGTTGCCATAGTTGCGACCGCCGCGGAAGAAGAAGACCTGGATGCAGGTCACGCCGCCCTCGGCATAGGCGGCGATCACGTCGGCGTCCTCCACCACCCCCTCGACATTGATGTCCTGGTGGGCCTGGATCGCGGTCAGCGCGCGGATGCGGTCGCGGTAGCGCGCCGCCGTCTCGAAATCCATGGCGTCTGAGGCGGCCATCATCCGGTCGGCGAACTCCGTCTGGATGTCGCGGCTCTTGCCCGACAGGAAGGCGCGGGCCTGGTTCACCTGCGCCTGATACTCCGCCGGCGTGACCCGGCCGACGCAGGGCGCCGTGCAGCGCTTGATCTGGTATTGCAGGCAGGGCCGGGTCCGGCTGGCGAAAACCGTGTCGGCGCAGTTGCGCAGCAGGAAGGCCCTCTGCAACGCCGTGATGGTGCGGTTCACCGCCCCGGCCGAGGCGAAGGGGCCGAAATAATCGGCATCGCGCCCGCGGGCGCCCCGATGCTTGGTCAGCTGCGGATAGTCGTGGTCCCTGGTGATCATGATGTGCGGAAAGGTCTTGTCGTCCCGCAACAGCACGTTGTACCGCGGCATCAGCTTCTTGATCAGGTTCGATTCGAGAAGCAGCGCCTCCACCTCGGTGTGGGTGTTGACGAACTCCATCGTCTCGGTCTCCGCGACCATGCGCTGGAGCCTGACCGGCAGCTTTCCGACCTGGGTGTAGTTGGTCACCCGGCGCTTCAGGTTGCGTGCCTTGCCGACATACAGGACCGCGCCGTCGCCCGCCAGCATGCGGTAGACGCCCGGCGTCTGCGGCAGCGTCTTCAGATGTTCACGAATGATTTCGACGCCCCGGCCGATATCGGCCGGGCGCCGCTTCGGCCGTGCGGCAGCGCTTTCGCCGGGCGCCGCATCGGCTGCGGTGATGGCGTCGGCGGAGTCTGCCGGCTCTGCGGTGGCAGGAGCCTGGGGGGCGGAGGATTGCGTTTCGGACATGACCAGACTGTCGTCGAGCGGCCGGCGCGGGTCAACCGTCGGGTACGGGAAGGGAACAGTTGGAACGACTCACCCCTCCGGAAGAATATCCACGGAACCTGTGGATAAGTTTGTCGATAACGGAGGGGGTAGCACGTCCGGAGCTAGGCGCCGCAAGGGCTCCCATGCTTCCGCCCATTTTTTAGGCAATTTTGCCAACCCATTGATTTTCCTAGGGCGGGCCCGAGTCAAGGACGGGAATTGACGCGTGCCCACAAAATTGTCGCGGGGTCGCAGGCGCCTCTTGCGCGGGGTGGGGCACCTGTGTAAAACGCGCGGTCATTTTCCCGGCGGCAGGGGCGCCGGGGCGATGATGCGGTCCGGTCCGCCCCGGCCCGATGCGGTTTCCGATTTGTAACAGGCCTCTATTCGTTGGGGACGAAGCCATGCGCCGGCTGCGCCCATCCCAGATGCTCCCCGCCGTCCAGAGCGATCATCTGGCCTGTCACCGCCGGGGCGGCGATCAGGAAGCGGATGGCTGCGCAGATCTCCTCCGGCGTACTGCCGCGCCTGAGCGGAGTGGACTCCCATTGGGCAGAGAATTCCCCTTCCGTCTGGCGGTCGTTGCGCAGGATGGGACCGGGGCCGATGCCGTTCACCCGGATGCGCGGGGCGAGCGCCATCGCCATCGTGCGGGTCAGCGCCCACAATCCCATCTTGGACAGGGTATAGGAGACGAAATGCGGAGTCGGATTCCAAACGCGCTGGTCGATGATGTTGACGATCAGGCCGCCTTCGCTCTCCGGCAACCGTGAGGCGAAATCCTGCGACAGCACGAAGGGCGCCCGCAGGTTCGCCTCCATATGCGCATCCCACGATTCGCGGGTCACATCGGCGACCTCGTCGCGCTCGAAACGGGAGGCGTTGTTGACCAGCAGGGTCAGCGGGCCGAGCTGTTCGGTTACCGCGGGCACCAGCGCCTTCACCTGCCCCTCGCGGTCCAGGTCGGCGGCAAAGGCCATGGCCCTCCCGCCCGCCCGGCGGATCTCCGCGACGACGGCATCGGCCTCCCCGCGGGAGCTTCGGTAGTGGACGGCCACGTCCCAACCCTGCCCCGCCAGATCGAGCGCGATGGCACGCCCGATGCGCTTGCCGGCCCCTGTGACCAGGGCCGCTTTCCTCTTGATCTCGACCATGCCGTCATAGGTACCTTGCCACCGCTGCGGGTCAAGGGGGGAGAAGCGACCGGCCATGCTGCGCGAAGCGATCGAGTATCTGACCACGCCCTGCCATCCGCTGGCCCGCCGCTTCGGCTATCTGGCTGAAATGGTGGCGCTCGGCGCCCGGTATCGGCGGCAGCGGCGGGCCTGGGCGCCGCATGTGGCCGCCTGCCACCGTTTCGTCGAACAGGCGATCCAGCGTGTGGAACCGGGCGGACGGGCGCTGGTTGTCGGGTCGGGGCTGCTGATCGAAGTCCCTCTGGAGCCCTTGACCGCGCGATTCGACCAGGTGGTGCTGGTGGACATCCTGCACAGCCGGGCGGTCCGCCGCCGCGTTGCAGGGTTGCCGAACGTCCGGCTGCTGGAACTCGATGTCAGCGGAGCCCTGGCCCCGCTCGCCATGGCGCTCGACCGTGGCGCCCCGGTCCCCACCGGGTTCGTGCCGCCGACCATCGATGGCGAGCCTTTCCGCTTCGCCCTGTCCTGCAATCTGCTGTCGCAACTGCCGCTTCTGCCGCTGGACGCGGTGGAGCGACGCGCGCCCCACACGACGGAAGCCGAACGGCTGGCCTTTGCCCGGACCATGGTGCAGGGGCATCTCGGCTGGCTGACCGGCATCGCCGGGCGGGCGGCGCTGTACACCGATGTCGACAGTTCCTGGCTGCACCGTGGAACGGTGACGGAGGTGGAGGAGTCGACCTGGGGGCTTTCCCTGCCCGCTCCCGACATGTCCTGGCTGTGGGACATCGCCCCGGCGCCGGAGCAGGATCGCCGGCACGATCTCCGCCACAGCGTCGGCGGCTGGTTCGATGTACATGCGGTGACGAGCGCGCTTCAGCCCTGTTGAGCAAGACCGAGACCTCCACACCGCAGACGGGAGAGCGCCCATCTGGGGGCGGAGTGCGGAAAACCTGCTTAGAGCGACGGCCGCAAAGACGACGGCAGGCTCCGGATTGATCGGCCCCGCGACGACAGGACCATCGAAAGCGCCACCGGCCCAAGCGACGGCGGCGGTATCGACGAACGTCCCATACCGCTCGACATCCGCGAGGTTTCCAACCGCAATGTCGGCGTGGATGGAGCCAGGGAGCGGAAATAGTGTGAAGGGCGAACTATTGTCGACCGCTGACCGACCGCGGCCTGCGACAATAGTTCGCACCTCCGTTAATTGGGGAAGCTGATACGGAAATCGTCAGGCGGCATTGCGTGGACCGCACTTCTTAGGGCAGCGGCTCTGCCCTATCTTAAGCCTCACAAGGCAAACAAATTCCAAGGGAGCGGACGTCTCTCACCTAACGTGGAGATTCCCAGAGCCATGAACACTAATTTCGACGAAATTCGCGATTCCCGCAGTCAGGCAGAGATCGTGCTGGCCGCTCGCAAGATGCGCGCCGAGTACCTGCGCGAGCTGTTCGCCAGGCTGCGCGCCACCCTGTCCGGTGACCGTGCCGGCCATGGCCCGGCCGCGCTGAGCCCCAGCGCGCGCTGACCGCTTCATTCCCGCCCGGCGGCGGGATGGGATCGAACACAGAACCGTAAAACGGACAACGGCACTGCGCAACGCCGCGCGGTGCCGTTGTCCGTTTCAGGCTGCAAGGAATGCGGACAGGAAGAACAGGAGCTCAGGCCTGTTCCGATCCCGGTGCGCCTGTGCTCCACAGCAGCCCCAGAACCAGCCCCTTGCAGCGCGGCAGCAGAAGCAGCGTCAGCACCAGGGTCAGCAGCGGCCAGACGGTCAGATGCACCCAGGTCGGCGGTTCGTAGCTCTGTTCGACCGACAGCAGGGCCGGGATGACGATATGCCCGACGATGAGGATCGTCATCCAGGGCGGCGCATCGTCGGCGCGCAGATGCCCATAGGCCTCGCCGCAGGCGGCGCAGCGGTCGACCGGCTTCAGGAAGTTCCGCAGCAGCCGGCCTTGCCCGCAGTTGGGGCAGCATCCGATCAGGCCGCGGAAGGACGCGAGAAACTTCGACGGGGCGGCTTCGGTTCCAACGGTCATGACCATTCCTTCCGTGCTGCCCACAATATAGGCTCTTTCCGACCGGAGCGACACCCACGATTGCGGGCGGGTCGGCCATGCCGGACTCCTCCTTGCCGGCATGGGCGTCTTTTCACGGCCATCCTTACCGCCGCGGCCGCCTCATGCTATGAAACATCCGGACCGGTTGCGGCTGTGGAGGGGGATGGTGGATCGAACGGCGGATGAAACGGTGGAACGCTCTCCGGACTATGGTTCATAGCGTTTCAAATGTTCCATTCCCGGCCACCCGGCGCCCCGCTGCCGAGTTGACGGCGGCGCCTGCGCGGTCTAGGGGAAGGCCTTCCGTGTCCAGGAGATCCGCAGCCATGTCCTTCACCCGTCTGTTGTGCGCCGCGGCGGCACTCGCCGCCTTCGTCGGTCCGTTCGCCGCCCCGGTCGAGGCGCTGGCGCAGAGCAAGACCGTCGCCATCACCGCCATCGTCCAGCATCCGGCGCTCGACGCGACCCGCGACGGCGTGGTGGAGGCGCTGAAGGATGCCGGCTTCGTCCAGGGCCAGAACCTGAAGGTCGAATACCAGAGCGCGCAGGGCAACCCGGCCACCGCCGCCCAGATCGCCCGCCAGTTCGCCGGATCGCGGCCCGACGTGATCGTGCCGATCTCCACCCCCTCGGCCCAGGCGGTGGCGGCGGCGACCCGTGACATCCCGGTCGTCTTCACCGCGGTGACAGACCCGATTTCGGCCCAGATGGTGAAGTCGATGGACAAGCCGGGCGCCAACATCACCGGCCTGTCCGACATGGCCCCGGTGGCCGAGCATGTCGCCCTGATCCGCGAGATCGTTCCGCAGGCCAAGCGCATCGGCGTGCTCTACAACCCCGGTGAGCCGAACTCCGTCGTGCTGGTCAAGGCGCTGAAGGACGAGGCCGCCAAGGCCGGGCTGAGCGTCGTCGAGGCCTCCGTTCCGAAATCGTCGGACGCCCAGCCGGCGGTGCGCAGCCTCGTCGGCAAGGCGGATGCCGTCTACATCCCGCTGGACAACACGGTCGTCTCGGCGCTGGAAAGCGTGATCGCGGTCGGCCAGCAGGCCAAGCTGCCGATCTTCTCCGCCGACACCGACAGCGTCGCCCGCGGCACGGTGGCCTCCATCGGTTTCGATTATTTCCAGGTCGGCAAGCAGACCGGCGCCATCGTCGCCCGCGTTCTGAAGGGCGAGAAGCCCGGTGACCTGCCGGTGGAACTGGCCAGGGGCACCGACCTGTTCGTCAACCCGAAGTCCGCCGCCGCCATGGGCGTCACCCTGCCCGACGCGGTGGTGAAGCGCGCGACGAAGGTGGTCGGGCAGTAAGGCCGCCGGCTCCGAACGCCCCCACCCTAACCCTCCCCCGCTTCGCAAGGGAGGGAACTCCGCCGCTCTCCCGCACAAGCGCTTGTCCCCTCCCCCGCCCAGCGGGGGAGGGTTAGGGTGGGGGCAAGTGTCTGCCCATTTAAAAGCACCGCAATGACCGAAATCGCCCTCTTCGGCGCCATCGAGATCGGCCTCGTCTATGCGCTGGTCGCCATCGGCGTCTATCTGTCCTTCCGCATCCTGGACTTTCCCGACCTGACGGTGGACGGGAGCTTTCCGCTGGGCGCGGCCGTCTGCGCGGTGCTCCTGATCGCGGGC